>JBBQJE010000126.1:0-10093 GCA_038325635.1 Bacteroidales bacterium
CAAAATCCTAAATTGATCTTTCATTTTCCAGACATTCAATTAGTAGCTTTTATCAAGGTGATACAAGATAGTCATAAATTCAGTTATTTTTCTGTCAATTGAAATATATCATGTAAGTGTTGCATAAAAGAAAGATCCTCAGCCTACGATATTTAAAATAATTTGGAAAATTTTGCATAAAAAAACGGAATCGCTTAAGTGCCATTCCGTTTTTTAACCAGAAAAGGGTATTTAATTAGCAGATTGCAATTTAATATTCAATGCCTGATTTGATTTGCCAATTTCTAATTTCTCAATGAAACTTTTGTTATATGAAATATAAGATGCGATTAAATTGTATGCTCCTGGTTGAAGGTCTTCAATTTTGAAATTGCCATCTAAATCCGTATGAACTTTCTTTGTCGAACCCTCGATGGTCACTTCTACTCCTGCAAGTGCTTCGCCTGAAGTTAAATCAATTACTTTGCCCGAGATAGAGACTGGAGCAATCGGATTGGTGGCCACTGTTTCAGTAGATTTGCTTTTGCTAACAGGATTACCATTGTTAACTGCAAATGTAAATGCTGCAACCGAGATAAATAACAATGCTAAAAGTGTCTTTTTCATTTTTATTGTTTTAGTACAACACAAATGTCGACTAAAGATGTTACGGTTTGATTACAGGAATATTACAAAAACATTAAAATATTGTAACAACTTTGTATTCTTGCGATTAGTATTTCCTTTCGCTAATCAGTTTACCAGCTTCGTCATACACTTTCCAAGTTCCTATTTTTTGTCCTAATTTGTAGTGTAATTCGTAAAGTGGTTTACCATCAATTGACCAAATATACCAGTCACCGTTCTTTGCATTATCGATATATTCTGCCTTTGCCGTTTTATTTCCAATTTCATCCCAAGTAATCCAAATTCCGTCCTTTTTCCCATTTTTATAGGATCGTTGCTCTTGCTTTTTTCCGTTTTCGAAATAGGTTAGAATGGTACCTTCAAGTACTCCATTTAGAATATTCAGCCTAGTTTTCGGATTTTGATTTTCATAGTATTCAGTATGCACTCCCGAATAAAGCATCCCTTTTTTGTAGTATTTTCCGTCTATATTTTCTATCTCTTGAGTAAAAGCTAAAGAGGACATGAAAATAAAGAAAAGTAGAAAAAGTCCTTTTTTCATTTGATAATAATTTATTTTTCAGTTGCCAAATGGAATTCGCTGGTGTCTATGATCAACCGGGATCGGCGATTGATAAATCACGCTCACTTCATCTGATTTTATTTCTTGTTTAAAATAGCTCGAATGTAGCAATTAAGAGGGAAAAAATAGTCAAAAGCACCATCTTAAAAAGGGCAATCAAAAGAAAGGCTGTCCCCGAAGGAGCGGCCTTTCGATTTGGATTGATCTTTTGTTAATAGGTTGTCGTTTTTGGAGTCCAATTTGTCCATCCTGCCGTCCAATCAGTTGTTTTGAAAGCGCCAATATAGTCAGTAGCTTCTAATCCAACAGGCAGCGTAGTTGCCGCACCCGTTAATAAAGGAGATCCTGTTTGAGGAAGGAAGTTCGGGGCAGTCAGGTTAAATGGATTAGCCACTTTAAGATCTGAATTTAGTACAATAACTCTATTTAGTTTTGCCGCATCATCATAAAAGGCTTGTTCGCCAGCTGTGTTACCACTATAAACGTCTTGCATTCCGGAAAGAATACATCCTTTTACCATCGCACCGCTTCCGCCGTTACCTTTTGGATCAGCTAAAAGCAAACCTTTTGGCCATCCTGCAAAAACAGAATTGTATACTTCAAGATTAGATTTTCTTCTAATATGCATGGATGCCTGGAACAACGGATTAATTGCAGTGGTTGGAGTTGCAAGTGGCCCGTATAAACTTACGTTGGCAAATCTGGGATTTGTAATAGGTGTATTTGTTGATCCGCTTCCGTCATTATCAGATTCAAATCCATTTGATTTAGAAATATCTGCAATCTGCGGATCACGTAATCCAACAATATACTGAACAAAACCGCTAAAACCGAAATCAGTATCAAATTCGTCATCCAAGCCACTAAATGCGATTAAGTGTTTGCAATTTACTGTACCGCCAAACCACTCAAATGAATCGTCGTTTGCGAAGGAAACCTGGATATAATCTATGATTGTGCCTTTGCCAACACCTCCGAATGTTAATCCATTGATTTCTTTATCTGGCATGAATGCATATCCGGCAAATTCAATACGGACATATTTCATGGTACCAGAGTTGTCGTTATCATCAGTACCACCATATTTAGATCCCAAACCACCTTCGATTTCTGCTTCACCACCGGTAACATTTATTTTTGCATTACCGCAAAGTACAATACCACCCCAGTCGCCTGCTGCACGTGAGCCAACCGGCTTAGCTGATGTAAATACAATTGGTTTTGCTGCAGTACCATCTGCCATGATTTTTCCGCCTCTTTCAATAACCAAAGATGCTTTGGTATCAACTTTTCCTTTGATGACAGTTCCAGGTTCGATCGTAATCGTTGCACCTGATTTTACATAAACCCAGCCATCCAGTACATAATTGATATCTGATTTTAGCAAGATATTCGTAGTAATATTTCCTGTCAATGTGATAGTAGAACCAGCAGCTGGGAAAATAGTCACTATACTAACATCTTTAAACAGTCCATCTGTCGATTGAACGGTGATTTCAGTCGAGCCTGTAGCAACACCTGAGACAGTTCCATCAGCAGCAACCGTAGCAATTGAAGCATCTTTGGTGCTCCAGGTTACTGTTTTGTTGGTAGCGTCAAAAGGTGAGATTGATGCCGTTAATTTAAGGGGAGTACCTACCCTTACAATGGCGGTTTTCTGATCAAGGACTATTCCCTCAACCTTAACGATAACCGGATCTTTTTTGCAGGATGATAGTCCAACAAAGAGAAGAACTGTCATCAATAATCCATTCGAAATTAAACGTTTCATAGTAATAAATTTTTTGTTTTTTCTTAAATCCATTTTTGTAAATGACCTATATTGTTAATTATCAGTGTTTAAAATGTGTCTTAGAAGCGAAATGCCAATTCCAGCGAAAAGCTGCTACCTGGCTTGAACCTTCTGAGTATTTGATCACGATTAAAATTTTTGATATCTGTTTTGCCACCATTGTAGTGACTCAGGTCTACCGAAGTGTTGATGTTTTGTTTATAGACGACACTTTGATTCAGGAGATCCTTTACTGAAAATTTAATTTCTGTGTATTTTCCAATTTTTTTGCTTATGACCAAATCGACCAAATTTCTGGGCATTTCGTAGACATCAGGAATATCTTCCCAAGCATTTTGTTCCGGAATTCCAACAATTTGAATTCGTTTTCCGATCACATTGTACATAAGATTCACCATCAATTTGCTTTTTTCTTCATCGTAGTAAAAAATTCCAGCATTCAGAATATAAGGTGATTGGCCAGCCATCGGACGAGTTTTCTCTGTTACTTTATTGGAAAAACTGATTTGACTCTTAATCAAAGCCCCGTTTAGTACCAGGTTAATTTTTTCGAAGAAGCCTGTAGATGCAAGTGATTTTCGCATTTCAGCTTCGATGCCGTAATTTAAAGCCTGGTCTGCATTTTGATAACTGTATTCCAATCCGCTTCCCGTCTGCAGATATTTCACTTCAATAGGATTGTAGAATTTTTTGAAGAACAAGCCGAAGGAAATTATTTCATTTTTTGAAGGATAATGCTCAAATCTGATTTCACCATTGTCAATTGAGGCATTTTTCAGACTTGGATTTCCAGAGTATACCGCATTGTTTTCAAAATCATAAAATGGGAATGGAGCAATTTCTCTAAGCTCAGGACGGTTCAACGATTTTCCATACGCAACCCTAATCAAATTTTCATCATTGAATTGGTATATAGCATTGATAGATGGAAGAATATTGAATGTGTCGTTAACGACTGTGATTGGTTGTGTAAATCTGTCGTAACTGTGGATTAGTTGTTTATTCTTCTCTCCCCTTATTCCAGCGTACACCGATAATTTCTTGCTGAATGGGATTGAAATCCCAACGTAACCTGCTAATTGATCGTTGTTTCCAGTGTATGAATCAGATTTCCCGGTTTCCTCGGCCAATTTTATCCCATTGGTTGAATTAATGTTTCCATCAGCAAACATTTGTTCAAGAGGCAGATAGCCAATTTTTGTATCATATAATGATTTGTTGGAAACCACATATCCTAGTTTTCTTGCAGTAAATTTCCGATCCTTTTTTTCTCCGTAAATACCAGCTTTTAAAACTGGATTGAGACTGCCAAGCTTAAAAGTGTTTTCTAGATTAGCAGTTATTGAGTATACGTTTTCACCTAGATTCATGTAAACTCTACCCGCATTTGAAGTTAAAGGGTTGGAAGGAAAAACCATGTAATATTTACCGTTATTTACATCAGATGAATTTTCATTCATCGTCAGTTTCAATCTTTTTAAATCCGGCTCATCGCGCGTGGCTCTTGAATAACCTGTTGTCCAGTCAATTTTGGTTTTATTTTCGTTAAACGAATGTGTTCCGCTAAACTGACCCATATACGTATTGCGGCTCATAAAAGCATATTCGTACGATTTAATTTTAGAATTGCTATAGAATTCAGTTCCTTGTCTAAGGGATGTTTTGGTGTAACCAATGTGATTAAAAAGGTTTCTGAATTCAATTTTATTTCCCTTTCCCAGAAACACACTCCAATTGTGCATAATTCCCAATTTTGCCGTGTTTTTATACACATCATCTTTGAAGGAGAAATCGTAACCTGGCAAGTCTGTTTCAAAACGGTAAACACCGAAATTGTTATTTTCTATCTGGTCAAAACTCTTGGTATTTGAATAGTTGATTGCAGTAACTTCACCGATAATAATTTTTTTTATAGTAAAGCGATGAGCCATTGTATAAGACATGCGTAAATCAGGAGATGCCTTAGCTGCTTTTGCCAACCAATTTTTATTCAACATACGGCCAAGTAAAACCTGATCATTTGCACCAACTTCTCTTAAATCTGTTGGAAACGAGGCAGGTAGCTTTCTTGTTCCGTCGTCAATTCCTGCAAAATCATATTTCCCACCCTCATATTTGAAAAAATCTTTCAACGTAGTTCCGGGAGTATAGGAAGTTCCGATTGAAAAGGAATAGGCGTTCTTTTCCGGAACATCTTTGGTACTTAGTTTGACAAATCCTCCGGTGAAATCGCCTGGAAGTTCGGGTGATGGTGTTTTGAAAATCATCATATTTTCGATCATAGAACTTGGTACTATATCGAAAGAAAATGCTCGACTGTCGGCTTCTGAACTGGGTGCAGAGGCGTTATTTAGCCATACACTATTGTATCGCTGGCCTAAACCTCTGACAATAACAAATCGATCATCAACAATTGTAACTCCGGGAACTCGCTTTACCACTTCAGATGCATCTCTGTCCTGAGAACGCATTATCTGTTGATTGGAAATTCCATTGGAAACAGTTAAACTGGACTTTATTGCACTGATTATTGAAACATCAGAACCTTTTCTTCTTGTAGCTGTGACGGTAATATCGCCTAGACTAATTGTTGCCTCATCCATCTCAATATTTAATTCTGATTTTTTATTGGCAGAGACGATAACCCCATCTATGACAACAGGATTGTATGAGATATATGATACCCGAATATTATAGGTTCCTGGTTTTATGTTGTCAATGATAAAATGTCCGTCAAAATTAGTAACAGCACCGATCGTGGTACCATTCAAAATAACTTGTGCACCAACCAGTGTTTCTTTTGATTTTTTATCTGTAATTGTACCCTCAATACTCCCATTTGCAGCGATTACGTTACTATTAAAGAGTATTATCAGCAGAAATGCATAGAGGGGAACAAGAACGATTCTTTTTGTAAAACCGTTGGAAAGTGTGGAGGTTGGATTACTGTTCTTAAAGGTCTTTTTTTGAAAATTCATAAACTAATAATATCAATTGATTTCACCTGCAAAATTGATTTATTATTGTTACAAGAATGTTTCAAAAAAAATACACTGTGGTTAAACAAATATAAGTGCCTAAATAGTGTAGATTGTTTTGTAACAGAATTGTAACATTATTGTGATGATAAATTGATGAAAGAAACCGATCTTTACAATCTGAATTATGCTGACGGGATTGTATTTAACTAATCAAGAATAATGAAGCTCGACACAATTTTTGGTTTTCTTGTTCCAAAAGATCACAAATTTTTTCCTCTTTTTAATAAAGCAGCTGATAATCTGGTGCTTTCTTCTGAATTACTGGTTAAACTTGTAAAAGAAAAGAACCCGGACGAATGTATGGAAATCATTGGCCGGATCAGGGATGTTGAACACATTGGAGATGATATAACCAGACGCTTGTTATTTGAATTGAATGTTACTTTCATTACACCTTTTGATAGGGAAGACATTCACGAATTGATCAACAAAATGGATGATATTGTTGATTATATTCATGCCGCATCTAAAAGAATCGGACTCTATAAGGTGAATTTGATTCCTGAGGAGTTCATTTGGATTGCCGACCGTATTCATTCTGCCAATAAGGAAATTCAAATTGTTTTGCACAATGTGAGATCAGTTAATGATTTTGAAAATTATGCCAACAACTGTGAGAAGATCAGGGAGTATGAAAGTCAGGTTGATGATATTTACCAGGAATACCTCTCCAATCTTTTTGAATTGGAGGTAAATGCCATTGAATTAATTAAAAAAAGAGACATCCTGACCACTCTTGAAAAAGCAATTGACAAATGCGACGACGTAGCAAATATATTTTCCTCCATTATTGTAAAAATGGGTTAGAATTTTCCAATTTTCATCCTTTGATAGTAACTAGCCATTAAAAACGTCAAAACATGAATTTAACACTTCTCATTGTCATCATTATATTGGCGTTTCTGTTTGATTTCATTAATGGATTCCATGATGCTGCGAATTCCATAGCCACCATTGTTTCTACCAAAGTCTTATCTCCGGTTCAAGCCGTTCTGTGGGCTGCATTTTTTAATTTGCTTGCATTTGCAATTTTTGAGTTAAAAATAGCTGATACAATTGCAAAAGTTGTTGATACCAATGCCATCAACCTTCAAGTAATTTTAGCCGGTGTAGTTGCGGCCATTATTTGGAATCTTCTTACCTGGTACCTTGGAATACCTTCCAGTTCGTCACACACATTGGTTGGTGGTTTTGCCGGTGCTGCCATTGCTCACGCAGGCTGGAGCGTAGTGCATTCAAGCGTAATCATTAAGATTGCTTCATTTATTTTTCTGGCTCCTTTTTTGGGAATGCTTTTCTCCTATTTATTATCTGTTCTATTGCTTAATCTCCTGAAAAACGGCAATCCACACGTGTTAAATAGATATTTCAGGAAATTTCAGTTGCTTTCTTCTGCACTTTTTAGTCTTGGCCATGGAGGAAATGATGCCCAAAAGGTAATGGGAATTATTGCTGCTACATTGTTGGTTTATTTTAAAAATGTTGATCCGGCTTCAATCCCTGATTGGGCTCATATATCCATGGTTGGCGGGAAAATCCATTCCATACCTATGTGGGTAGTCTTGGGATGTTATTTGGCAATCAGTTTGGGAACCGTGTCGGGTGGTTGGAAAATCGTTAAGACCATGGGTACCAAGATCACGAAGTTGACCTCTTTCGAAGGTGTAACAGCTGAAACCGCCGGAGCACTGTTGCTATTTGGTACAGATGCATTCGGCATACCCGTCAGTACAACTCATACAATTACAGGGGCAATCATGGGAACGGGGCTAACGAAAAGAGTCACAATTGTTAAATGGGGAGTAACTATTAACTTGCTTTATGCCTGGATATTAACAATCCCTGTTTCAATGGTAATTGCTGCATTCGTCTATTACTTTTTTAAATTCTTAGGGTTGTGATCGTCCTATTAATTTTTAGTCATCACAATTTGTTGACAGTTGATTAATATGTTACGATCCGAATTCTTAAAAGCTTTGGCTGCTATGGTGGCCATCGGTCGATTGAACCCGGTTTTTGCTGTTCGTGAACCTGATCATGAATTTACCAAAAGGGATTTTGGAGATGATTTTCACTGGGGAGTTGCCACTTCAGCCTACCAGATCGAAGGAGCTTCTGATATTGATGGGAAAGGTGAATCAATATGGGACAGGTTTACTTCTCAGCAAGGTAATATAAAGGATAATTCAGACGGAAAGATAGCCAACGATTTTTACCAACTGTATGAAAGTGATTTACAGTTATTAAAATCCCTTAATTTTAAAGATTTCAGATTTTCCTTTTCATGGTCAAGAATACTTCCGGATGGAATTGGTAGGATCAATGAAAAGGGTATTGACTTCTACAATAGAGTGATTGATGCCTGTCTTAATTTGGGTATTGAACCTTGGGGCATGGTGTATCATTGGGATTTGCCACAAAAGATTCAGGATCAGGGTGGATGGACTAATCATGAAATAGTTGATTGGTTTTCAGAATACACTGATTTGTGTACTCGAAGGTTTGGCGACAGATTAAAAAACTGGATGGTCATGAATGAACCTGCAAGTTTCACCACACTGGGATATTTGGCAGGTATGCATGCCCCAAACCAAACAGGATTAAATATGTATCTCTCTTCCATACATCATGCCTGTCTTTGTCAGGCAGAAGGCGGAAGAATTATTCGAAATAATGTAAAGAACAGTCACATTGGAACTGCGTTTTCGTGCTCCTCCGTTGAGCCTTTTAAATCGACGGAAAGGTACCATAAAGCAGCAGTAAGACTTGATGTGATGTTAAACAGATTGTTTATCGAGCCATCATTAGGTATGGGCTACCCATATCAGGATCTGCCATTTCTAAAAAAAATCGAAAAATTCATTAAGCCTGGTGATCAGGACAAATTGAAATTTGATTTTGATTTTATTGGTCTTCAAAATTACTTCAGGGTTATAGGAAAACCTTCTTTAATACCTTATATCTGGGCTAACCGGGTAAAACCCGGCCATTCAGAAATGACAGAGATGGGTTGGGAGGTCGACCCGGAAGGAATGTATAAGATCATCAAACAGTTTGCAAAGTACCCGATCAAAGAAATTGTTATTTCAGAAAATGGTGCGGCCTTTCCCGATCATCTAATCGACGGTAGAGTTCATGATCAACAGCGAATCGATTTTTACAAGCGATATCTTCAAAACATACTCAAAGCTAAAAATGAGGGTTTCAACGTAACAGGCTATTTTGCCTGGACATTTATCGACAATTTCGAATGGGCTGAAGGTATTCGCCCCAGATTTGGACTCGTTTACAATGATTTATCAACTCAGAAAAGAACTATAAAAGATTCGGGGTACTGGTTTCGTGATTTTTTGAAGTAAACTGCTTGTAATCATTAATTCACATTTTTGTAACAATTACGAAATTACTTTGATGTTAATTAGTTGCTGAATTAAATCACGACTAATGGATAGTAAAAGAAGTGTTGATTTACTAGTACTTTCAGATCTTCATTTGGGTACAACGGGATGTCATGCTGTTGAATTATTGAAGTATTTGAAAAGCATCCGACCTAAATCATTGGTTTTAAATGGTGATATTATTGATATCTGGCAATTTAAAAAGAATTATTTTCCAAAATCACACTTAAAAGTCGTTAAACATTTGATTGGTCTGGCCTCAGATAGTTGTTCTGTTTATTATATCACAGGAAATCACGATGAGATGTTTCGTAAGTTTAGCGGAATGAAAATTGGCAAACTCCGCATTCTTAATGAATTAAAACTTGATCTTCACGGTAAAAAAGTATGGTTCTTTCACGGTGATATATTTGATGTTGTTATGCAACATTCCAAATGGTTGGCTAAGCTTGGTGCAATTGGTTACGACGGTTTAATATGGCTCAACAATCAAATTAACTGGATAAATAAATTTTTTGAGTTACAGCCAGTATCCTTTTCTAAAAAAATTAAAAAATCAGTAAAAGGGGCAGTCAAATTTATTAATGCTTTTGAAATTACTGCAGCTGCTGTAGCTGTGCGAAAAGGAATAGATACCATTGTTTGCGGTCATATTCATCAACCTGAAATGAGA
>JBBQJE010000127.1:0-10046 GCA_038325635.1 Bacteroidales bacterium
GGCACCGATTACGTAGGATGAATTTAGTATTGCCTCATTGTCGAAACCTAAACCGGTAGCTTTAGATTTCATTTGATACTGGTAGAGTGAATTTAAGAGAATTGAATTTTTGGAATGGCATTCCTGGCACAATCTAACGGCTTTCTCTTTCGGTTGAATATTATGGGAAACCAATAAAGAATCCTTTACGTGTGCGTGGCATTCGATACAACGAACATTCTGAAAGTGACGTGCTTGATTGGGAAGCCAGTCGTGTTTTGCAATAATATTGGGTTTTGCGTTGTCGCTGATCAATTCAAATTTGTTTATGTTGTTGTGGCAACTTAAGCAAATATTATTGTCGTATGCGATAATTTTTTTGATGACTGAATCATTTCTAGCACTAATTTTATAAGTATGAGGTTCATGACAAGTCCAGCATGTGAAATCACTACCATGTTTTGTGGCATGGGTACTCAGGGCAAATTCTGCCTCAATTTTTTCGAACTGAAATTTGGCATATTTTTCATCGCCGCCATGGCAATCAATACAGATCATTTTTTGTTCCATTCTTACCTCCGCAGAGTGTGGCCAGATTTTGAAATCTTCAGAATGGCAATCCGTACATTTGAACGTTTTGTGGTTGGATTGGTAAAAGAGGATCGTGTCAATCCTCATACCTGGCTCCATTTTGTGCTTTGACTGAGTTTTTGCTAAAGTGTTTTCGTAAATGAAATGATTATGAGCATGACATTTTAAGCAATAGTCGTTGGTTCTCTGATTGTCTGTTTTGGTTAGCGTCACCTTCTCTTCTGCCCGTAATACGACAACTCCGGATAGTATCAAAACCAGCAAGAGTCCTCTGATTAGCTTAACGGTATAGTTCATATCTTGTAAAATATTTAATTAACTTTTAGTAGTTTATTTAGTTCAATTAGAAATAGAGAAAGTCGTAAAAAATGAGTAGCCATAATCCTGACGGATTTGGCTACTCACAAGTATATTCTATACTAACATCTTGTATCCTCTCGAATTAAGATTAAACCATTCAATGGCAGCGGATATTAGAATCCCCACAACCGTGTAATAGTGAAACCTATGCAAAAGTTTTCCCAATCGAGTTTTCTCATATTATTTAGCATCATATCCTGTGGGAGCAGTGAATCGTTGCTTCCGACATAGATTTGGAATGCATGCGTACTGGTAGATACTTCATACCCGAACGAAACGATAGGTTCTGGGTGAATAGTGAAGTCTGCCTGCTCAGATATTGATTTTATTTGCAACGGAGCATCGTAATTGAAGATCAGTGATCCTTGCGGACTAACTTTGATACGACCACCAAGGTGTAAACCAACTTTGTCGTGATCCTGATGCCATGGAACTGTGTTGAAATGTGAGAAGCTTGCGGCACCCTGAAGGGTAAGGAAGTCAGTAAATTTTCTGGAAACACTTAGTTGTGCAAAATAAGAGAGACGGTTTGATGAGCGGAAATCGTATTTGGCGTAAGGTGTTCCATCCGAAGAATGATTGTATTGGCTGGATTCCCATTCAGACTTCTGTCTGCCGTCGATAGCCACATTTCCGTAAAACGAGATAGATACAGGCATACCTGTATTCATCTGTTGGTAGGGAGTCCATTTTGCATTAAAATCGCTGAACATGTTTTTCTTCTGTAAGCCATATCCTACCTGAAGATTTTTCATGATCACATAATCCAGGGCAATCCGAACGTTAGCTCCCGGAGCCATGATTCCGAATAGATCCTGAAATCCTTTGGACATACCGCCGAATTTGTGCTGAATAACCGATTCGAGGGTGTTGACCGGAGAAATTTTGGAAGTTTGCTGATCGATTAGATACCCACTTTCCCACACAAAGCGAACGGGTTTATTGACAACAACGTCTGTTGCTGTAGAGTCTGTTTGACCTTGTACAAATTGATACGTGAAGGGCAAAAGACTTAAAATAAGGAATATAAAGGTTTTTTTCATTTCTTAATTTCTTAATTGTTTTTTGCACCTTGTTGTAACCAGGTCAGAACCAACTGAGCCTCAGCAGCAGAATACTTCTTCCAGCTATGAAGAGAAGCATTTGCAGGACTTGCGTATGTGTAAATCAGACTGGCCTCAGGTGTTGTTGCATTGATCAGACTCTTCGCTTTGATGGCGGCGTAAGCGTTTGCAGCAGAAAGCTCTGGCGATTGACCTCCGGCTTTGTGGCAATCTACGCATTTACTCGTAAATATGGGTGCTATCTGAGTTGAGAAAAGAATGGTTACAGTCGGATCAACCACCGGCAACTCCTCCTCCGCGACTTGTGCGATGAAATCGTAGGTGCAAGCATTGAGCAGGAACCCAAGCACAAAGAGAAGAAAATAACTATTTGATTTTTTCATTGAGGAGATTTTTTATAGAATCAATATAAAAAAGACTTCTAAATGAGAGAAGCCTTTTTTATATCTGATCCAGGTGTCAAACTATGGAAGGATAGCAATAGAGTTTTTCAACAGAGCTCTTGTGTAATCAAGGTTGTGTATACCTAAACTGTATTCGCGCAAGCATAATTGGAAGTTAATGATGGCACCGAACTGAGCATTTGTCAGTTTAAGAACAGGCAAGGATGCATTGTAGGCTTTTACAACAGGATCTGTGCTTGTAAGAAGACTCTGATTCTGGAATTGACTAGGATTCATTGAAGTCCCAGTTGGATTGGTTGCAGGATCGTAAACATTCATATAACCATCATAGTTTTTGGAAGTAATTCCGAACCAAAGATTGGAAGTAGCATCACTATTTCTGTTAATGAATTCCACTCCATTGTTATTAAGTTTTGCGCCTAATTGCTCCAATAAACCTTTTATTTCGGCTCTTGGGTTGATCCAATATTTTGCACTCTTAGCATCAACACCTACGTGGCAACCAGTTATGTTACAACCGACAAAATTTCCTTTTGCATTAAAGCTATGGCCGCCAACAGCTCCAGCCATTGCACCCATGTGGCAATCTGAACAAGCAGCTTTTGTTACGTGAACAGCCTGGGCATAAGCCACTGGTCCAGCGAATTCAACACCACAAGTACCAGACACTATTGCACCAACTGTTCCGTAGTGTGTGTGGGTGCGGTATCCGGGTTTAACTTGAGCAGTAGCCATAGTAGCAGCTGATGTACCATCAAAAAAAGTTGCAGTTGGTTTGGAAGCTAAACCGGCATAATCCAGTACGTTACCATCAAGAGCAGATGTAAATGGACGAGGTTGGTGGCATTTAATACAAAGGTTACTGCTTCCGCCATCCTGAGTCAAGTTGACTGTTTTTTTACCACCTGTGAAAGTTAAGGCAACAGCAGCTGTTGTTGTTAACTTAGGAAGGTCTGTAGAAGTATACGTTTCGTGGATGGAACTGTGGCAAGTTCTGCACAGCAATTCGCCATAAGCTTTGGATGCATCGCAAGCATAGTCATTCACATATTTTCCTGTTGTAGCATTTAAAGTGAAAGTAGAAGGTACGTTTCTCTTAACAACATCTTGAAAACCACCTTGTGTATGGCAAGGACTGCATCCTGCATTTCCACTTTCTGAAAGCGCTGCTTCACCGGATTTATGCTTGGAATATTGAAATTGAACGGATATAATATCCACTTTTGCCGGGGTGTGGCACATTTTACAAGTTTCATTGGCATCTTTACCTGCTGAACCCGCTGCACCTGTAGCGCCGTTAGTGCCATTTGTTCCGTTTGTCCCGGGAGGGCCTTCTTTTACACAGGAAGCACCAAACGCCATTAAGGCGAGAGCAAAAATAGCAAGCTTAAAGAATTTCTGTAGTTTCATAAATTTTGAAAGTTTTAATAATATAACACAGTATTTTCAAATAAAATCATCAATTAGTCTATTAAAGACATGGATGTAAAGTTAAAAATTGCAAAATCCCAATACAAATAGAACTATGTTGATAGATTGACTAATAAATGTGTATGCAAAGTGTGATTAACAGACATGTACATCAAAATATGGTTGATATATGTCAATGTGTTCATAGAATACTGTTGAATAATTAAACAATAAATTTAATAAAATTAATTCTATTCTATTTAATGACCATCAAAAATGCATTTTCAAATTTATTTATCTGATACATTATGAAATGGTTATGAGTTGTGTTCTGATTGGTGAAAATAGAAACATGACGAAAGTCAGTTCTGGGAGTGCTATTTTTTGAGTTGGTCGGATATATTAATTGACTAATTTCCATTCTGAATAGAATCCGGAAATCATTGCTCAAGTTGGCTAAATCTGTATTTGGATTAATTAAAAACAGTGCGTATTTTTCAATAAAAGGGAAAAACGATGGCCATTACCCATTCCGACTAATCTCCATCAATTCATTTTCTTTCAGGATTTCAATCGTATTTCTGGTGTGGCTGATCAAGCCGGAATCTTCAAATTCTTTTAAACTTCGGATAAAACTTTCTTTGGTCATGCCGGACATGTCGGCTAATTCTTGTTTGGATAATAAGAAGTTGAATGGATTTGTTTCGAAAACACTATTCTTTAAATAAAGTAATGTATCGGCAACACGACCGGGCATGTATTTGTTAGTCAGATTAATCAGTGTACTTAGCATTTTTAGATGCAGCCCATTACTATGCTTTAACAATTCGATGGAGAAATTATTGTTTTTAGTAAGCAGCACATATAGGCGATTCGTATCAATAAAACAGCAATCAATATCCGTAATTGCTGCTACGGTAAAATGTCTGAAATCATCTCCAATAGCACCGCCTCCGGTGAAAATACTATTTGATTTAATAATCTGAAGAATCAGATTTTTACCATTTGGCCCTTCGGAAACCACTTTTGCCAAACCATTCTTGATACAGACCAAGTGGGTGAGGGGAGTGTTCTGCTTCATGATGGTTTCACCGGGTCTAAAATGGATTTGCCTTTTGTTATCCATGAGTGAATGCAATTCCTCTACTGAAAGCAAATTGAAAATGTGCGAATTGCCACAATTACGGTTACTAAAACAGCAGTCATATCTACATTCGGTACAATTGGAACACTTGATCGTATCCTGGACTTCAGACATTTATTCTATTTTTATATGAGACAAATATAAAAATTAATTGATAAATGTCAATCAATTGAAATGTTGATTGGCATTTATTTGAATGACAAAATTCAGAAGTTGTTGGTTATAAGATTATTTGAAAGAAATTTGCGTTACTATTTAGATTTAAACTATTGCATCAACCATTTTTCAGTAAAAACTGCGTGAACAATATTTTTAAGTTCCTTCACACCGTTTGTTCCCTCAATTTGGTTGGTGTAACTTAGATGGATCTTTCCGTCTTTCCCTTGTATAATTGCCGGATAATGACCTCTGACGGCGCTACCTGGTTTTCCATTGACAATCGCTTTGTGATATGGCCAGGTATTACCCTCATCAGCAGAGAGCCAGACGGAGAGTTTGTGTCGCCCATCTTCAACATCATTAAGCACCAAGGCCCAATTGCCACTTTTTAGAACAACCACGTCAGCTGCAGTCCCCGGATTTGGGATATCTGTATCAATAACAGAGCTCCAAGTGATCCCCATATCCTTAGAAACACTCTTCATCAATCGTTTAGGAGCAGGGCCATTGTCGCGCATAAAGGCTGTTATTGATCCATCCTTATTTAGTGCAAGAGTGGGCTGAATGGCACCTCCACCCAAAATGGGTTCACTGAATGTCCAGGTTTCACCGAAATTCTCAGTTATTGCAATTAGTGAAAGGTTAAGTCCGTCAGAATAGAGAGGAAGTAGAATCTTATTCCCAAGGATAAGTGGTTTATTTCTGGTTTGCCATCCGATTCTTCGCATCAAAGGATACCCCAATTGTTTTTTCACCTTTTCACCTTGTGAATTTATTTCTGTCCCATCACTTATAAAATTGGATCCCTTGGCCAATTCGGTATAAAATTTTCGTGCTTTCTCCCAGTCCCTCTTTGAAATGGTTGCTTTCCCAGTATCCGAGATATCGCCTTTTTGAACCAGGTATTGGTAATATTCATCGAATTTTCTGGTGAGCGTTTTAACAAATAGATCATTTTCACCAATACCAGTTGTTGGTGAGCCATCTGCTTTAACAAGAATAACATCCTGCCATTTCCATTGAGGTGCTCCTTCCTTCTGCATGTAATTGTCACTGAATTTGTATTTAAGCAAGGAAGAGTTCCATTGGTAAGCTAATACGGTGTACCAGGTTAGCCATAATTTTGATTTTGCATCCATAAACAGGACTGGATTAATATCCGGAAAATTCGGAACGTCTGCCATAATAAATGGTTTTCCCCAAATATGGGTCAGATGATTGTATCGAGCCCCTTTAATTGCTACATCATCGGAGGTTCGCTCGCCGCTACCCTGAAACCATGCGCACAATAAATCCTGATTGGGTAATTCGATGATCGTTGAACCATGGCAATGTTGAAGTTGGAATGGGAAAATATTTTCCAGAGTTAACGACTCTACCGGGACGGAACGAGTAGAAGTTTTTTGTCCTTCCGCTACCGGAAAGCGGAATAATTGAAATAGGATCAAGATTAGTAAGAGTAGTTCTTTCATGCTATAATAATTTGCTTTTTAAAGGTGGTATGGAACTCCATGTAAAATTGAATCTCCGGGATTGGAGGCGTTCTATTTGAAACACGATTATATATGCCTCATGCAGGTCGTTTTGAAAACCTGCGCCTTACGATCTGATAGCCCGATCTGAAAAAGTAAGCAAAGGGGTACACCAGCATGTGCATCAGCTTTGTGTAGGGAAATATTATGAAGATTAAAAGACCGATGACGATATGAATCTTATACTGAATGCTATGGGCAGCCAACATCGCACCTGCATCGGGCTGAAAAGTGATAACTGCCTGAGCCCATTTGCCCAGCGCGGCATAATGTTCTATCGGGGAAACTGCAGTTCCATAAACGGAACTTAATCCCAGACCGGCTTCTGCGAATAGTAAAATGAGAATGAAATAATCGGCGAAATTACTATTGTATTTTATTCGTGGTGAGAAGAAACGCCTGGTTACCAGGATGGACATTCCTACGATGGCCATCGTACCAAAAAAAGAGCCCAGACTCAGCGCTATGATACGCTTCGTTTCTGTGGTCATCACAAGACGATAAAGTGCCTCAGGGATAAACAATGTTAGATGTCCGAAAAATACCATGATGATACCCAAGTGAAACAAGTTACTGCCCAACCTTATTCTTCTGTCTGTAAGCAACTGGGTGGATTCAGCCTGAATCGTTTTATTAACTAAAATAAGCCGGGTGAAAAGCCCAAACCACAGAATTGCAAAGGCAATGTGCGGCAGGTAAGTGAACAGCAGGTTGTTGATATAGTCGTTCATGGCTTTTGATTTTATAGTTGAGATTTTCGGATTCCGTTTTTCATGCTATCTAATGCCTATTGTTTACACTCTATTGTTTTCAGCTTCCTAACCTCTGCGAAGGTATTGCAGAAGCTTCCATTTCACATCCACCTAATGTCACCGGAGCTTCTTCATATTCGGCATCCAGGTCGAGTGGTTTTTCATTTTTAATCATTTCGCGTGTGATTTCCTTATCAGGCTGCCGGGATGACAGCGAAATGAGTGCCCGAAAAAGATGGCTGTAGAGATTTCCCTTTTCACTAAGTGCCACATTAATCCTATCTAAAATATTTATGGTATCACCAAGGAGTTCGGCAGATTTTGTTGAAGAAAGTGTTGAAAGAAACTCAAGAAACACCGGGATATAGTCGGGAAGCTCCCTGCTTGCGAGTTTCATCCCATTCTTCTCATAAAACTCCATCAAATCAACCATTGCCTGACCACGGTCTTTTGAGTCACCCTTCACATGTTCAAGAAAATGGAGCGAAACACTCCTCGAGTAGTCGAACAGTTGAACATATTCTGCCTGCCAGTCGGTGAGGTCGGTCTTAGCAAAACCGCTACAAAATTCTACTACACATTTTATCTTGTCCGCTGAAAGCAGTGCTTCCTCCCGTAGTTCGCTTTCTGCTTCTGGCAGAAATTCTTGCAGATCCGAGTTTGGGTATGAAAGCAAAAGAGATAATATTTTATAGGTTTTTATCATCATCAGATGCCTCCAAATAAATTTTTAAACTTTTCAGAATCAGGATTTTCTCCTTCAGGGTAACCACCGGTCGACTGGAGTTTATAAGCATTTTTTGCTTCCTCCCTATGGTTGGTGGGTATAACAAACCGATCGTCATAGTTGGATATAGCCATCAGATGGTACATTTTCTCTATTTGCTCAGGGGTAAGTCCGGTTTCTTCCAAAACTTCGGTATTTATCTTTTTGTCAACGGTTTTGCTGCGCATATAAGCACGCATAGCTAGCATGCGTTTAAGTGCTTCTTTTATAGGTTGTTCATCTCCTGCTGTAAAGAGGTTTGCAAGGTATTTATGAGAAATGCGCATATCATCAACATCAGGAAGAATGCCATTCATGCCAATAGTCTGGCTGTTAGCAGACGATAGGATTGGCGACAGTGGCGGCACATACCAGACCATGGGCAGTGTGCGGTATTCGGGATGTAGCGGAAAAGCAATCTTCCAGTCGATGGCCATCTTGTAAATAGGTGATGTTGACGCAGCTTCCAAAACGTTTTGCGGAATACCTTGCTTTAGCGCCTCTGCTATTACTTTTGGGTCGTTAGGATCAAGAAAAATGGTCAAATGCTCTTTGTAAAGGTCCTTTTCATCGGGCGTTGCTGCAGTTTTTTTAATATTATCGGCGTCGTAAAGCATAATCCCAATATATCTTATTCTTCCCACACACGATTCACTGCAGATGGTTGGTTCACCCACCTCAATACGCGGGTAACAAAAAGTACACTTCTCCGACCTATGGGTCTGCCAGTTGAAATAGACCTTTTTATATGGACAGCCACTCACGCATTGGCGCCATCCGCGGCAGCGATCCTGGTCGATTAGCACTATGCCATCTTCCTCGCGCTTGTAAATGGCTCCTGAAGGGCATACTGCTACGCATGCAGGGTTAAGGCAATGCTCACAGATACGGGGCAGATACATAATAAATGAATTTTCAAACTTCGCATAGATATCTTTGGGGACATCCTTGAAATTCACATCACGGCTACGACTTTCAAATTTACCGCCAAGGTCATCTTCCCAGTTAGGCGATTTTTCTATCTTTTCCATCAGCTTGCCGGTAATGATAGAGTGCGGGCGTGCTGTTGGCGGGGTTTTAAACCTGGAACCTTGGTGTAAGATAGAATAGTTAAACGTGAAAGGCTCATAATAGTCGTCAATACCAGGCATGGTAGGACTGGCAAAAATATTTTTCATGATGCCAGGCTTACTGCCCATCTTAGGGATCAGGCGACCTCTGTCGACCTTCCATCCACCTTTCCACCGATCCTGGTTCTCCCATTCATCGGGGTAACCTATTCCAGGTTTGGTCTCCACGTTATTAAACCATACATACTCCACGCCTTTTCGTGAGGTCCATACGTTTTTGCAGGTTACTGAACAGGTATGACAGCCTATACACTTGTCCAGGTTCATAACCATTGCTATTTGTGCGCGTATTTGCATGATGATCTGCTTTATTATTCTTTTATGGGTTCGTCGTTCCACTCAACTTTGTCGAGTTTGCGGATAATTACGAACTCATCACGATTGGCGCCAATGGTGCCATAATAATTAATAGTATAACTCAATTGTGCGTATCCACCGATCATGTGGGTGGGTTTCAGGCAAAGACGGGAGACGGAGTTGTGCACACCTCCACGGTGCCCGGTAATCTGACTGACAGGCATATTCACTGTTCGTTCCTGGTTGTGATACATTATGAGTGCGCCTTTTGGTATTCTTTGTGATACAATCAACCTAACTACGGTGGCCCCGTTATGATTAAAAACTTCCACCCAGTCGTTATCTTTAAGGCCAATGCTCTCAGCATCACTTTCGCTCAACCATGCCACTGGTCCTCCGCGTCCCAGGGTAAGCATCAGCAGGTTGTCCGACCATGTAGAGTGGATAGTCCATTTGTT
>JBBQJE010000128.1:0-10036 GCA_038325635.1 Bacteroidales bacterium
ACTTGTCAGGAAAAAAAAACTTTGTATTTTTGCCCCGTCTTAAATAATAAGACTTATTTGATTGACCCGTGGTGTAATTGGCAACACGTCTGATTTTGGTTCAGAAGAGTTCTAGTTCGAGCCTAGACGGGTCAACTTAAGAATCAAACACTTACACTGAAAATGTGTAGGTGTTTTTTGTTTATTGCTAGGTGGTTGCTAGGTTGAATGATACGAATGTGAAACTTCTCACTGCTATTTCGTATATTTAATGGCTAAAACGTAAGAATTATGGGAAAAGGTAAGAATTGCATTTTGTTAACATTAGCTGTTATGTTAACAATTACAGTTTATGGTCAATCCGGCAATCAGTTTACTACTAATAATACTATAAAGTCCGAAGAATATCATCGCGACAATCAGGAACCTGGTTCAAAAGAATTAAAAAGGGCTGCCGGAGACCAGGCAAGAATTGATTCTTTGCGTTTAATCACAAAAGCTTATCCTGTCATGGGATTCTTTAACGATACTCTTTTCGTGATTTACAATAATCTCGGGAGTTTTTCGGCAAAAGAGAGGGCAGAAGCGATTTCTGAAAGAATAGCGAAATTGCCAAATGGCTTTATTCACAAATCCGATTCCTTAAAAGTGATAGAATCAGAAACTGCTTACGACCTGGTTAGTGGCGAAAAAATTATAATGAGTATTTCTGACATTGATGCCCTTTTTACAGGTTTGCCAAAATTTGAAATGGCTCTGTTATACCAGAAAAAAATCACTCAAGCAGTCATTAATTACCAATCAGAGACAAGTCTCTCAACATTGGCCAGGGAAATTGGATTAGCCCTTCTTGTCATTCTGATTACAAGTAGTATTATCTTTTATACAAAAAGACTATTTGTTTGGACTGCACTAAAATTAAAAGAGGCAGAAGGGGAACATATAAGAGGAATAAAAATAAGAAATTACAATTTATTTGATGCGAAACAGCAAGTTGATGCCCTTCTTTTTGTGAATACCACATTTAAATGGATCTGTATATTGTTGCTTGTATATATCGCTATACCCATTCTCTTTGGAATCTTCCCGTGGACACAAAACCTGGCAGCGTTATTACTCGATTATTTCCTTAGTCCGATTAAAGCAATATCCCTGGGACTATGGAATTATTTGCCAAATTTAATTACCATCATTGTCATCGTTGTCGTTTTTCGATATGTCTTTAAAGGTATTCACTTCTTAAAAATGGAAATTGAAAGGGGCAACTTAACGATCGATGGTTTTTATTCTGATTGGGCTAACCCAACATTCCAAATTATAAAAGGATTGTTGTATGCCTTTATGTTCATCGTAATTTTCCCTTATCTTCCGGGAAGTGACAGTCCTATTTTTAAAGGCGTTTCAGTTTTCCTCGGTGTCTTGTTCACCTTCGGTTCTTCCGGGTCATTAAGCAATATGATGGCAGGTTTGGTGCTTACCTACATGAGGGCATTTAAAATTGGTGATCGTGTGAAAATTGGTGACGTAACCGGAGATATTATTGAGAAATCATTGCTTGTTACCCGAATCAGAACCATAAAAAATGAGATTATTTCAATACCAAACTCGAACATAATGAGCAGCCATACCATTAACTACAGCAGCGATGCAACCGATAATGGTTTGATACTGCACACCACCGTTACGATTGGCTATGATGTTCCCTGGAAAAATATGCATCAGGCATTAATTGCTGCTGCACTTAGAACGACATTTCTTCTAAAAGACCCCGCTCCGTTTGTGCTCCAGACAAGTCTGGATGATTTTTACGTATCCTATCAAATTAATGCCTTCACCCGCGAAGCCAATAAACAAGCAGTGATCTATTCACAACTGCATCAGAATATTCAGGACTGCTGCAATGAGGTTGGCATTGAAATCCTTTCACCGCACTACAGAGCCGAAAGGGATGGGAACATGACAACAATTCCATCCGATTATTTAGGCAAAGACTACGAAGCGCCCGCTTTTAATGTTCAAATAAATAATAAAGATTAGACAATGGAAGAGCAAATTGTACCGTATCTATTCAATCCTACGATTGGGAGAATTGTAAGCGTTTTTGTCGGTATCGGAATAATATGGGTTATTATTAAATCCATTCAACGAACCTTATTCTCAAAAATTAAGGGCAACGACAATCGTTACCGGGCCAAGAAATTCGGAAGCATTATTGGCTATATGTTGACTATCTTATTAATTACAGTTATTTATAGTGATAAACTTGGTGGACTCACAGTTGCCTTTGGTGTAGCCGGTGCAGGCATTGCCTTTGCCCTACAGGAAGTAATTGCTTCTTTTGCCGGTTGGCTGGCTATTTTGTTTGGCGGATTTTACAAAACAGGCGACCGTGTGCAACTTGGAGGTATTAAGGGCGATGTGATGGACATAGGGGTACTTCGAACTACCATTATGGAAACAGGACAGTGGGTTGACGGTGATTTATACAACGGAAGAATTGTCTTAATTGCGAATAGTTTTATCTTTAAGGAACCTGTTTTTAATTATTCGGGTGATTTTCCCTTTTTATGGGACGAAATAAAAATACCGATCCAATATGGGAGTAATTATGAAAAAGCCTCTCGGATGTTCTTGCAAATTGGAAAGGAGGTAGCGGGTGATTTGACAGATAGATCCAAAGAAAAATGGGTTGAGTTACAAAGTAAATACCTCCTGGAAGATTCACAGACAGAACCAATGGTTTCGCTCATTGCCAATGATAATTGGGTGGAATTTACCCTTCGTTTTGTAGTAAGTTATAAAAAAAGAAGAACAACAAAAACCGAATTATTCTCAAGAATATTAAAAGAGGTCGAATCATCTAATGAAGAAATCAAATTTGCATCGGCTACCTTTCATCTGGTTGAAGCACCTGAATTTAAAGTAGTATTGTCTAAAACATAAAAATGGATTTTTTTCACTTGCTTTCTGTCTTAATTGTCTTGTCTGCTGGTTTTGCTTATATAAATTTCCGCTTCTTTAAACTGCCGAGTTCTATCGGATTAATGATAATCTCTCTGCTGTTTTCGATTTCCATGATAGCTGGCGGAACATTCTTTCTTCCATTTAAAAATATGGTGTCCGCGCATTTAAGTTCTATAAACTTCAGCGAATTACTTTTAGAGGTCTTGTTAAGCTTTATGCTTTTTGCAGGAGCTATTCATTTAAAATACAAAGATTTAATAAGCGAATCATTAAGTATCATACTGTTTGCAACAATAAGTGTTGTTATTAGTACTGTTATCATCGGTTATTCATCTTACTTTTTGCTAGGCATTTTTGGTATTAAGGTTCAGCTAATTCATGCCATGTTGTTCGGGTCTCTCTTATCACCCACTGATCCAATTGCCGTACTTAGCATCATAAAAAAATCAGGGATATCAAAATCTCTGGAAACCAAAATTGCCGGAGAATCTCTGTTTAATGACGGTGTTGCAGTTGTTATCTTCATCACAATTCTGCAATTGGCAAAACCAGAAGCGAACTTAGATATTCAAAATGTAACAATATTCTTTTTGACAGAAGCGTTTGGAGGTCTGCTGTTGGGAATTATTATTGGATACTTAGGATATAAACTTGTTGCAAGCATTGACAATTACCAGGTGGAAGTATTGATCACACTTGCCATCGTAATGGGAGGTTACACTTTAGCCCATTTTATTCATGTTTCAGGCCCGTTGGCTATGGTAGCGGCCGGATTAATCACAGGAAATCATGGGAAAAGCCTTGGTATGTCCGAACTTACAAAAGAATATATTGACAAATTCTGGGAATTAATTGATGAAATATTAAATGCTTTGCTATTTGTATTGATAGGTTTGGAATTAATACTGGTACAGACCAATAGCATGGTTTTAATAGTGGCATTTTTGCTGATCTTTGTTGTATTAATTGCCAGATTTATATCAATATTGATTCCATCAATAATTATCAGGCTGAAAGAAAAGGTTTCATACGGAACCATAAAAATATTGACGTGGGGTGGTCTTAGGGGCGGTATCTCCATTGCTTTGGCTTTATCCATACCTCCATCCTTTCAAAAAGACATTTGGACTACGCTTACCTACGTTATTGTGTGCTTCTCCATTATAGTCCAAGGCTTGACAATAGGAGCCCTGTCAAAAAAACAAATCTGAAATAATTTCCTGTGTTCGCCAAAAGCCATTAGATGGAGGATATCACATCCCCGGCAGGTTGATACCTGTAATTTTGCGGTATAAGTCCAAGGCATAAAGATCGGTCATCCCTGAAACGAAATCCACAATCGTTTGCAATTGATTGTAAAGACTTTCGCTCTGAAGATGATATTGCTGAGGAATGATTGACAGCAGTTTCTCGGACAATGGATCACTTGGTTCCAGTATTGCCGGGGTAAATTCTTCCAATAAAGTACCGAGAATTTTATAGCCGGCAATTTCAATCTGAATAACAGCCGGATCCTTATAAATTCTGGCGATGGATATTTTCTTTATCTCCTCCATGGCTGTTCTGGAAGTTCCTTCCAACATTTTCAAGAGAGAAGGTGTTTCTGCACCCAAGAGGATCTGATCTATTTTGTCGAAGAAAATAGAAGCGCACTCCCGGATGAGTTTCCCGATTACCATGGCACGCAGGTAACTGATCCGCTCATTGTTGTCCAATACGATTAAAAGATTGTCCCGGATGATGGAAAGCGTTTCCACATCTTTCGAGGTATCAAAAAAGGCCATGAGCAGACTCTCTGCATCGGTTGAAGATATTATTTTGAGTTTATGCGCGTCTTCCACATCCATAATTTGGTAGCAGATATCGTCGGCTGCCTCGACTAAAAAGACAAAAGGATGTCGGGCATACCGAAGTGGATTCTCAGCTAACTGTTTTAGATCAAGATGTTCCGCTATTTTTCGAAAGAGATGTTTCTCCGTTTGAAAAAAGCCAAACTTTTGCTTGTTGCCGGCCAAACAAGATTCGTAAGGATATTTAACCATGGCTGCCAGTGTAGAATAGGTAAGTCCGAAACCGCCTTCGCGTCGTCCGTTGAAGGTATGCGTCAATAACCTAAACGCATTGGCATTACCATCGAAACAGGTAAAATCAGTCTGCTGTTCGACAGGCAGTTGCTCCAGTAAAATTTTGCCAGGGCCTTTTTTAAAGAAATGGGAGATCGCATTTTCGCC
The DNA here is from genome assembly GCA_038325635.1 of Bacteroidales bacterium. GTDB lineage: Bacteria > Bacteroidota > Bacteroidia > Bacteroidales > Prolixibacteraceae > CAINVV01. Next base: position 5,175 of record JBBQJE010000128.1, read on the forward strand.
CGAGTGGCCGAAGGGAGGATTGCCCATATCATGAGCCAGACATGCGGTGGAGACAATGGTGCCGATCTCTGACAGGATAGCCACATCCGTTTGATCACCTCTGTTGGCGAGTCCGAGGGCAACCAGGTTTCCAAGCGAACGGCCAACGCTGGCTACTTCTAGCGAATGTGTGAGCCGATTGTGCACGAAGATACTTCCCGGTAAGGGAAAAACCTGAGTCTTATTTTGAAGCCTTCTGAAAGGCGAAGAGAAGATAATCCGGTCATAGTCTCTTTGAAAAGCTGTTCTGATCTCCTCCGGCTCATGGTACGTTCTTATTTCAAACCCCAATCGCACCGGCGAAATCAATTCACTCCATTTAGTCATTTTGGTAATTAATGGTGACCTTTCAAAATTGGATCAATTTTCGAACATTTCAAAAGGATTGTTGAAAATTTATAAATATCTTCGCAAGACTAATATTTTTGATGTCTATGTTTTCACCAATGCTCGACGGTCTTTTGCTTCCATTGCTGGTTGCCATGTTTTTAGCCATCAATATGGGTGGTAGTGGAACGGCACCATCCTTTGCCACGGCGTATGGATCAGGCATACTTCGACGAACTTTTATTCCTGGTCTTTTTGGAATTTTCGTTCTCTTGGGGGCTCTTCTGGCAGGAAAAAATACGGCAGTCACGCTTGGGAAGGGAATTCTTCCTGCGGTAAGCCTAGATTATACGTTAACCACCATCATACTTTTTTCGGTGGCCCTTTCTCTGCTTTTCGCCAACCTGCTAGGTGTTCCGCAATCCACCTCACAATCGACAGTTGCCGCATTAGTAGCTCCGGCACATTATGTTGGTCAGCTTAATACGCACAAGATATTTTACGAAATAATACCCACCTGGATCATTCTACCGCTCATTTCCTTTGGCATTATGTTTTTCATTGCCAAGGTGGTGAATAAAAAATTTGACCTAAAGTATCCAAATTATTTCTTATCCGACAAACAGCAAAAACTATTTAAGTGGATCGTAATTATTACAAGTTGTTATGTCGCATTTTCTATCGGCTCGAATAACGTGGCCAACGCTGCTGGCCCAATCTCGTCAATGATTACCAATGAACTGCACATCAATCCAACAAGTGGGAACTTCATCGTAATCATGATTCTTTCTACTTTGATAATTGCTCCGGCATTTGCCATTGGAAGTTCCATTTTTGGTCACAGACTGATGATCAAAACAGGAACTGAAATTATGGAGATTGGTAAAGTGGAGGCCTCCATGATATCATTTGTGACTGCCTCCCTTTTACTGGGAGCCTCTGTAACAAAGGGAATTCCTACATCCTTGGTACAATTGAACACTTTCGCGATTCTTGCCTTGAGCATTTCAAAAGTTGGATGGAAAGAGACATTTTCAAAAAAAGTAGTCAAACAGTTTTGGATGATTTGGTTAATAGCTCCTTTGATCGCTTTTATGTTCTCCTATTTTCTTACCTCACTCGCCGATCAGTTCGGCATACTCTCCATTTAATCAGAAAAGTTCAGGTCTGAATTTTTTTATTGACTTATTGAGCTCATCGGCATCTTGAAAATGGCTTTTCAGCATTTCTTTGAAAAATAGTCCATGGTTCGGTATTTTGGTGTGAACCAATTCATGTACCAGAATAAAATCGATCAACCTATCGGGAAGTCGCATCAGATGAAGATTCAAGTTGATATTTTTCAGGTTGGAACAGCTTCCCCAATTGGTTTTATTGTTCTTAATAGTTACCGCTTTAAAACTATATCCCAGCTGATTTGCCAGTTCCTTAATTCTGACAGGCAGGTATCTTTTTGCTTCATAGCGTAATACTCCTTCCAGAGCCAGTCTGATTTTATCACGGATCTCAGATTGTTGTAAAGATGCCATCTCTGGATAACCAATAATCACAAGCTGCTCCTCCGGATGAAAGAACACTTTCACTCTTTCAATTTTCCTTGGTAAAACCTGGTATTTTAAATTTCGCGTCGAAAACAGATCGCCCGATTGTAGTGAAATCCTGGTAAGGGCATTTTTTTCCAATTTCTGTTGTGTTTTGATAACCCAGTTCTTTTTTTCTTCCAAAAAGGATTCGCCTCTGGCAAAAGAGAACAACCATGGGATAGAAACCAGCACTTCACCTGTGGGTTTAACAGAAATTCTGAGCCGTTTTGACTTGGCATTTCGAACCAGCTGAACCTCTCCAACCCCTGGTACAAATAAGATTTTATTGCTCATACCGGTTTATTTATCATTGCGTTCTGTATCTGTGAAATGATTGCTCTAAGGTGGGTAAAACTAAAAATTTAATTCCTATTTTTGATCAGCCTATCCGTTGTAAATAGATTCATAGGTTAAATTAAATTGAGTACAGGTTAAATAGAATCATCTTGAAAATCGTTTATCCTAAACATTAAAAATCAATATCATGAGTGAAAATAACGGAACGAAGATCTTACTGGCATTTATTGCCGGGGCTGCCGTTGGAACTGCTATCGGATATATTCTTAATTCCGATAAAAAAGATGAGATTTTCAATGACCTCAAAGAGGGTGCCTCCAAACTCAAAAATGACATCGAAGAGAATCTGGCCAAAGCAAAAGATTTGGTAGACAGTTTCATGCAGACAGCGACCGATTCAACCAGCGAAAATCCAGTATGATTATGGAAAATGAACCTGTTGAATTTTTTCAGGAATTAAAGGTGATGATTACCGATTACCTTGATGCTAGAATTAAGCTCTTGAAATACGAAATTTACGAAAAGACAGCTAAAATTTCTTCTTCGCTTTTTTCTGCATTTGTGATTGTGATGCTTGCTTTTCTGGTGCTTTTTTTCCTTAGCATCGCGTTGGGATTCTATTTTGGTACGCTTTTCAACAGCTATGGTACCGGATTCATTCTCGTGACAGTCCTCTATCTTATCCTACTCATTCCCTTTTTGTTATTCAGAAAAAATTGGATTGAGCGAATAATTATCAATCGAATAATTGAACAACTAACAGAGAAAGAGGAGGATGGAATATGAGTACCGAGTCTAACTCAAAAATAGATAATCTAAGTAAACTACGTATGGAAAAGTACAAACTTTCGACTTATTGTACTTACCAGGAAAAATTGATAGGCTTAAAATTCAATTATCTACAGGAAAATTTTCCAAAAGTGATTGGAGAATCATTTTTACCGTACGACAGGACACAAAACATAAAAATCAATAGCCTGTTGGACTCTGTGAACGATTTGATAGCAAAATTGGTGCCGGGAATGTTTGCGGGGAGATCCTTACCGGGGATAATTTTAAAGCTGGTACAGATCCTCATGATCCGGGTGTTTCACAAACCATCCTAAACAGGGCGACCCGCGGGTCGCCCTTTTTATGATGGTCTTCAGTCCGGAAAATATCCTTTAATGATTCCCCGTTTTGAATCTTTAATAAAGAGAATTATTTCATCCCTCTCTTTTGAAGCAGGTAGTTCAGCCTCAACTATTTCGAGTGCCTGAGAATTATTATACCCTTTTTGATAGATGATTCGGTAAATATCTTGTATCTGGGTGATAATCTCGTTTGTGAATTCTCTGCGACGCAGACCAATAGAATTAACACCCGCATAAGAAAGCGGTTCGCGGCCGGCTTTTATATAGGGCGGAATATCTTTCCGAACGAGCGATCCACCAGATAACATCACATGTTTTCCAATGTGGCAGAACTGATGGATGGCAGAATGGCCTCCTATTATTGCGAAATCATCCACAATAACTTCCCCTGCCAGAGATGTTGCGTTGGCCATTATCACATTGTCCCCCACAATACAATCGTGTGCAACATGCACATAGGCCATTATGAGGCAATTACTACCGATCACTGTTTTGCCTTTAGCTGAAGTTCCTCTATTAACGGTCACACACTCACGAATAGTCGTATTGTTGCCAATTTCTACAATCGAGTATTCACCCTTAAATTTAAGATCCTGGGGTACTCCTCCGACAACAGCTCCGGGGAAAATTTTACAATTTTTCCCGATGCGTACACCCGGAAGTATGGTTGCATGAGAACCAATATTTGTTCCTTCGCCAATGATTACATCGTCTCCAATTGTAGCAAATGGCTCTACAACAACTCCTACAGCCAGTTTTGCATTAGGATGGATATGGGCAAGTACTTGTTCCATTATTCGATTATTTATTTTTTACGATCTGTGCCATAAATTCACCTTCACAAACTAATGTGTCTCCAACAAATGCGAGTCCCCGCATGTGAGCAATCCCTCTTCGGATAGGACTGGTCAGCTTAATTTTATAGACAATGGTATCTCCCGGGACTACTTTTTTACGAAATTTGATATTGTCCATTGTCATGAAATAGGTCGAATAATCACCATCCGCATGCATAGAGCTAATTACGAATATCCCTCCACATTGTGCCATTGATTCAATAATCATCACTCCGGGCATCACCGGTTCTGAAGGGAAATGCCCCACGAAGAAAGGCTCATTCATGGTAACATTTTTCACACCAATAATATAATCATTTCCTTTTTCAATTACCTTATCGAGTAAAAGGAAAGGATTTCGGTGAGGCAACATCCTTCTTATTGCATTAATATCATACAATGGTTCTTTGTTCGGATTGTAGTCCGGCGCTGAAGACTCTGCCTGACTGCGCTGACACTCTTTCATCAAAAGCTTTGTGAATTCAGTGTTAGCAAGGTGTCCTGGTCGTTTAGCAATAATCCTGCCTTTGATCCTTTTTCCCAACAAGGCAATATCTCCAATTAAATCGAGAAGTTTGTGCCGGGCACATTCATTGTCGAAACGCAATTTAACGTTGTTCAGAATACCAATTTCATTTACCTGAATA
>JBBQJE010000129.1:0-9995 GCA_038325635.1 Bacteroidales bacterium
TATGGCACTCAGAAAAAAGCCAATTTAACAGGTGCTGTGGATCAAGTTACCGGCGATGTTTTTGACAATCGTCCGATCGCAAACATATCACAAGGCTTAAAAGGAGTTATTCCTAACCTGAACATTAAACTTCAGGACGGAAAACCTAATCAGGCACCGAGTTATAACATCAGGGGTACCACTTCAATCGGTCAGGGAGGAAGCGCTTTGATCCTTATTGACGGAGTAGAAGGTGATCCTAGTTTACTTAACCCGAACGATATTGCCAGTGTGTCCATTTTGAAAGATGCTGCGTCAGCATCGATCTATGGAGCAAGAGGTGCTTTTGGAGTTGTCTTGCTTACTACAAAAAATCCTGAAAAAGGGAAAACCCGTGTCACATTCTCATCCAGTTTGGCGATAAAGAGTCCGGTTCAAAGTCCTGATTTCGTGACTGATGGATATACTTGGGCGAAAATGTTCTCAGAAGCATTTGTCAACGGTGATGGCTCTTTTCCTCAGAACATCAATAAAACATTGAAATTCTCTCAGGCCTATTTGGATGAGTTCAAAAGAAGAGTCGATTCCGGTCAGCCCTATAAAACAGTGGATATTGATCCTGTAACCGGTGAGTACGTTTATTACGGTAGTACTGACTTTTATGGACAGCTTTACAAGAAAAATTTAACGGCTACAGACAATAATGTTACTGTAACAGGCAGCAGTGAAAAAGTTTCCTATCTGGTTTCCGGTCGTTACATGAAACAGGATGGTTTGTTCCGTTATAATTCGGATGATTATAGCATGAAAAACTTTCGCGCAAAAGGTTCAATAAAGGTAGCCCCTTGGTTAACCATTGATAATAATACGGAATATTCTGATATGTTTTATCATAACCCAATGAACGTCGGCGAGGGAGCAGGCATCTGGAGAAATATCGGTGATGAAGGTCACCCGAACGGAACAATGTTCAACCCGGATGGATCGCTTACCATGGTTTCAGTGTACAATGTTGGTGATTTATGGTACGGCAAGAGTGGTATCGACAACACCAAAAGAGTATTCAAAAACACCAGTGGATTTACTTCTACCTTTTTTAACAACAAGTTAAGAGTCAAAGGTGATTTCACTTTCAGAAACACCAATAACAATACGAAACAAAAACGTGTTCAGGTTCCTTACAGCAACAAGCCAGGTGTCGTTGCCTATGTTGGTACGACAACTAACGACCTTGCTTTCGACAATAGGGAGACTCAATATCTTGCTACCAACCTATATTCAGAATATGAAAACACCTTTAAAGGAGTTCATTATGTGAAATTTATGGCAGGTTACAACTATGAGCAGTCCACCTACAACAAGCTGGCCGCACAAAGGAATGGTGTCATCTACGAAGGAGCAACGGACATGAACTTAGCCCTTGGACAATTAATCACCACTGGCGGAGGTTACGAAAAATGGGATATCCTTGGCGGATTCTCAAGGTTAAACTATTCATTTAAAGATCGGTATCTGGTTGAATTGAATGGACGGTATGATGGTTCATCAAAATTTCCTTCCACACAACGGTATGCCTTCTTCCCTTCTGTTTCCGGAGGATGGCGCCTTTCTAAAGAATCATTCTGGCATGTATCCCCTACCTTGTTTTCTGATGTAAAACTCAGGGCCTCCTATGGTTCACTTGGAAATGGGAATATCAATTCTTATGTATATCAGGAGCAATTCAGCATTTCACAATCAGGAAATATCCTGAATGGTGTAAAACCACAACAAACCAGTCGGCCTTCTGTTCTTCCTGATGGAATAACTTGGGAAACATCTACCACAAGCGACTTCGGTCTTGACTTCTCAATGCTTTCTGATCGGTTGAGATTTGTTGGAGACATGTATCAACGGAATACCACCAACATGTTTACTATTGGGTTGACACTTCCTGCGACTTTTGGAGCGACAGCACCTAAAGGTAACTATGCCGACTTAAAAACGAATGGTTGGGAACTCTCTTTATCCTGGAGAGATAATTTCAAGCTTTCGGGCAAACCTTTTAACTATGATGCAAAATTTACTTTGGCAGACAGCAAATCTGAAATTACCAGATACAATAATCCCGACAAGTTGTTATCCGATTATTATGTAGGTCAGGTAATTGGCGAGATGTGGGGTTATACCACAGAGGGATTCTTTATTGATGCAGCCGATATTGCAGCACATGCGAAACAAAGTCCTCAAATGAGAGCATCTCCAACAAATATTTGGTATCCGGGAGATATTAAATTAAAAGACATGAACAACGATGGTTTTGTAAATATCGGGACTAACAGGGTTTCGGATCCGGGTGACAGAAGCATAATTGGTAATACATCCGCACATTATACTTTTGGCGTAAACCTTGGTGCCGACTGGAATGATTTCTTCGTTTCAACCTATTTTAACGGCGTAATGAAACAAGATTGGTATCCAAGTGTTGAGGCTGAGTTTTTCTGGGGACAATATAACAGGCCATATAATAATATTCCAAATTGGCATCTTGGTAATATGTGGACGCCAGAGAATACTAATGCTTATTTCCCTCGAACAATGTCTCGTGCTGCATCCAGCAACACTGCAAGGGAACTTGGGGTAGTTCAGACTAAATACAAACAAAATGTTGCCTTCATAAGAATGGCAAATATCCAATTTGGATATAATCTTCCAAAGAGTATGATTTCTAAAATCGGAGCCAGTGATGTGAAAGTATTCTTCTCCGGTGAAAACCTTTGGGCATACTCACCACTATACAAACTCGTGAAAGGAATTGATGTTGAAAACACCGTACCTTCTGACCAGGTATTTAATTCGGGCGGAAACTCAGGAGACGGTTACAACTATCCTATGCTGAAAAGTGTCTCTTTTGGATTAAGCGTTACATTTTAACATCATCCTTAAAAAATTACAGTTATGAAAAAACAATATTTGTGGTTCCTGCTTTTAAGCTTACTTTTTGTACGCTGCAGTATGGAAGAAACGCCGGTATCTACGGCCTCAAAATCTTCTGTATTCGGCAGTCAGCAAGGTTTAGACTTATATGCCAACTCGTTTTATTCAATCCTGCCAGGTCGCAGCACCAATCTGGATGCTATGTCTGACTATATGGCGGTTAAAACAGTGAATTCCTTTATTCAGGAAGGAGCTTTTGCACCAACATTGAGCTCAGGTTGGAGCTGGGGTGACTTGAGAAACATTAATTATTTCATTGCTAATTGCAATGACCCGATGGTTCCCGTTGATGTACGAAAGAACTATTTGGGTATTGCCAAATTTTTCCGTGCTTACTTCTACTTTGAAAAAGTAAAACGATTTGGCGATGTTCCCTGGATCTCAAAACCACTTGACGTTTCCGACCCGGTTTTGTTTGGTGGACGTGATTCCCGAACACTTATTATGGATTCCATCATGGTTGATATTGACTATGCCTGCAATAACATCAAATCGTCCAGTGATGCAACCCGCAGTTTAGTGACTAAGTATGTTGCTTATGCCTTAAAGTCAAGAATTTGCCTTTTTGAGGGAACATACAGGAAATATCATACGGAGTTAAATCTGCAAAGTACCGCATCAACCTGGCTAACCAACGCATCAGTTGCTGCTAAAAAAGTGATGGATGAGGGCGGATATTCTATCTATACAACTGGTGGTGCCGGTAAATCATACCGGACTGTATTTACCAATCCATTGCCTGTCGCGGAAGTGATGCTGGCATCTATTTGCGACCTCACATTATCAGTTTTGAATGACGCCAATTGGTATTGGACCAGCGGCACGTATGGTGATAAGGCTAGTTTAACCCGAACCTTCATTAATACCTACTTAAATCTTGATGGTACACCTTTTACGAACAATGCCGCGTACCCAACTATGTTGTTCAAAGATGAGGTAAAAAACAGAGACTTAAGGCTAAAACAAACAATTAGAGTAGGTGATTACAAGAGGATTAGCGGTGGACTTTTAGTTCCTGCCCCACCACTCTTTTCATATACCTTCACGGGATATATGCCTATCAAATGGACTCTCGACGACATGTATTATGACACAAGAGACCTGAACATCAATTCAATATCTGAATTCCGTTATGGTGAAGTTCTTCTTAACTATGCTGAAGCTATGGCTGAGTTAGGGACTTTAACCGATGCAGATTGGGCCAAAACAATCGGAGTACTTCGCACCAGAGGAGGAATTACAGGAGGAATAAATACGAAGCCAACAGTTGCCGATCCTTATCTTGTTGCCAACTATTTTCCGGGAATAACCGACCCTTCCATTTTAGAGGTTCGTAGAGAACGAGGAATAGAATTATGCCTCGAAGGTTTCCGCTTTGCTGATTTATTGAGATGGAAAAGAGGTCCGCTTATGAATCAGGAGTGGAACGGGTTCTATGTTCCGGAGCTTGTCACCCCAATGGATCTGAACGAAGATGGAATCCTGGATGTCGCTTTTTATCAAGGAACTAAACCATCACCTGCTGTTTCAGGCGTAACTTATGTAGATGTTTCTGCCACTGTTAGTGGTAAAGCAAATACTCAGTTGCTAAAAAATGGCACTAAAGGAGAATTAACATGGATGAATAATATCTCCAGAAAGTGGGAAGACAAAATGTATAATTATCCTATTCCACAAAATGACTTAATTACAAATCCGAATTTGAAACAAAATCCGGGATGGTAACATCAACTACGAATAATATCTGAATCTTATTAAATAATTTTCTTCTAATTTTACAATCCTGTTGAGAAATCGACAGGATTGTTTCTATAGAACTCGATAAAAAAATAATTACCATTTCATGAAAGCACTTTTATTTTTGATTGTTTGTTCCTTTTTATCATTTTCATTGACAAATACAGTTTCCGGAAAATCTGAAAAGAAGAGGTCATTCAATATCATGACTTACAATATCCGGATGAATACGCCTGACGATGGTGTTAACGCCTGGCCACTGCGCAAGGATAAAGTAATAGGCTTGATCAAATTTCACCAAGCCGACATTTTTGGGGTTCAGGAAGCACTTATTCTTCAAATGAACGACCTAAAAGCTGGACTTCCTGAATTTGATTCGTATGGTGTCGGACGGGACGATGGGAAAGAAGCAGGCGAGCACATGACCATTTTCTTTCGGAAATCTCGCTTCGAAAAACTCGATGCCGGTACTTTGTGGCTAAACGAAAGCACGGATAAACCAGGACTCGGATGGGATGCCGTGTGCAACAGAACCTGCACTTGGGTTAAAGTTAAGGATAAGGCCACCAAAAAAATCTTTTATCATTTCAATACCCATTTCGACCATAGGGGTAAAGTTGCGAGAGAAGAATCGGCCAAACTGATTCTAAAATTCATGAGCACTGTTAACAAAGAAAATTTGCCCATGCTTCTTACCGGTGATTTCAATTCATCCAAAGAAATGCCTGCCATACAGAAGCTGCTTACCGTATTGTATGATTCACGCGACAAATGCCAATCACTACCTTATGGTCCGTACGGCACAAGTGGCGGCTTCGACGTGAAAGAATCAAAACATGTTATCGATTATATTTTTATTAACGATAAGGTGAAGGTCTTACGCCATGGAGTGCTGTCAGACTCGTATGGGCTCTTTTATCCTTCTGATCACTTGCCGGTTTTGGCGGAGGTTGAAATACTTTGATTGAAATTTATTCCTGTTTTTTTGAATTTCCCTCCATTTGCTGACCAGAAAAAAGTCCAACTATTATGCTTGCCAGAAGGATAAATGGGAAATGATGTCGATACTGTATGTGTGATAATATTTCATTAAATAACATTTTATCTCCGCTAATCATCATTTTAATAGGTACATATAAATCAAGCAAAGTAGTAAATGCGGATATAAATAACATACTATACAATACCCTCTTTACCAATTCTACATCAAATTTTATTCTTTTCATTCTCTAACAAGATTTTTGGGTTTACATATAATTTTAAAATTTCATTTCCTATCTAAAGGTAAGAAGATATTGGATAATCCAGTTTCTTCTTACCTTAATTGAAATTACGAGATAGCCTCATCCCATTCTACCCAGAATTTTCGGGTAAATATTTCAGATTTACCTAAAAGGTAAAAGAATGGATATATGGCATCATATAAAAAGGACGATGATTTCGATAGCTCACCTCCATTTACAAAATGTAATTCATCGACTGATAATTCATAGATATTTTCAGTATCGCTCATTTTTAGGTTCATGTAAATCAGTATTTACAAAAATTAATTACTATTCATACCATCTGTATAACCATCAACAATAGCAGATTTGATATCTGTCCAGTGATCCATTATGTAAGCTGCAGCAATCATCCAAGCACTGCCTTTGACCCATGGGGGCAATTTCATATAACCCCCATCCACTCTCATTAGCTCATTTCTTTCTAACTGTTTCATCGTTTTCGTATTAAAATATTTCCTACTCTATTATCCGGCTTTTCGGAAACGCCTGGGCGATGTGCACTTCGTCTATATACAAGTTACGGAAGTTGTAGGTCAATAAAGAATAATAAGGAAATATTTGTCTATTTCATGAAAAACAAAAACCCGACAAATTCATGAAATCTGTCGGGTTCTTATTTTTACGATCGATTAAAATATTTCAAATCGAAAAAAATATTTTTATCTCGCCACTGCTCGAACGATTTCTTCAATTTCATCAGTGGCTGCAAGCATGGCAACTAGCGCACTATCCGGCATCGCTGAAGCCAACATTCGACTGTTTATAGAGGCAACATAAATTTTACCGTCTTCCTTTTCGTAAACGGAGATGCGACAAGGCATCATTACGGATACCAGGCGCTCATCACTCTTTTCCAGCATCGCCCCGGAATAAGCAGGCTTACAAATTTCGATCACTTTTACAGGCCTCACCGATTTGCCGGATTTAGCCAAAGTTTGTTGCAAGTCATGTGTAGCCGGATTTCCCCATTCGCGATCCGCGGCAGCTGATAAAAGGATTTCAACGGTTTCGTTAAATCCGAACAAACTCTCCTTTTCAAAAATTGGCTGATTTTCTTGCATGGCTATGGGTATTAATTTCAGTTTATCCATCTCCTTAATGAGACGATCAAAGTTATCAAAAAGGGATGAGATACCTCAAAAGAAATTAATTTAAGTTTCAAGGATCAATTCACTTTTGAAGTAAGCTTTAAAACCAATTTCAAGCAGTTCTTTGACCGGTCGGCAATCCGGAGATAATATTGATCCGTTCTTATTCTTAGCAACCGAACCACACCCTCCGCCGCATGCCAGTTGGACGTCGCAGATTTTACATTCTTCGATAGAGGTTACATCGCGTGAAGCCCATTGGTGAATAAGCTGCTCGTTTTTTGTCACTTCGGGAAAAAACGTTCCTAAAGCTTCTTCTTCTTTTCCGACGGTTGCTGTACAGGAATAGATGCGGCCGGTATAATCGAATGCCCATTCCGATTTACAAGCCGGACATGCATCAAACAATGGATCGGGTAAAGTGCCATTTTCGGAGAGGTATTTGGCTACCGAATACGATGGCTTATAGAATTCTTTGATGTGAGGATAGGTCTCTGTCAAATCGAATATCTTTTTGAAAAGAGATAGTCGTGTGAATAATTGATCGGGGGTCGACTGACAGTGATGCAATTCGTAGTTTCGTCCGATCTGCGTCTTGAAAAGTGGATTTGAAGTCCAGCCCTTTTTAATGGCAAAAGTTGCCAATTCTGGGAGGTTTTCAATATTTTGCTTATCAATCACCATACGAAGGTTGACAGGAAATTCGGCAGCCAGAGCGGCATCAATCCCTCTGATTATTGGTTCAAAAGTCGGGGATCCCCCTTTCAAGAAGCGCCGCTGATCGTGAATAGCCTTTGTGCCATCCAGCGTAATCTGTATTTCCCTAATCTTTCCATTTGATAAAATATCAATGTAATTTTCAAGATAATAGCCATTGGTAACCACGCAAATATCGAGACTTATCTCGTTTGATTTTTCGATCAAACGAGAAATTAAATCCCGCTGATGAGGCGAATTTAAGAGCGGTTCGCCACCAAAAATAGTAAGGTATTTGCGTCGGTTGGCAAACTCTTTCCTAACATATTCAAAAAAAGCATCGATTAACTCTGGGGTAGCACTCTGATTTGGATTGGTATATTCATCCTGGTAACAATAACTACAGCTGAAATTGCAGCTATAATTGGGAACAAAAAAGAGTTGCACTTCCTCCTCATCCCGTTGATCGATAAAGTCGAAATAACGATTACGGAACAGTTTATTTTCATTCTCTGAAGTGGCTACATATCCCCTTTCTACCATAACCTGCATTGCTTCCCGAGCAACATTTGAGTTAGGATCATCTGCCAGCAATAATTGCGCTTCATCCCTGGTAAGTATATCCGCACTTCCGCTCAGAAGGTTTACTGCAAAAAAATTCTCCGAGCCTAGTACTTTTGATACGATGGTGTGTTTTGATTTCATGCTTAAGATTTTTTCCCTGCTACCGTGAAACTTGATACCTCAACCTGCCCTTTTGGATAAGGCGTTGATTCCTCCAAAATTGAAATGGATTGAAATCCAGCCGTAGCAAGTGTTTCCAGGTATTCCTTACGTGTTACTGATCCTGCCCAGCATTCAGATACGGCAACCGGATCATTTCTATACTCATACGGAATTGGCGAGGTGGCATAAATATCGCTAACCACAAAACGTCCACCACTCTTTAGAATCCGGAATATTTCACTCCAGACCGCTTCTTTATCTGTAGCATGATTGATCGTACAATTGGAGATAACCAAATCGGCTGTTTGATCTGGCAAATCAAGTTTTTCAAGCTCACTCCGGATAAATTGCACATTACTTACTCCAAACTTTGTCGCATTTTCTCTTGCTGTCTCCAGCATGCCATCAGAGATATCAAGTCCATAAGCAAACCCTTCAGCTCCTGTTTGTTCGGCCATCCTTAAAACATCGGTTCCTTTACCACTACCTAAATCCACACAAATTTCTCCAGGCTTAACTTTAGAAAAATTGAGTGCTCCTCCGCAAGAGAGACAACATTCGGTCTTTGCCAATTGACTGTACCTCAAATTTATGGTTGAATAATCCATTTTAGAAATTTTCATTGTACTAAATTAGAACTAGAGAGCCTGAACAATTTTGTTAATCAATTTCTTGATAACGCAAAATTAGGAATAAAAAAATTAAATCGCATTAATATCACTAAAATCTTTTTATTATCACTATTTTTGTTTCCATGAAAAATTTCTTTCCGGAGGATATTACGCCTGATGAGCTCATTAAGCTATTTAACAGCGATGAGAAATGTCTGGAATTTATCGCCAGCCTCAAATGGGGCGAGGGATTTGAATGTAGAAAATGTAGTAATACAAATTATTGTTTGGGGAAAACACCTTACTCCCGAAGGTGTACCAAATGCAAAAGCGAGGAATCGGTTACTGCAGGAACCATTTTTCATCACTGCAAATTCCCTATAAGTAAAGCTTTTTATATTGCCTTCCAGGTTTGCAAAGGAAATGAAGCAATTTCAACCTATGAATTTGCCCGAAGACTGTCGCTCCGACAGATGACTTGTTGGAACTTCAAAACAAAAATCAGTGCTGCACTTGAGGACCTTACTACCCTTTCTAACGAGGAAAAGAAAGATGTCAGAAAGCTGTTTAGTTATTAAAAATGTGACTAAAGTGACTAAAGTTTTGGAATCCAAACAATTCAAGCTTGTAGCGAATTACTTTAGGCACTTTGGATCACTTTAGTTCATTTCTCCTCCAAAACAAAGCTATCCATTAAAATATGTACCTATTCCCATTATTTTGATTATTTGTACCTTTTCTTAAAAAAATCGAACATTTAACAAATTCCTAACATAAATCATTCAAACTTAACCTAAAATTTCTATAGATTTGAGGGGTAAAGCTTGTGAGAAGAGAATTTCTTTCCCTGAATTTGCGTCCGCACGAATAGGCTTTACCCAACTAAAACCCGAGAA
>JBBQJE010000130.1:0-9907 GCA_038325635.1 Bacteroidales bacterium
GAAGTGGGTCCCGGCAAAATATTGCTGTCCGGGGATTCCCATTTCTTTGGGTGAGCATGTGAAGGCATGAATGTAGGTGAGATTTAACCCTGCACAAGCCTCATGGTCGAATGTAGGTTTTTGTGAGGACCAAAGAACGTCATTCCAATGCGGGCCAATGGAGGTAAAGCCTTCGCCGCAAGCAATGGTTTTGCCATAGGTGTGGGCCGCACTTCCGGCACATTTCATAAAAAAGCGCGAGTCCTCGGTTGGCCTGTGGGGTGATTTTACCCAGAATTCGCCCATTGGCACATCGGTACGGCCCAAATTTTTCAGTCCGTCGAAGGGCCCAAGGTGCGGACCACTGGCTTCGCAGTGAATGATCATATTGTGCTGATGAGCCAATTTAGCCAGTACGCCATAATGGTTGTCAGCAAAGCAATCGCCAATAGTTTTACGAAAATCGGCCAGAAAACGATTACTCACATCTCTGTCATCAACAATCAGGCCCGTAACAGTCAACAGGTAAGGGCGAATATCGTAACCTCGCCGTTTTTTGAATTCATCGGGAAACTTCAAGGTCCAGTTTACACCTCCGCCCTCCCAGCTATCGGTTTCGAAACCTTTAAAAGATTTCCCGGCCAATGGACCAACATCGTCGATAAGCGGTTCTATCACTTTGTCCCAGTATGTTTTCAAGGCAGTAGAATCTAGATAATCGACCACATAGCCCTTCCAGTTTCCACTTGAAGTTGACACTTTGCCACCGCTGTTGGTATAACCAAACCGAACCACCTGCCAGAAGCCTTCGGGAGCATTCCAGTTTAAAATGCCATCCGCAGACAGTTTATCAGAGATGTCGATAACATCTTTTGACAAAACGTCCTCTTCGTGAGGTGATGCAATAGTATCAAGTAACAATGAGGAACCATCTCCACCGCTAAAACCCAGTTCTTTGAAAAGAAGTTTCGATTCGAGTTTACTAATTGCCGGGTGCTTTGCTTTGGTAGTATCCTTCAATTTGTATGCCAGCACGTAAGAATCGCGGTAATAGTTGTCGCGATTTTTTGGTGTTTCCAATTTCTGCGAATACTCTATGGGTCCTGTAATACGCGTTTCGGCCCATGTGATGTGTTTGGAAGCTTCGTCGGCAGTTACTGTTGGGCCACCCAAATTCCATCCGCTCTGGGCACTAAGTGTTAGTTCAAGACCCAAACGGTCGGCCTCATTTATAGCAAAGCGAAACAACTCACGCCACTCTGAACTTCCGAACAGCGGTCCTGTTGGTACAGGCCCGGCAGGTTGGCCTGCATCAAATATCAGCGAGCCGCCCATACCTATTTTCTTCATCCACTCCAGATCCTTTGTAATTGCTTCTTTGGTGACATTACCGTTAAGCCACCACCAGTAAGCCCGGGTTCGTGCTGCCAAAGGAGGGTTAGCAAAGCCTTTCTCCAAATTTGGTTGGCCAATTGAACTTCCGATACTAATGAATACTACAAATGCAAGCATAACGCCATTTTTAGCGAATAATTGCCTGTGTTTGTTGAAAATGGAAAATATTCTCATTGTGTGTCACATTTTTGATGGATGAAACCTAGCAAGAGGTTTAAATATTTTTTCTTGATATTAGCGATAGTAAATAATAATGGATTGTTTCCCCGCCTTAATGTCATTCAAAAGTACATAATCATTGCTAACTGTTCCTTTGACATTTTTCCCATTCAGTGTTAAAGTATACTTCCCAGAAACCTTAGGAATATAAACAGAAGCAGTTGTATTAGAAGGAATTACAATATTCAGCTCAAGTGATTTACCTAGGTCTTGTGTGAAATCGACATCAATGTCTCCTCGTATGGTTGGTACTTTTGCTTTAGCTGAGGTAAGAACTCCCGGATGTGGACGGATGCAAATTTTCCCAAATCCAGGTTCTTCCGGTTCGATTCCCATAATTTTACGGGGAATAATATGCGCAGGCGAAGCGCTCCAGGCATGGCTCCAACCATTGTTCGTTTTATATTTGTTATCCCAGGCCTCTGTTGTCATGGTGGCACCCACACGAAGCATATTAAGCCAACTGCGGTCGGTACTATCTTTTAGAAGACTAAAAGCATAATCTGTTTGTCCGGAATTAAAAAGGGCTTCTAATAAGTAATGAGCACCGTAAACACCGCACGCCATTCGCCTGGATTTTATAAAATCAACAACCGATTTCTGGTTCTTTGCCGGCACCAGCCCGAAACATAACGGGTACATATTTGCATGCAAGGAGGAATGGGTCGAACCTATTCCGTCAACATATATTCCTTTTTCGGCTATTAAGAAATTTTTATTAAAGGCGATTTTTACAGAATCAGCCTTTTTTGCAAAGAAATTGACATCAGCCTGTTTACCAGCGGCGGCAGCCATTTTGGACATATATATCAACCCCTTATAATAAAAGGCATTTACAACAGTATTGTAGTTTTTGAAATCGTAATTATCAGACTCACCACCAGGCGGATTACCGGCAATATCACCATTTGGCCAATCGACAATGTCTCTCAAAGCTTTTCCATTAAAATGAATCGAATTAAGAAATTCCTGAGTTTGAAGTCCGGTTCGTGTCGAGATCAAACCAATGTCGGACTGCAAGGCTATCATTGTCTTGGCTCTCAAATCATTGTAATATTTGTTTATTATATCGACGTTCCCGGTATATTGGTAATCGGCCCAAGCCATGAAAATAGCTTGCGAAATCCATTCGGTAGGCCAGGTAGCATGGTAAATAAGATTCTCGAGACTGTAACGAGCAATTGCATACTCGCGATCTATCGCATAATGACACATTTGCTGAATGTAACAGTCGGCTTCATACATCATGCGTTCGCGCTCGCTGTTTGCATAGTCGCCATTAAATGTATTGGCAATAGTGGAATATTTACAAAGATCATAAATAGCATTCAAATTCTTATCGGAACAAGTAAAAGCTGATGCCTTTTCGTTGTAAAGGCAATATAAAGCCTTATGCGTAATGTCGTTAACAGTAACATTTTCGCTTCCGCTTACAATTTCGCAATACCTGAATGGAATAACTTCGGGCATTTGAGCAGGCATTGGTTGACTATGTGGATACCTCGGTACAAACCGCGGTATTTCGAGGGTATAAT
Organism: Bacteroidales bacterium; assembly: GCA_038325635.1. Classification (GTDB taxonomy): domain Bacteria; phylum Bacteroidota; class Bacteroidia; order Bacteroidales; family Prolixibacteraceae; genus CAINVV01. The sequence continues at coordinate 3,129 of JBBQJE010000130.1, forward strand.
TATAAGTTCCAGGCTTAATGGTTAAGGAATAGGTTTTGAAAATGACGCCACCACCCGGCTGTTGGTCAATAGAATCGCCAACGCCTTTCTCTCCAATATTTATTTTCAATCTTAACTCTTTCTGAACGGTATCTTTGGGCACCCAGGTTAAATTCATTTCGACAGTTGAAAATGCTGACCGACCGAAATCGAAAAATTGAACTCCGTTTTTAAGAATGCTTTTACGAACCGGCTTAACAGGATTATATAGGATGGGATGTCTATTCTCCATGGCCCAAGATTTTTCTCCTTTTTCGTTGGTAAGTTGCAACCATTTGCTTTCACCGGGCCATTTCTTTGGTGCATCAAAAGAAGAGGTCCTGAACCGCTGAACCTCACTCCATGCCGTTTCGCCACACAGATTGTTGAAAGTTTTTACTTTCCACCAATAGGATGTATTAGGTGACAACGATTTACCTGAATACTTAATATTGATGGATTGTTGAGATGCAATTTTACCCGAATTCCACATATCGGAAACATCGTTCTTAAGCATATCGTTTGAAGAAGCCACCATTACTTGATAAGCATTTTGATAATCTCCCGGTTTAGTTGAATTTACAATCCACCCAAAATCCGGATTTGGTTCGGTTATGGCAGATAATTCGGGGTGTGATAGTAATTGGCACAACAGACCTGATGGCGCGGTAGATAAAGGAATCGCCATTAATCTAAAATTTAAAATGAAGATCAGAGATAGACCAAATAGTCTGATCAAGCCATTTCCTCCCTGTTTAAACATGGTTAGTTTTTGTTATTATCCTAGTTTTATAGAATCCTGGCTGTCAAAAAAGAAACGAAAAACCATAAAAGGAAATAAACAGGGACATCTTAAATAAAGTTGTCCCTGTTTAATCTAAAATGAATCATTATAACGGTTAGTTATTCCAACCGGGATTTTGAGCCAACGGCTTATCTTTATTGGTATCAATAACCGATTGCGGGATTGGCCATAAATTAAAGCTTTTGGTTAATGTATTCCTAGGATCATCCCAATAGGAATACTTCTTAATACGGTCAATAGCCACGGTACCGCCCATACGCAAGAGGGTATTCCAGCGTGTTTCTTCATATACTAGTTCTCGCGCGCGCTCATCTAAAATCAAATCAACGTTGACATCTGCTGCCGAAACCAGATAGTCACATTTCGCACGGTTGCGTACAAGGTTAATGTCAGTGGCAGCACCAACTTTATCGTTCATACGCATCTTGGCTTCAGCGCGAAGAAGAATAGTTTCGGAAAGACGAAAGATGTATTCGCCCCTGAATAGATTACTCATGTTTTCACCATCGGCAACACCGGTATATTTGTCAGATGCAACCTTGCATGATACAGGATAAACCTGTGTTTTGGCGGCATCAACAGCATCTTTTGCCTGACCATCGCGATAAAGGATACTCCATGGAACAACCTTTCCGTAGTAAGTGGCATTTGCAGGTACATTCCCTAAGAAAATGCGACGATAAACTGCTTCAGAATTACGCATATCAGTCGCCCATTTGTCAGAATAGATGATGTCTCGGGTGTACATATTCGGAATCGCCTGTGCAATACCACGACCACCAACGTCTTCCAGTGTTCCGGTGGCAATTGCCGACATTGGATCGCGGAATACTCCCCCAAAAACTCTTGAATAAGGCAGAAAGGACTCTTTATCTTCCGTTTTATAGGCAGTATAATTGACCTGAGTTGACCAGATTGCCTCTTTATTTCCGCTCTGGTAATCCTGATTCCCTTCCTGAAATAGATCCCAATAAACATTTGCTGTGATTGGATAACCAACTTTTGAATAGAGATGGTCTGGAGTTTGGGCTGCAACTGTATTGGCGAAGTAATAATCAGGGTTTTGAGTTGCGCGTGTTCCGAAGCGAGTGGTCATTAAACTGTAGATCCCTCCGTCGATGACAGCATTCCCATTTTCAACAGCTTTTTGGTAGGATGCTGTAGCATTAGTACTACCTCCTTCAGTCTCAAGGGCCAAGCCTTTATCAAGGTACAACTGACAAAGCAAATGCTGTGCGGCACCTTTTGTCAAGCGTCCTTTGATTGTAGTTGTAACTGGAAGATCAACTAGAATAGCCTCCAGTTCATCAATAGCAAATTGATAGGTTTGGACGCGGGTAGCACGTTCAAAATCATACCTTGGCGCTGTAACGACCTCTTTCACAAGCGGAACGCCGCCAAATAATTCGCCCAAATTGCGGTAGGCAAACGCACGGAAAAATCTTGCCTGGGCTAAAACGTATTTTTTATCTGTTTGTGAACTCCAAACAATCTGAGGAAGCTCAGCCGCATAGATCGCCAGATTAGATCTCTCGACCAATTGATAGAACGCAGTGTATACAGTAGTAAACACGGTATGGGTCGGAGTGATAATTCCATAATCATTAAAACGATTACCTCGACGAATAGTTGCCACATCCATCATATCGGTACCATTGGATCCTTTAAATGCAATCCATGGGTCATTTTGTCCAACCAGATTGTACATGTAACGAACATAAGAGTAACAGCCTACAACAGCCTGGTCAATCTGATCGGAGGAAGAGAACGCATTATCAGTAGTATAAAACGTCTGTGGTTTTTCTGTTAAAAACTTTTCATCATTACAACCGAACACAGCCAACAATGGCAGTATCAGTAATAAGTATTTTTTATAATTAAGCTTATTCATAATTTCTTAATTCTTTAATGGTTAGAAACTTAAATTTACACCAAGGTTGTATGAAGTCAACGCCGAAAGAGTATTCGAACGGACAGTCACACCAACTTCAGGATCTCCACCTTCCCATTTGGTGAAGGTTGCCAGGTTTGTGGCTGATATATAGACCTTCATGTTCTTTATTCCAGCATTTTTAACCCAAGGCTCTTTGAAGGTATAGGATAAACTGATGTCCTGAATACGAACAAAATCACGGCTCATCAATCCCAAAAAGCGACCATCACCGGAAAATGTTGGTGAAGGATATTTGTTGGAGGGATTCGCAGCTGTATAGTAAGGAATATATATGCTGTTTGATGCAAACAATCCCGTTCCTCCAGCCATAAATGCCGTGGAGTTACCTGCCTGATAATAACCAGGTCCACCGCCGAATACACCAGAAATCATTATATAAAATTCCCAATTTTTGTAGCTAACCGTATTGCTTAGGTTAATTTTGAAGTTAGGCGATGCATAGCCAAGAATTTCACGGTCAGTCGAGGTAATTTTTCCATCCCCATCCAGATCAATATATTTTGGTGTACCAGCAGAAACACCATTCGCTGTCATGTATTGGGTATCGGATGTCTGCACAATGCCGTCTTGTCTGTAACCATATATTGCTCCAAGAGGTTTGCCGATGAACCGGCTATTGGCAATGTCATCATCCTCATTGCCATCCTTGTTCAGGTCATCGCCATAAAGATGCACTAATTTGTTGCGATTCATCCAGGTAGTAAGACCTGTATTCCAAACCCAATCTTTGGCTTTAATATTGACTGAACTGAAGGTCATTTCAACACCCGTGTTATTAACTTGCCCCATCGAAGATTGCATGGTTGCAAATCCAGTCATTACAGGTATAGTTCTGGTAAATAACTGATTAGTTGTTTGGGTAAAGTACATATCAACATCCCAAAACAGACGGTCGTTAAACCAAGCCGACTCAAACCCAATGTTCGTGGATTGGGTTTTCTCCCATCCCAGAGCTGGATTACCCAATGCCGTGACATTAACTCCATAATTAATTGTCGGACTACCGAATTCATAACGAATACCACCCGATGAGCCACTTGCTACAGGAGAAAGGGTTCCGTAAGGACTAAGTCCCTGGTTACCGTTCATACCGGATGAAACTTTCAATTTCAAACTATTGACTACCTTTGTTAGCGGAGCATAGAACTTTTCTTTTGAAATCTTCCAGGCAAAACCACCCGCAAAAAAATCTCCCCATTTATTGTCGATCCCGAATACTGAAGCTCCATCACGACGGTAAGAAGTTGTCAAGAAGTACTTGTCATTGTATGAATAGCTGGCACGACCAAAATACCCAATATTGGCACGTTCGGTTACACCAATGTCAATTTTTTGAGTAGTGGCTTTGTGCAATCCATAAATTCCAAGGAGCGTATTCCCGTTGGCAGTAAAATCTGAACCGGTCATGTTCTCAAATTCCGAGTCGGAATAGTCTCTTGTGGCCACTGCAGTGAGGTCGACAGTATGTTTGCCGAATGTGTTTTTATACGATAAGATATTATCAATCAACCAACTATTCACAGAGGCGTTTCTAATATTGCCATTTGCCTTGGACAATAAATTTTTGTATGCTGCCGCCGAATATCGGGTAGCATCAGTAACATTACCTTCCGCTACAAAGGAGCGTTCGTTGACAAAAGCACCTGTTTGTTCTTTGCTAAGGTTACCTGCATAATTTAAACGGTAAGTCAACCCCTTGACCCAAGGAATTGTAATCAAAGCAAATGAATTGATACGAAAATTATTGCGTTTATCCAGGTTGTCACGTGTGTCACCTAAAACATCCCACAATGGATTGGTTTGTGATTGCGTTTCAGGATATTTCTCCAACAATAGATTTGCATCGTCTCTGTATGGAACGCTATAGGGACCCAAATTCTGAGCGGTTGTGAGGTTAGCACGGTTACCTGAATAATGGCCATTTGTATACGCTGCATCCATGCCTATCTTCAACCAGGAGGTAATGTCGGCATTTAATTTAACCAAGATCGTAGCACGATTGAAATCGTCTCCAATAACAACTCCTTTGCTGCCGGAATAAGCTCCTGACAAGTAGTAGCTCATTTTCTCACTGGCACCTGAAATGGATGCCTGATAATCCTGAACATATCCTGTACGTGTACTCATGCCGAGCCAATCGGTTACTTTACCTGCAACCATATTGGCTTTTTGCTGATCTTTCAACCATGACATATCCGTGGTATTGTTACGATCCAGCACCGTTTGTATGTATTGTTCGGGTGTTTGCATAATAGGCTTAGTTTGCCATTCTTGGAAGCCGCTACTTGCATTAAAATTAATAATTGGTTTACCCAATTTCCCCTTTTTAGTTGTTATGATAATTACTCCATTGGCCGAGCGGGATCCGTAAGCAGCAGAGGAAGTCGCATCTTTCAGAACATCGTAGGAGGCAATATCGTTTGGATTAATTTGGTTAAGACTCCCCAAAAAGATCACTCCGTCCAATACAATCAATGGCGAATTCGAACCTGAAATAGATTTTTGACCTCGGATCTGTATGGATGGTGTACCACCCGCACTATTAACAGCTCCCATATCCAAACCAGCAATACTTCCTTTCATTGCTTCCAAAGCATTCATGCTAGGCTGATTGGCAAGTGGAGAGTTTTCCATTTTTACCTGAGCAACGGAACCAGTGAAATCTTTTTTGGTACTGGTACCATACCCAATAACGATGACTTCATCTACACCAACAGATTCATCCTTCATGACAATAGAAAAATCGCTCTTCGCGCCAACAACAACCTCTTGTGTTGTCATACCTACAAATGAAAACAAAACTGTTCCTCCAATAGATACATTGGAAAGTGAAAATCTACCGTCAGTATCTGTGATAACGCCAATAGTGGTTCCTTTTACCACTACCGAAACACCTGGAAGTGAAGCACCTGACGAATCAGTTACCTTTCCAGAAATAGTTTTCTGTTGTTGAGTGCTGAAAGCATAAAAACTATTTTGATCGGCCGTGTTGGTCAACACAATTTGCCTGTCAACAACAGTATAAACAACATCAGTTTCCCTGAAAAGATCACTAAGAATCTCTGCAATTTTTTGATTTTCATAATCAATGGAAACTTTGCGATCTACATTGACCAACTTACTGTTATATAAGAAGACAAACTCACTGTTCTCCTCAATTTTATTCAAAACATCCTTTAAAGCCGCATCCTTCATGTGGAGGGTTACTTTGGCAATTTGTGAGTACGCTTCAGATGCCATAATTTGGGAAACGGCAAGGAAGAATAAAACCACGGTTAATTTCATAGCAAGCCAGATTTTTCGGAGATGGTCATTTTTTGGACATCTCCGTGTTAAACGGAACAATTTTTTCATAGATTTGAAATGTTTTTAGTTAATACTAATTATGCCGGTTCCCTTCGACCAAAAAGAGTTCCGGATGTTATGCCGGGGCTGATGCGACCAAACATCGTCCCCGGTATTTTTTTATGCTTTTTTCTTCATTAAGTATACCTTCTGTTTTGTAAATTCCCCATTGGGCAATGCTTTGCGCTCCGTAACTTTGAAATCAATCGGAGCTGAAATTTTCAGCAGACTCAAAACTTGTTCCAAATTTTCATTCCTAAAGTTAGCTTTATATATGTAGCTTTTGATTTCCGGGTCATTGATAATTATCTCAACATTGAACCATCTGCTCAAACGTTTGACGACTTCTTCCATTTTATCATCCCTAAATACTAAATTCCCATCTCTCCAAGCAATGTATTTATCAACATTTACGTCAGTAGTACGTACTTTCCCGATTTCCTCACAATAAACACCCATTTGTCCTGGTCGTAAAGTAACCCCGCCAACCATTTTTTCTCCCTTATTGACAAATAAACTAACCTTCCCCTCCACAAGAATCACTTCCGCTGTTTTTTCATTGACATAATTGGTAACATCAAATGAGGTGCCCAATACCTCTACATTGAGTTCATCCGCATTCACTCTGAAGGGTTGATTTTTGTTTTTTGCAACTTC
>JBBQJE010000131.1:0-9904 GCA_038325635.1 Bacteroidales bacterium
ATACAAAGTTAAATAATAAAATTGAAATTCCAATGGATCCGACCATCTTCCCTGAAATTCTACTATATTTCGGATCAAATTTACAACTACCCATGAATTCTATTCAGCGCATCTTTGCTTTGTTCCTGTTGGTTCCGGCAATCCAAGTTGCAACAGCTCAAAAAAATGTAAATATCCTCACCGTTCCTGCAGGCGATCAATTTACCCAAATCCATCCGAATGGAACCACTGTTTTGCCTTCCGGAAGGCTCTTAACTCCTGCCGGTCAGTTGATAAGGATCACCAACGACCCTTTCGGGATGGCCATTTCGCCCGATGGAAAGAAGTCGGTAACCCTTCACAATGGGGTCTTCACGATCATCGACCTTCAGACTCTGAATGCTGTTCGGGTTCCAAGTTACGACAAGACAATCAAATCACCTTTGTCTAAAGGATCTTTCCTGGGAGTAGCCTTCTCCGGCGATTCGAAAACAGTTTTTCTGAGCGGAGGCGACAATGGTGCAGTGATCAAATATGACATTGAGCATCTGATTCGGCTCGACTCCATCTCCCTTAACGGAACGGTGAATGAAACCACCTACAACGACAGTTTTACCTCCGATCTGGTACTGAACGAATCCAACAACGAGTTGCTCGTGCTCGACAGGGGCAATTTCAGGATGGTCCGCATCGACCTCACTACCAGTAAAATCAAAGCCTCTATCAAGGTGGGGCGTCAGCCTTTTGGACTATCGCTAAGCCCCGACAAAACGATAGCACTGGTGGCCAATGTCGGGATGTATGCCTATCCCCTGATAAAAGGTGCCACACCCGAAAATTACGATTCCCTGATGATATCACACCACCCTTACGGGGATAACACCAAAGAATCCATCCATGGCACTGTCGTGGAAGGCCGTAAAATTCCTGGTGTGGGCTCTCCGCTCCATCCGGATGCGATGAGCGTCTTTTCCATCGACCTGAATACCAATAAGGTGATGGACAAATTCAAAACCGGTCACCAGATCGGACAGATGATCGAAGATGCAGAAGTAGTAGGCGGTGCGAGCCCCAACTCCATCGCCGTTGGGAAGCAGTATGCCTACGTGACCAATGCCACCAACGACAACATCACCGTAATCGATTACAAAAATCACAAACTGCTGGGTGATATTCCCATCCTGGTCGATTCGCGTATCGATAAATTCCGCGGACTGCTTCCTTTTGGTATCACCCTGAGCAAAGACGAAAAAACACTCTACGTTGCGTTGCTGGGTTTCAATGCGGTGGCTGTTATCGACGTGGAGACCAAGGTTACCAAAGGATTAATTCCGACTGCCTGGGGGCCGACACGGGTACTTTTATCAAAAGATGACAAAGAAATTTACATCACTACCTGCAGAGGACTGGGGGCAGGGCCTAACGGAGGCAAAGATTTTATTTCGCCGGTACAGGGATATTTTGTAGGAGACATTCAACTGGGAAGCTTCCAAAAGGTTAGTGCACCGAATTACAGCCAGTTGGCAGCCTATACCCGCCAAGCTATAAGCAATACTTTCGTGGAAAAAACGATCTCGGATGATGGCAGCAATCCCCTTCCTCCCCTGCCTGGCCTTCGGCAATCTCCCATTAAATACATCGTTTACATCACCAAGGAGAACCGCACCTACGACGAGATATTCGGTCAGATGAAGAATGCCAATGGCGACAGCACATTGGCTCGATTTGGCGTTCACAACGAATATACTTTACCAGAATCGCTACGAGACAAATTCCCCGATCTGCAAGTCAGCCCCAATCACATCAAAGCAGCGTCAGAAAACTCTTTCTCAGACAATTACTACTGCGACAGTGATGCATCCATCCACGGGCATCACTGGATGATGGGAGTAATCCCCAACGAATGGGTAGAAGCCAACTCCAGTGTTTCGAAAGAGGCAAAAATATTTTCAAAAGCACCCGGACGAAGACATCCAGGTTCTACCGGAAGCATAGATCCCGAAGATTATGCTGAGACGGGCGGACTTTGGGAAGCTCTGGAGCGGCATAAAGTCACCTTTTACAATTTTGGGGAGGCCAATGAAACAGCACATGTCAGGGAGGAGTGGTCCGACACCAATACGGGTGCTGCCCACGGAGTTATGGTTCCAATGCAGAAGGCTCTCTTCACCCGAACCAGTCACGACTATGCTGGTTTCAACATGAACATTCCCGATCAATATCGAATGGATCAGTTCGAAAAGGAGTTTACCAAAAGATGGCTCAAAGGGAAAGAAAAACTACCGACACTGCTTACCATGCAGGTTCCCAACGATCACGGAGCAAAAACCAGGCCCGAAGACGGCTATCCTTATCCGCAATCCTTCATGGCCGACAACGACCTTGCTGTTGGAAGGATTCTCCATTTTCTCTCACGCACCAAATACTGGAAAAACATGCTGATTATCATCACCGAAGACGATCCGCAGGGAGGAGTCGACCATATCGATGGTCATCGGTCGGTGCTGATGATGGCAAGTCCTTATGTGAAAAAGGGTTATGTCTCCCACACCCATGCTAATTTTGGTTCCATCCTGAAAACCATCTACAACATCCTGAATGTGCCTTATGTTAACCAATTTGACGTGACGGCTTCTCTTCTGCAGGATTTTTTCACCTCCACACCCGATTATACTCCCTATACCATGGTGAAGCATGATCCGCGGGTGTTCGATGCCGAGAAAGCCATGAAAAAGTACCACAAGACCATCGACTGGCGCAAAATCCAGCAGGGACCGGAGCTCGACAATGAAGATGAAGAACGAAAAGTTCTCTACCGCAATAAATACGACAACGAAGAAACCCAGCGCAAAGCACTCTATAAGAATAAGTAGCGTTTCTATTTGCAGATGGCAGGTTAATAAATCACCTAGTTTTGATACCTTTGGACTATGTTATCAAAATCTTTACCATCTACTATTTCTCCCGGCTTATAGTGCCGCTGCCCCATGAGGAAACATCATACATGTCCATATACTTATTCTGCGTGGTATATGGCTGATGAGGCCGGAAAAAATAGCCCAGCAAAAGAAAGGTTTATCACTTTTAGCCTGATCTTTTATCATTTGAACTGTTAACATCGTTGTGGATGCCTCCGAAAGCATAGGTTTAGTAGTTGTCCTGTTGAAAAACGGTTGCCAAAGAAACAACTTCATTCATCACAGCTGATTTCTCACCTTTGGAGAGCAAGCCAAGAGTCCAGGGATACAAACCTGACATAAGGGAAGATCTAGATGGAGGCACAAATTCCGGTTACATAATACGCCCGGTCGAACACAACAGACTCTTTAGCAAGCTTATCCAGATTGGGAGTGATAACATCCGGATGGCCTTCAAAACTCATCACGTTTTTATTGTGCTGATCTACAAGCAGAATGATCACACTTACTTTACCGGATTTATAGCGCTAATAAACACAATTTTCTTCAGATGCAATTCTTACAACTTCCGTGCGAGCACACCTTCGTAATGCGATGAATGATTCTCTTTCAGCCATTTAAGCAAATCCATTTTTAGCTCATCTGCTTTTGCTGAATACTTTCCTTTGTTGGGATTATTGCCCAATAAGTTGTTCATTTCATAAGGATCATTTTCCAAATCGTAAAGAGCATCAATTACTTTAGAAGTGGCAGAATAGGGGATAAACATTTTCCAATTGCCTTTCACGATCATGTAATTCGGAACCAAATCGTTCAGTCTAAAATTCCATTCCGTTACCACGAAATCGAATTTGTTGGTTTTAGTGCCTTCTATCAGCGGACGAAGTGAAAAGCCATCAGACTTTTGCCCTTCTATTCCCAAATAATCAAGAATAGTTGCAACGAGATTCATATTCGAGACCGGTGTGCTGACTTTCACCCCAGCTTTGATGGATTTAGGGAAACGAATCAACAGCGGAATCCGCGCAGATTCTTCCAAAAAGACATTTTTTTCACGCATGCCGTGTGCTCCCAGCATTTCACCGTGATCGGAAGTGAATATCACTAAGGTGTTTTTATCAAACCCGTTTTTCTTTAACGCGGCAAGTATTTCACCAACTTTTGCATCAATTTCGGTGACCAGGGCAAAATAGTCGGCCATCATGTATCTGATCTTTTCTGAATCGCCATACTCCGGTTTTCCCAATCTGCCATTTTCATTGAAATAGGGATTATTCTTCATATCATCATTGATCGACGCGGGCACTGGCATCTGATCAACAGGGTACATTCCGGCATAAGGTTTAGTTGGCAACATCGGTGCATGTGGAAATGTAAAGGAACAGGTAATTGAAAATGGTTTTCCGATCTTCTTTGCCCTACTAATGGCATCAATGACCTGATTTGCCTGAAAGCTTGTCATGCTGAATTTCGCGGGAATGAGCAATTCACCATGATAATCTGGTTGACCAGATTTTATGGTTTTCGACTCATCCTCTTCAATGCCGTACTTTGGATCTATTGGATTGGGAATGTATGGTTGTTTGAAATCAGAGTTTATTCGTTCACCTTTCCCTGCTTTTTGTTTTGGGAGCGCTTTTTCCAGAAATACTTTATAGTCGGAGATGTCAGAAAATTGAGCGTAACATTTTTTCAGCGCATCGGGCGAGTGAAATTTTCCGTGGTATTCAGCATAATAACCATTTTCAACTAATATCTCGTCGAAAGTTTTCATCGGAATCGTTGAATTTTTATCAAACGCATTCGTATAAATCCCGTGGTTTTCAACACTACAACCGGTAAATAGTGTTCCTCTGGCTGGTGCACACACAGCACATTGTGTGTACGTTTTCTGAAAAATAACCCCTTCTTTAGCCAACTTATCCAAATTCGGCGTTTTCAGAAATGGGTATTTCATAACTATGGCCAACGCGTCATATCGCTGCTGGTCGGTCATGATAAAAAGCAAATTGGACTGTTTTGATTTTTTTTGTGCCAGGACTGCTTTCGTTTGAATGAATGGTGCAGCCACCACCAATGTGCAAACAATGACATGATCAAATTTCATTTAGTTTCAATTTTAATAGTAGGAAGAGACTTCAAAAAGCGGGAATATTCTTTGAGCAATTTTTCTTTGATCTCGGGGAAGGATTCTGCAAGATTCTTACTTTCAGTTGGATCATCTTCGATGTTAAACAGAAATATTTCCCCTTCCATTTTCAGCGGTCTTATGCCTGGATAATCCGCTGGTGTTGCCTGTTCTGTTGGTGCAATGATGGTGGTTCCGTCCGGACCACGGGGGTCTTTCCAGTTCTTCAAATCAACCTCTTTATAAAAACTCGGCTGATTGAGAAATAACTTCCATTTACCGTCACGTATGGTCATGATCTTTGAACCCGTCATGGAAAAAATCGGAGGGTGTTGTTTCATTTTTCCCTTTATTATTCCTGAGATATCCTGTCCATCGAGTTTAATTTTCGGATCAGTTTTGATGCCGGTAAGTTTCATGATCGTGGGCAATATATCCGGCGACCAGCAGGGGGTTGTAACTGTTGTGCCTTGAGGAAAATGCTGTGGATACCGGATAATGAACGGGACGCGGATCCCCCCTTCCCAGTTATTAGCCTTCATCCCTTTAAATCCACCTGTTTTTCCACCGTACCAAGGGCCATTGTCCGACATGAAAATGACAACCGTATTTTCAAGAATACCAAGATCTTTAAGTTTAGAAATCACTTCTCCGGCTGACCAATCCAACTCACGGATCACGCTGTCGTATAATTCGTTATGATCTCCATTCTGATAAAATTTTCCAGATGCTGCCAATGGTTTATGTGGCATGGCATGCGCCAGATAAAGAAAAAATGGCGCCTTTTGATTCCGCTCAATAAAATCCAATGCTTTGGCGGTGTATTTCTGGGTAAGCAATCGCTGGTCAACAGGATATTGAACGGTATCCATGTCTTCAATCAGCTGAACCGGTCGCATATCATTCGAATAGAGGATGCCAAAGTATTCATCAAAGCCATGTTTAACAGGAAAATATTCCGGTTTATGTCCCAGATGCCATTTTCCTATGGCCTTGGTGTGATAGCCGGCATTCTGGAAAAGATTACCCATGGTTATCTCCCGCGCATTTATCCCAACATCATTGATTCCGGCGTCGGGTGCCGGGTTTTGAACCATTCCATGACGCAGAGGAAACCGACCCGTTAACAAGGTTGCCCTGGATGGCGCACAATAAGGAGTCGGGACGTAAAAGTCAGTAAAACGAACACCTTCAGCAGCCAGCTTATCAATATTTGGTGTTTGAACCTGATTTTTATTGTAACACGAAATATCCCCATAACCCATGTCGTCAGTCAGAAAAATAACCACATTCGGCCTGTGCCCTGTTGCTTGAAGACCATAACTGCAAATTGGAAACGCAAATCCCGCAAGGGTTGCTCTTAAAATAAAATTACCTGATAAATTAGCCATTTCAACTGATTTTGGGAATTGCTTGAATATGCTGATGTTTATTTAAAATTGCTAGACTCATCAATCTTCCATCCATAGTATGAACTTCTGTTCATAGAAGCTTCATCCTACAAATAAAGTAGTAACCAGTTAACATTCCGATTAATATTTGGCAAATGGTGATATAATAAATGATTAATATATTGTTAATTCAGAGTTGCCCTGGAATTTTTGTTTTGTATTCAATCATGCTAAGATAACAACAGTCACACTAGTTTTGATAAAAATTGGGTTAAATATTGTGGAGTACAATCATGCAAAATAAATATTTAACTTTGAGTAATGGAATTTAGTATCCCGATGAAATTAAATTTAGTATCCTGATGAGATTTATCACCCTAATTCTTATTCTCTTAAGCGGACTAAAAGCTTTTGCTCAAGATGATCTTTTACAAGGACTTTATTTTTCTTCTCATGAGGTTAATCAGGATAAACGTACTTCCTTAGATCTGACACCTTCTGCCCCTGCTGCATACCCTGAGGGATTTTCATTGGAAATGGAAGCTAATTTTCGCCGTGGGGATGGATATTATGGTTATATTTTTCGAATTATTGGAGAAGGAAATACCAACATAGACCTTGTATCAAACCTGGCTTCCACCTCTTCAAATTTCTGGCTGGTTTTAAAGGATGAGGTTCTTTGTTCATTTAAATGGGATGATATTCCGAATGGTGGGTTTGATCGTTGGATAAAAATCAAATTCGAAATAGATACTAGAAATTCGAAATTGGCCATCTCATTTAACGGTAACAAGAAGACCTCCCATGCAGCCAAAATTTCAGTACTGAAGAATTTTAAAATGATATTTGGAGCCTGCAGAAATTCTCTATTTCTGAATACCGATGTTTCACCTATGTCGTTAAAAAATATTCTCATTTTCGATGCAAAAAACCAATTAACCAGGAATTGGAAATTATTAAAGCACAGTCAAACAAAGGTATATGATGAAATTGAACATGAAGCAGCAGTCGTTGAGAACCCAATATGGTATATTGACAGGTATGTAAAGTGGCAAAAATTAAAAGAGTTTAAACTCGACCAAATCCAAGGTATTGCTAAAGACGAGGATAATGGACGAGTGTTTTTAGTTGACAAACATGCTGTTTTCGTCTTTAATAACAAAACTTCTGCTATCGACACCATTCTTTTTAAAGGAGGATCACCTTATAACACAGAGGGGAAGCAAATGATTTATAATAAATTTACGGACGAACTATGGTCGTATGATTTTGATAATAGCCAACTATGTAAGTTCAGTTTTATGACCCATAAATGGTCGTCGAACGAATCTGACACAAAAGAGCCTAATTTCTGGCTCCACAATAAATTTATTTCACCGGTAGATTCATCGCTCGTTACTCTTTTTGGATACGGATTTTACACGTATAAAAGTATTATTCACAGATATAATTTAAAGACTAAAAGCTGGGAACAAAAAAACAGAATCGATCAAATTGAGCCTCGGTATCTGAGCAGTACCGGATTTCTGAATAATAAGGAGATGCTGGTCTATGGAGGTTATGGGAGCAAGTCCGGGCAACAGGAATTATCGCCTGAAACCTATTACGATTTGTATTCGCTAAATCTGATTGATTATTCATTTAAGAAGCTCTGGAAATTAGAGGCGCCGGCAACCCCTTTCGTTCCATGCGAATCGTTGGTTGCTGATCAAAAGGCAGGTGTCTTTTATACGCTGATTTACAATAGGGGTAGCTTTTCAACTTTCATGCGTTTGGCCAAATTTGGTATTGAAAAAAATGAATATAAACCTTTTAATGATTCTATTCCATATAGTTTCCTGGATACTAAATCTATAAGTACGCTTTTCCTTGACAAGAAAACTTCACAGATAGTTGCGCTGACTTGTCATAATTCGGATATCGCACTCTATTCAATTGGCTATCCGCCGTTAATGCAGCAAGATGTTTTTCAAAATGAACCTGCAAAAGAGAAATGGTATATTTGGGTAATCGCCATTTTGGGAGCGGTTATATTGGTTTTTTTCTCAATTTTTTTATTTCGGAAGAAAAGTCCTATAAATAGAAAAGATGAATTGTCTATGCAGGAATTGCATCCGCATATTATACCCATTGAGACCATTGAGCGAAAGACAATTTCATCCATCTTTTTTCTGGGGGAATTTCAAATAAACGATCAAAATGGAAGCAATATAACGGGGTTATTATCTCCGATGCTAAAACAGCTCTTCCTTTTTATCTTTCTGAATACCATTAAAAATAATAGAGGTGTGGCGTCCGCAAAGCTTGATGAAGTATTGTGGAATGACAAATTTGGCGAAAGTGCCCGCAATAATCGTAATGTCAATATCAGTAAATTACGATCTATCCTCGAAAAAGTGAATGGATTCGAATTCGTTAACGAAAATTCTTACTGGAAAATTAAGGCTGAAGAACCACTCTGGTGCGATTATACAAGAATTTTACAGCTTCTTCGGAAGTCCAGGAAAGGAACAATGGAAGAATCGGAGATTACTGAACTCATCTCTCTTTTGTCGGCTGGTGAATTTTTAGCTACAATACATGCCGAGTGGATTGATGCGTTGAAGGCTCAATTTGATTATGAAATTGTAGACCAATGTCGTTTAGTTAACAAATATATCTAAAAGTCCTTATTTTATTGGGGTTTTAGCGAAAAAAGTTCATTGAAATGTTTGTAGTTCACGAATAGTTTATTATCTTGTAGGGAATAAAGGGGGTAACCCAAGTATTAACCAAAACACGGATTATCGTGAAATATTATCTAATAATTTAGTCTATGAACTTGAAAATGAAGAGTTTAAAGGCCATTCTAAAGATGGCCTTGGTGGGGAATTTTCAAGAGATAGAAAGTTGACATTCAATAATTTAATCGTGATGATCATCAACTTTAAGAGTTCCATTCAAAGAGAGTTGGATAGTTTCTTTAAGGCTCTTTCAAAAAGTGATTTTAAAATTAGGGAAGTTACCAAGGGTGCTTTTACGCAAGCCAGAGCAAAATTAAACCCATGGGCATTCAAACGGCTGAATGAAGTTGCGATCAATACTTTTTACAAAGAAGTTGAATACTATACCTGGTATGGAATGCGGACTTTGGCCATTGATGGTTCCCGATTGGTATTGCCTAATCATCCAAGTGTTATCGAAGAATTTGGGATTCACAACTTTGGTCCAAAAGCTGACAGTCCACGTTCATTGGCACTTGTTTCCATGTTGTACGATGTACTAAATTTGGTGACAATTGATGCTGAGATTGCACCCTATTCCAGTAGCGAAGGGGATTTGCTTTCAAAACATCTCGACAAGATAAAAGCGGGTGATTTATTGTTGCTTGACAGAGGCTATCCTTGTTTTTGGTTGCTTTTTATGCTGAAGGCACGAGGCATTGAATTTTGTGTAAGGTTGAAGGATGATTGGTGGCTCAAAGTAAAGGATTTTACAGAGAGTGATGA
>JBBQJE010000132.1:0-9727 GCA_038325635.1 Bacteroidales bacterium
TTCGTTGCCTCCTGTAACCTTGCCACTTATTCCAGAGGTAGTAACCTGAGCCATGACTGATACAATCATAATTGCAAAAAGTACGAGGGTCAAGCAGAGCTTTAAAAAATTGTTTTTCATTAATGATAATTTTTAATTACAAATAATTAAGATAATTGGTATTCATTTATTTAAGATTCTTTTTAACATTTGTTCGCAGACAAAAGCTGCCTAGTTTCTTGTAATCAGTGCTTTAATATTTTGAGATTAACCTTGTAGAACGAACCCAAATATAGAAATATCAGTTGATTAAATTCTATGATGTAAGTTAGTTGTGGTTATTTATTTATTAACTTTTTGGTTGATTTTATTAACATTTTTTTACCATTAAGACTGTTTTTTCGAAATTGCTGTGTAATTGGAAAGCTTTTAAATTCTTCCTTAGTTATCATTTGGGATGATTTTTTAAATTTGCATCTTCTTAGAACGAAAACAATGATAGCTAATTACGAAAATATCATCAATAAATGTGGTTTTTTGGATCTTCCGATAGCTTCCGGTTTAAATTTGGAAACTGAAATTTCCAGGTTAAAAAAAGAGAAGAATGTGGTCATCTTAGGACACTATTATATTACTCCGGAGCTTCAGGATTTGTCTGATTTTTTAGGAGATTCTCTAGCTTTGGCTCAGCAAGCTGAAAAGACGACTGCCGACATTATCTTGTTCGTTGGTGTGCATTTCATGGCCGAAACAGCCAAAATCCTTAATCCCGGTAAGAAGGTGCTTGTTCCCGACATGAAAGCCGGTTGTTCCTTAGCAGATTCAACCCCTGGGCCGGAATTTGAACATTTTGTCAAATTACATCCTGACCATGTGGTTATCTCCTACATCAACTGTTCGGCAGAAGTAAAAGCCCTTTCGGATGTGATCGTCACTTCTTCGAATGCAAGGAAAATTGTCGAGTCTTTTCCACCGGATCAGAAAATCATCTTTGCTCCTGATAAAAATCTGGGCAACTACCTCAATTCTGTTACCGGCCGAGATATGGTTTTGTGGGACGGTGCTTGCATGGTGCATGAGAAATATTCGCTTGAGAAGATCATCGATCTTCAGAATGAGAATCCTGACGCTGAATTGATTTCTCACCCAGAATGCGAAAGGCCGGTATTGTTGGTTTCCAAATTCGTCGGGTCAACAACTGCATTACTAAATTATGTGTCTGAAAGTAGTTCGCAAAAATTCATTGTGGCCACGGAGAGTGGGATTTTGCATCAGATGCAGCTTAGGTGTCCTGATAAGATTTTTTTACCGGCTCCATCTATCGATTCTACCTGTGGATGTAATGACTGTAGTTTCATGAAATTGAATACCATAAAAAAACTCTATCTGGCACTAAAATATGAGCTGCCCGAGATAGTTCTGAGCGATGAATTGATTATCAAAGCTAAGAAGCCAATCTTAAGAATGCTTGAGATGTCCTAATAGTGCAAACAAAGGTTAATTTATCGCCTATGCACTTTATTTTTAACAAAAATCTAACCAAAAATTCTTTACTTTGCCCGAAAGAATCGAGCAGGTCTTGAATTCTTTTTGAAATTTATATTTGGATGAGAAAAAATAATTTTTTAGCCTTTGCCCTTGTTTTTACGTTGCTTTTCGCAATTTTTTCCTGCAAGAAAAGTAGTGATACTACAACCGCACCCACGGTAATACCCCCGAATGTATTTAATGGAAGTATAAGTATATATTCCAGTGGCAATGATACGACGCTCCTTCGGTTTTTAAATGGTAAATACAATACGATTCAAGGAAGTCTTACGCTTTCCTCCTCAGATGCAATCGATTACAAGAAATATTTCGGAAATCTTTTGATGGTTAGAGGATCGGTTACTTTGTACAAAATCCCGAATAAGGATTTGTCCTTCTTATCGACATTGCGCAGTGTTTCTGGTTCTTTTCAGGTATCTGCTTGTCCGGAATTAACATCTTTTACAGGTTTAACCGCTTTAGATTCAATAGTCTCTTCTATTGTAATCGATCGTAATCCAAAATTCAAAAGTTGCCTGGGATTAGAAAAGATTCTATCTACCGGATCAATAACAGTTTCTGAAAATCCACTTTTCGACTCCTTTGCCGGATTGCAAAATTTGTCGACCATGGCTGGTTCTCTAAATATAACGAAAAACGCGAGTCTAAAAGCGATGTCGGGCTTGAATTACCTTACCTCGATAGGTGGCAATCTTTATCTGAGTGAAAATGCTAATTTCACCGGATTTGGAGGTCTTACCACTTTGTTTGAAATTAAAGGGAACCTGAGTTTAAATTCCTTGCCGCAATTGGCCACTTTATCCGGACTCACTTCCATAAATGATACTATCACAACGATTTCAGTTGTAAATTGCAACAGCTTATTGAATTTTCAGGGTTTAAATAATCTTCCATCCTTGAAGAAGGATCTAAGCATTGTTTCTTGTGGTAATCTTCAGAATTTTAATGGATTAGCTAAAATTGATACAATCAGAGGTATTCTCGAGCTTAGTAAGTTGGAGAGTTTAAACTCTTTTACCGGCCTTAGTGGTGTCAAATACATCAGGAAGGATGTTCGAATCGCTGAGTGTAATAGCTTGGTTGGGATGAGTGGCTTGACACTTCTGGATAGCATTGGTGGGGATTTTGTTGTTCAGGACAATGCTGCGCTTATTAATTTTAGCGGTTTTGCGAAAACAAAAACAGTTAGAGGGAAGATTCAAATTTTGGAAAATGCAGCCTTGAAATCGTTGGATGGATTAGAAAATTTGAAAAATGCACGCAGTACCTTAGATATTTATTATAATGCTAATTTGTCTGCCTATTGTGCAATAAAATCTTTAACGCTTACCGGATTGGCTTATATTAGTCTGAATAAGTATTCGCCCTCATGGGCTCAGATTCAGGCAGGCAATTGCTCAAAGTAGTTTGAATCATAAGAGCATAAAAAAACCACCAAGGAAGGTGGTTTTTTTATGCTCTTATGATTCAATTATATCTGTCCAGCCATAAGGATCTGGTTCAGTACCATACTGTATTCCTCTTAATTTCTCGTACAATTTCACGCTTATCTTACCTGGTTCAGTACCATAGAGATATTCTTTATCTAAGTCTGCATCATAAACCCTTTTTATCGGAGATATTACTGCTGCAGTACCGCAAGCACCAATTTCTTCAAATTCAGCAAGCTCTTCAACCGGAATAATACGCTCCTCAACTTCTAAACCCATATCTTTTGCCAGTTGTCTTAGACTCATGTTCGTTATGGATGGCAAAATGGAGGTGGATTTTGGTGTTATATACTTATTTTGTTTGATGCCAAAGAAATTTGCCGGACCGCATTCATCCAGGTATTTCTTTTCTTTAGCATCCAGATACAATACCGCTGAAAAACCATTGGCATGCGCTCGTTGCCCGGAAGCCAGGCTGGCTGCATAGTTTCCACCAACTTTGATCGTTCCTGTACCCAGAGGAGCTGCACGGTCGTATTCACGGTAAATAACTAAATCTGTTGGTTTAAATCCTTCTTTGAAATAGGGTCCAACAGGCATCACGAAGATCATGAATAGGTATTCGTCAGCTGGTTTTACACCGATTTGTGGTCCGGTTCCGATTAATAAAGGGCGAATGTAAAGAGATGCACCTGATTCATAAGGAGGGACAAACCGCTCATTCAATAAAATAGCTTTTCTTACTGCTTCTTCAAATAGGGAGGTCGGTACTTCGGCCATCATTACACCCTGTGCAGAACGTTGCATCCTTTTGGCATTTTCGATCATGCGAAACACACGGATTTTGCCGTCCTTACCACGAAATGCTTTGAGCCCCTCAAAGGCTTCCTGTCCATAATGAAGCGATGTAGCAGCAATATGAATGTTGATCTTATCAGAATCACTGACTTCTAATTCCCCCCATTTCCCGTTTCTGTACCACGAACGAACATTGTAATCCGTTTTGCTGTACCCAAAACCTATGCTTTTCCAATCGATTGCTTCCATTTTTAGTATATTTTACCACAAAATTACACTATTCTTTTAGTTATACTATTTTTTGAACCATCAGTTCAGAAAATTATTACACCTAATTGATCAATTATTTTATTCATTTATTTTATTATTCGAAAGAATTTCTTATATTGTCGTAACCAAATATTAAATCTTAGGAGGTGTATTATGGCACAAAAAACTTTTAATTTTACGGTAACACTGGATGAGGATGAATTTGTTCAGGTTGAGGATCATATTTTTACAACCAAGGAGATCTTGAAGAGAGAGGAACCAAATGTTGACATGATCGGACCGAAGTATCTCATATTACTCAAGAATTTAGATATGAGTAATTTGACCATGAAGGCCGTTAGAGAATGGTTGCTGCTTTCGCTTGCATTGGATCATTGCTGTAGCTATCACAGCAAGTGGGACGATCACAAAATTTTAGAGGAGTTGGTTGCAGGCAGGGAACATTCCATATCATGGTATATGGATAATTGCCATAAGCATAACTAGTTAGGCTCAAAAGAATGCTATTCCTTTGAATAGTTTAGTGTAATAAAAAAGCAGTTGGATGACCAACTGCTTTTTTATTTAATTCGAATGAAGATTATAATGAATTCAAGTAGTTGATTATGGCCCAACGTTCTTCTTCATCAACAATTTTCTTTTCGAAATTAGGCATTTCGTCACGACCTACAATTGCCATAAAATACTTATTTCCATCAGGTAATGCTTTAAATGCAGGTGTTGCCATGTTATCAATCGCAGTTTTAAGAGAAGCAGCTTTTGCGCCATCGCCTTTTCCTGCACCACCGTGACATGATTTACAATGCTTTGCATACAAGGTTTTACCCAAAGCAATACTAGCAGCGTCCCCTTTTTTCTGAATCTTCATAGCTGAATATTTCGCAGGAATAACCCAGGCAGCTTTCTTTTCAGATGCAATAAAAGAGAATAAACTCATCGCAAATACAACAGTTAGTGCGGCAAATAGAAATTTTTTCATGATAAATCTGTTAAAATTAATATTGAATAATTGATATAATTCAATATCAAAGATAATGCCAAAATGGTTTCATTTTAATTTGCTATATAATTTAAATTCCTTCTATATTAATGGTGAAAAATTGTTTGCCTTTCATTCATGAATGATAGCTCTATTCTGAAAATCGCATAAAAAAGGCAGCTGGTCGATCCAACTGCCTTTTATCGTCTAAAAAATAAATTTTTAGAGTGAATTCATGAAGTTGATGATGGCCCATCTTTCTTCTTCGTCAACAACTTTCTTTTCGAAATTAGGCATTTCATCACGACCGACAAAGGACATGAAATACTTAGATCCATCAGGCAAAGCTTTGAAAGCCGGAGTACTGAAATCATCCATTTTTGTCTTCATATTAGAAGCTTTTGCTCCATCGCCTTTACCGGCGCCACCATGGCAGGATTTGCAATACTTGGTATAAAGTGTCTTACCTAAAGCAATACTAGCTGCGTCGCCCTTTTTTTGGATTTTCATGGTTTTATACTTAGCAGGAACATCCCATGCTTTTTTCTCAGCTGCGATAAAGGAAAATAAACTCATTGCAAAAACAATGGTAAATGCTGCCAAAAGAAATTTTTTCATACAGAAATTGTTTTTTAAGTGGTGAAATTTTACAATAATTTGAAATTTAATAGAATACTAAAATAGTGATTTTTTTTCAACTTTGTTCGAGTTTTTTACCTTCTTTTCTGATTTTTATCATCTGATAGATGGCATACATATAGTGCGACCATACGCCAGCTAATAGAATTATCAATGTAATAATCATCCAGATAGGCGCACCAGAAGTCCACAGTGAACGTTGCGGCTCAACAAATCCAGAGCTGTGATTACCCCATCTTGCATTTTCGATTTTTTCTGCATCCCCATAAACTTCATTCTCTTCTAAACGCACAAAAATTTTAAGGTTGCCATTTTCATCTCCGGGAATGTTATTTGGAAATTCTAAGATTCCTTCACCGGCATCTACGAAACACTCTCCAACCTTCAATCTAGAATAAAGACCCTGCACATAAACGTTGAAGGTTGTCTCTTTCAGCGGAATTACTTCCCCTTTTAGGCCGGTAGTCGATGCTTGGAGCTTTAATGTATTGACGGAGTCTTTTTCAACTAGGGTGAGCTGCAGATTTAGTTCTTTGAACTTTACACTTGCTTCAGAACTTTCTAATTTTCCGGTTCCGGTAAATGATGCTTTTACCTCTGAAATACCTTCTTTGTTTAGTAGGAATTTAGTGCCTTTATCCAATTTTAAGGAGGATTTTCCATCTTTATCCGTGGTAACTGATCCAAGAACACTGGATTTTCCATCGGCAATGCTAAGGAAATCAATTTTTGCCTGAAAGACAGGGACCACTCCCGCTTCACTTTCACCGGTAAGTTTAACATTGAAGATTCGGCTGTCATCGCTTGACTTGATTTCTTTCAGCTCGATGGTAGAAGGAATATTCTGAGCAGCAAGCTGTAATGTTGCGATTGCTGTCAGGAAAAAAATGACCAGACTTTGTCTGAATATGGATATTCTATTTTTCATGGTCCCCTTTTTTAAGTACGACACGTTTTTTGGGAGTCGCAGTTACAGTTACAGTTGCCTTATGGGTGGTATCTTGTCCGCGTGCAATGGCTTCACTCATCTCAAGTTCTGCGTCGGCAACTTCAGAGACTGGAATGATGGGGACAAATTTAGCTGCAAGTGTAAACAGAAAGCAAAACATTGCGATACCTCCAAATGTTAAAACCCACTCAACCCACGTTGCTGAATAAAAGAGCCATTCGGGTCGTGTATCCTGAATGGGCATATAGGGAGTTTCAAGTGTGGGTACAACGATTAGATATCGGTTCACCCACAACGCCAGAACAGCAATTACTGCTGCGAAGGTTATGCTGTTAATCGTTCTGAATTTGGGAATTCCCATAACGATAATTGGTAGCAATGTTCCGACATAATTGGAGAAAATAAACAACCAGAAATATTTGGTAAAGAGAATTTGAATCAGATTGTCGTCCAATTTTTTTGACCCATACCATTTGGTGAGGTATTCACTAAAGGTAAAATAGGCAAAGAACATAGACAGAATCATTAAAATCATACCCACGCCAACGAAATGCCTTTTGGTGATGTACGTTTCGAGATGAAATACGGAACGAAAAATGCGCATCAAAATAATGATCACACCTGCGCCGGAGAAGACAGCTGCAATAACGAAGTAGGGTCCGAAGATGGTGCTGTGCCAGCCTGGTTGAAGGGTAACACTAAAGATCCAAGCTAAAACAGAATATACGATAATGGCAATGGCAATGATCATGGCAGACATGATATCCGTAACATTTTTGATCCGCTTTCTTTGTGTTGGAGTATCCTGATAACCGAGTGCAAGAGTCTTGTAAATATTCATCCGCCATTTTGGAAGTTTACAATCTTTCGAATCTCTCATCAAGGCGAAATCGCGAATAAATGAAAGATATAAGTAGATTAAGCAGCCAAATAAGTCGGTGGTAATAGCTATAACGTCCCAAGTAATAGGTGATTGTATCCGTGGATACATAAAAAGGAAGGGCAGGCGATCCAGTCGGCCGATACATAACAGAATGTATAATGGCCCGATTAGCAACGCAATTATCGTTGTTAATTCCGCAATTCTCAGAATTGGACCTCTCCAGCTTGTTTTGAATAGGTGCATAGACCCAGAAACCAAAGCTCCGGCGTAACTAATTCCCATAAAAAATATAAAGTTTACAATATAGACTCCCCATACCACGTTGTCTCTCATGCCAGTGATAATGTGGCCTTTGAGAATTTGAAGAATCAGCGCATAGATGGCGACAAATATCAATACCAATAAGAAAGCGACCCATGCAAACCATAAAAAACTTGTTTTCTCAAGTTGTGGAAGAAACTCCTTCAGTAGTTCCTGTTTCCTTTTGTTACTTTCCATCTTGCCGGTTATTTTTTATGCATTTTTTTTACATAAGGAACATCTTTGTATCGCTGGTTGATCTCAGGATCCTCATGATCGAAACCACGTTCAACAGGAAATTGTCTGTTAACGGGAGGCAGGTAATAAACACTTGGTTTTGTACCCAGGTCTTCGAGATGACGATAACCAGAACGAGTGGCTATTAATTCGGAAAAGCGAATTGTCTCATCTCCGTTGGTGACAATATCCTCCAACTGATCGCCGAAATAGATAACTCCCATTGGACATGCCGTCACACAATGTGGCATTTTTCCATCCCGGATCATATCCGGACAAAAATCGCACTTACTGACAGTGCCTTCTCTCCCAGGTACACTGGTTTCAGGGGAATAGGGCTGGTCGACGTGAAACGAGGGATTGTCTGACCAGTTGAACTGTCGGGCAGAGTAGGGGCAGCCTGTCATGCAAAATTTGCATCCGATACAGCGCTCATTGTCGATTAGGACAATACCGTCGGAACGTTTGTAAGTTGCTCCAACCGGACAAACGCTTACACATAATGGTTTATCGCAATGGAAACAAGGTTTTGGCATCCAATAAGGTGCAGATTCTTCCGATTCCTGCATCAGGTATACTTTCATAAATTCCTGATGAGGTGGAAGAAGGTGCGCTTTTTGACATTTCTCGACGCATTTTCTGGCATTTTTGCATTTTGCAAGGTCAATTACCATGACAAATTTACGATGAGGGATTCCCTGATGGGATGCGGCTGGAGAGATGTATTTTTCCATATAATTGATCTTCTCCTTTGCTACTTTAACCAATTGTCCATCTGGCGAAAGCAAAGTGATCATTTCTCCCGTCTCGTTTTCCGGATCAACAGGAATATCGGCGAAAACTGTTTTAGCGGCTATTGCAGATAGTCCGGACAGAAAACTAACTCTCAAAAATTTTCTGCGATTATTTTTATTTTCCTTTGGATCGTTCATAAAACCAATTATTTAAATTTGACAGCCATAATCCAACTCTCTTCTCTCTTCTCTCTCATCTCTCATGTCTCATGTCTCATCTCTCATTAATGACCTCCTTCGTGGAATCCGGTTATGATTGATTTGAAATTGCTAGTTGGCTTTGCACCAAATGTACAGAAATATATGTGGATAATAAGAAATATTGACAAAAGAAATCCTACCGTAATGTGAATAATATCAGTTACGAAGAATGCTTGAGATCCTAGTAATTGGCGGATAAATGCCCCCGAGAATAGCATCGGCAATCCGGTTACGAAAATTAGAGGCATGAATACATACATCGTCATGAAATAGGTTACCTGCTGGATTGGATTGAACTTCATCTTTTTTGTAACAGGAAATGGAGCTGGTTCGCTTTTGAAAACGCCAAAAGTATAATACCTAAACTGTACCATCAACCGATTTGTCAGACCTTTTAGCTGGATTCTATAATGGCGTCCGTTTTTGGTAATTGTATTACCATAAAAGAACAATAAGTAATTAAATATCAAAATGATACCTGTAATGTTGTGCATACTTACAGCTATATCGAAACGTATAAACGGGTTCGAAGGATCGGAATACTGCATACTTAACCCACTAACGATAAGTATAAGAATCATTAAAGCATTCAGCAGATGCCAAATTCTGATCAGGCTTGGGTAGAGATATAATTTATTTTCCATGGTTATTTTTTTTTGTTACAATTCTCAGAATGGTATGAATTGAAATTCCGAACAAAACCAGAAGGAAGATTGCCAG
>JBBQJE010000133.1:0-9579 GCA_038325635.1 Bacteroidales bacterium
GGCAGAATCAACTACTGGGATCAGAAATCATCGCATTTGACGAAAAAGAACACTATGTATATGTGGCTAGTGATGCTACAAAATCCTATCACAAAGACAAGTCCAATTTGGTTCTACGCCAGTTTGTATTTCTACAACCTGATCATTTTGTGATATTTGATCGGGTAATTTCCACTAAACCAGAGTACAAAAAAACATGGCTTCTACATACCGCAACAGAACCGGTAATTAAATCTGATGAATTTTATGCCGACCAAATGGAAGGCAGGCTGTTTTGTAAAACATTATTCCCACGTAAAGCCAGATTGACAAAGATAGGCGGGACAGGTAAACAATTTTGGTCAGATGGGCAAAACTGGCCCATGCCAACATTAAATCCCGATGAC
Organism: Bacteroidales bacterium; assembly: GCA_038325635.1. Taxonomy (GTDB): domain Bacteria; phylum Bacteroidota; class Bacteroidia; order Bacteroidales; family Prolixibacteraceae; genus CAINVV01. The sequence continues at coordinate 387 of JBBQJE010000133.1, forward strand.
TGGAACTATAGTAGTCGTAACTCAATACTTCCGGATACAGAGGAGTTAATTGGGCAATGGCGTATTGAGGTATCGCCTAATAAACAAAACTCAGAAGATATATTTCTTCATCTTATACAGGTTGGCGACCGTTCACTCCAATCCATGGTTAAGACGAAAACTGTGAAGACCGAGAATATGATTGGTGTCCGTTTTGCTTATGGGCAAAAGGAATATGAAATAATGTTTAATACCAAAGATGCCGCCGGAGGGAAAATTTCCATCCATCAAAATGGGATAAGAATTTTAGAGGAGAATTTCAGGGAAAATGTAAAACCGCAAAAAGGATTATTCTGATTCGGGGTCGAGGAACCCCCTCTAATTCCAATTTTCTTGATATTACTCATGTACCTCTACCACATAGGTCGCCTGAAATTCTTCACCCGGAGCCAACTTAACAATTCCTTCTTTGTCTTTGAATTGTTGATTCGTATTCCATTTGTCGGCAATTCCGCACCATGGTTCGATACAGATAAAATCGCCATTTGTCTTGGCCCATATTCCCAAATAGGGAAAATCATCGAAAGAAAGAGATAATGATTGTGAGGATTTTTTACTCCGAAGAGTCACTTTCCTGGATTTCAAATCCTTGAATATCAGCGCGTCTTTACTGAATAAATCGTGGGTTAAAGGCAAAATTTTGGTGTTATTGAATACTGGGGCAGTTTCGTCCAAAATTGTCCCGTTTTCATGCAGTAACCAAGTGGAAGAATTTTCGGCAACGTCAAATTCCAAGTAATAATCCTCGTAATTTTCACCTGAATGGATGGGACATTTGAACCCCGGATGGCCTCCTAATGAAAAATAAAGATCAGAATCTCCTGGATTATTCACCGTGTGAATGACTTTAACCTTTGTTCCATCAAGGACAAATTGAATTGTAAATTCAAATTCGAAAGGATATACTTTGAGTGTTTCTTTGTTGGAATTCATTCCAAATGCAAGCGAGTCGGCCGTGATACCTGTCAACAAAAGATCCGGATTTTCACGAATAAATCCATGTTTTGTCAGGGTGAATTTTTCATCTTTCCATAAGAAGGCATTGTCTTTCAAGCCACCAACAATGGGAAAGAGAATTGGTGCTGTACTGTTCCAGATCGCGGGATCCATGCCCCACATATATTCAATACCGGTTTTCAGGGATTTGATTGAGAAGAGTTCGGCTCCCGGCTGTCTGACGGTTATCTCGAGATGAGAATTTTTGGCGTAATGTTTCATACTATAATAATTTGTTTTTTAAAGGTAGTATGGAACTCCATGTTGATGAAATTAGTATCATACCCTTGGGTGTTGGGAAGTAACATGTTCGTTTCATACTATAATAATTTATTTTTAAAAGGTAGTATGGAACTCCATGTTGATGAAATTAGTATCATACCCTTGGGTGTTGTGTCGCAACATGTTCGTTTCATATAGAATTAAATGTGACAATTCGACGATTCGATGATTCGACAATTTAACAAAACGAAGATTGACAAGTTTATATTAAAGATCATTTCAAAGATAATCGGAACTTCCAAGACCAACAACTCCTAATTGTCGAATTGTCAAATTATCTTGATTTCTCTACCGTATTGTGAAAGGCCCGAACATCTACTTCTCCCGCTTCAGAGTAATGAGTAACGTTTTCGCGCTTTGCGATTCGGCAGAAGTCTGCATAGGTTCCATCCTGCCTGGCCATAGCAGGTGTACGTTTGCATTTGAGATAAAGTACCGGCAGCGAACACATTTCTATGCGACGAACCACGTCTTCATTATCAGCTACTTTGATGCCTTCTTTGAACAAATCGCAGGATTGTTGCACAAACTCATCGGAGAAGATGGCGTCGCCAGGTGTCAGACCAAGGTGTATATGAGTATCAGGAGTGAGACGATTATGCAAGAGATCAAAATATTGCCGGATGAACTTTCCGGCCCGACCGTAATATCCATACATGAAATCGTTGATTACATCGTCGGTATTGCATTCAGGATTCCAAAGCAATTTGGAAATCAGGTAAGCGCGCAGCTCTGAAAATTCGCCTCCCCTACTCTGGTAGGCCGCCTGCTCCATGATGCCAATAGCGTGATTGTCGCGAAATGACTGAATATTGGATTGCAGTACCCTGAAATTCGGATAGGGCATTACGTAATGACCAAAGTTGACCACATAATCCCAAATATACATGTGCGGCGCAATCGCCGACCAGCCTTTCAGATCCTGCAGAAAAGACTGGTTCTCGGGACATGATTTGAAATCATGGGCGAAACAGCACTCAATACTGCACAAGCGCACCACAACATTGTGTCGCGGACTGATATTTTTAGGTGGTGTTCGAGTATATTGATAAGCAAGTGTTCCAATAAATTTATCCGGAAAATCCTTCTCTACTGCTTCTGCTACCTGGTTCACAAACCAGATGATTAGTCCTGATTCTCCGCCTTTCGCTTTTACAATAGCCTGACATTTATCGCATTGGCAGGGATTGTACCAGTCGTTTTGGGAAACGTCGTAAATAAGATACTCCGGACTTTCGCGCATCCTCTTCCTGATTCGCTCCGTCATGATTCGAAGCACATCGGGATTAGTCAGACAAAGCTGAGCACGCTCAAAGATGCGTTTACCGTCGATCAAACTGTAGTATTCAGGATGCTTTTTGTAAAATTCTTCAGGAGGCATCAAAGGATAAAAAGTATGAACAGACCAATAGCTTTCGACACCGCCAGGTTGTTGTCGGTAGCCCATGGCACCATTCATCTTGTTACGGGTTGCCCAGATTGGGTCGAAGGCCTCAAAATAGAAATCATTTCGTACCCGGATTCCCGGTTTTTCGGCACGGTCAAACCAAACGAACTTAAACTCATTCCTCTTTGGAGTAACACTAACTGTCGGCGAGTACCACCTGCATCCTAACTCACGCTCCAAAAATTCGAAGACTCCATACATCGTGCCACGCACTTTACCACCTGTGATATAGATATTTGGACCGTTGTTGTAGTAATGAAAGGACTCCTCCCTAACTGCATCAACCTCCGATCCGGCTGTTTCAGATTGAACATTGCCTACAACAATTTGATGATCCTTATAATCTACGTCGAAAGAAACGACAGGCAACTCCGTACCCCCAATTTCTTTAAGCCAATGCTGCAATTCTTTCGCGGCAAATACTTCTGATTCAGAGGCGCTTTGGGGAAGTGAGATACGATAATCTGAGATTCCGTTACTGAAAAGGTTGTATTCGATGCGTTTCCCTGCTGTAAACTCAATCTTTCGCTGTAAGATAGTCCCCGATTTAAGATATACCTTGAAATTGGCCTTATAAGGTTGATAAATTACGGATGGCATTTTGAGGGGGTTGCAGAAATCAGCAGTACGCTCTTCTTGAAGGATATCAACTCCATGACTATCGCTGATGCTTACTTCAATTCTTTGAACCAGCTCATTCAACACCTCAGGTGAATAGGATGAAACGATATTTGCCACACCCTTTTCATCAGCCCAAACCTTGAATAGATCGCCTTTGTCGAGTGCTTCGCGGGCAGAGAAAGAATGAAATCTAAGGCAGAAGCCCCACTTATTCCCATGTTGTTCAATCTTTAGTAAAAGCGAATTCTTCCCCTTTTTCAGAAGAACAGGAATAAGGTCTCCATCGATTTTAATCCCGCGTGCAGCGGGATAGTCGAATACCGGCACTCCATTCACGAATAAACGGCAACCATCATTGCTGCCCAGACCAATCATTTGAATTCCGTCTTCAACAGCCTCAACTTCCGCATAAGTATATGCAAATACAGGATAAGATTTAGAAACGGCGTCGACCAAATTGACGATAGAATCGCCCGCTTCGTAATATTTCCAAGTTACTGAACCCTTGTCTAGCTTAACAATATCGCCAGTTTTGATCTTAAGATTTTTCTCTCCACCGAATTTCGATAAATAATCAAAATTAAAACCTGGCAGATGCTCGAAGGATTTATCCAGATCAGTTTGTAATTGCAACGGAATTGGGCCAAGAAGCAGCCAGGATTTTATAAACTTTCCATCCACAATCTTTTGGGATTGCAATGTTGTTTGGCATTCCCCTTGAAAAGAGATATATAGAAATAAAAATTGAAATAATTGAAGTAGCTTTTTCATTCCTTTCAAATATCGGAAGATAAATTTACATTTAAAAATTACTTAAATTCGTAGAATCCAATTCAACAACGAAAAATGAAAAATGAACAATGAAAAATAAAGAAAGCCCTCAAAATCTTTCGCAACCATTTTTCACTTTTCATTATTCATTTTTCACTTAATTTAAAAAATATGAATAGAAGAAATATGATCGGCAAAGTAGCTGCAACAGCGGCACTGTCAGCAACCACTTTTCCTTTCCAGGAAAGCCGTGCCGCAGAATTTTCAGCAAGCGGATTGAAAGGAAATATTCGTCATTCCGTTAGCCAGTGGTGCTATGGCGATATCCCATTAAATGATCTTGCCAAGGCTTGTAAAGAGATGGGAATCGAGTCGATTGAGCTGCTGCAGGAAAAAGACTGGGCTACAGTGAAATCTTTCGGGCTAAAATGCGCCGTGGGTTACGCCACGGATTGGGGAATTCCGAAGGGATTTAACCGGATCGAAAATCACGATAAGTTGGTGGCTGATTTTGAGACAATGATTCCAAAGGCTGCGGCAGCAGGTGTTCCCAACCTGATTTGTTTTTCCGGTAACCGGGAAGGTCAGAATGATCAGGTCGGTATGATCAATTGTTCCAAGGGTTTACGAAGATTAATGCCACTCGCCGAAAAGCACGGCGTAACGATTATCATGGAGCTACTAAACAGTTACGGGCACAAGGACTACCAGTGCGACCATACCTCTTGGGGAGCAGCGCTCTGTGAGATGGTAGGCTCTGATCGGTTCAAATTATTGTACGATATATTCCACATGCAGCTGATGGAAGGAAATGTAATCGATACGATCCGTAAATTCAACAAATACATCGGCCATATCCATACCGGAGGCGTACCCGGAAGGCACGAGCTGGATGAGACACAAGAATTATACTATCCGGCTATCATGAAGGCAATTGTCGAGACTGGTTACAAAGGCTTTGTCGGACAGGAATTTGTGCCGAGCAATCCTGATAAGCTGGCGGCGTTGAAGAAATGTATTATGATTTGCGATGTATAGAAATGAGATATAAGACTTGAGATATAAGACTTGAGATATAAGACTTGAACAAATTATTAATCACTATAAAATTATTCCATGAAAAGATTTTTTTATTTTTTCGCACTGGCAGCGGTAGTTGCAGCGTGCAACACTACCCCTAAATTCACCATCAATGGCTATGTAGAAGGATTACCCGACGGGACGATCTATCTAAAACAACGAATTGACGGGAATGCCGTTAACATCGATTCGGCCAAGAGTGTGGGCGGAAAATTCGTTCTCAAAGGCGTCGTTGAAGTTCCTGATATGTACGCCGTAATTTTAGGCGACCGCAAACAGGTTCCTTTACTCGTGGAGAACAAAGAAATTAGCTTAACAGGAAAAATCACTGATATTCAGAATATCGTGGTGAGTGGCTCTGCTTCTCAGGACGAAATGAAGAAATTGGATGGTTTAGGTACAGAGATTAGCACTCAATCGAAAGCCCTCTTCGCAAAGTACAATGAAGCAAAAAAACAAGCCAATGCCACAGAGCAGGCGCTTTTGGAAAAGCAACTCGACTCCTTGGATAATGTTCAATCAGGTATTTTCAAGAATTTCGTCACCGAAAATCCAAACTCATTTGTTGCGCCAGTCATCTTACAACGCATCCAATATGGGATGGAGGCTGAAGAAATTCAGGGTTATATGTCCAAATTTTCTGCCGAAGTGATGAAAAGTATAAGTGCAAAATCGCTTTCGAATCGGGTTACCTTACTTCAATCTGTTGCCGTTGGTAAAATCGCTCCTGACTTTACACAAAATGATTCCATCGGAACTCCGGTTAAATTATCAGAAGTTTATTCCAAGCACGAATATACCTTGATTGATTTCTGGGCCTCCTGGTGCGGTCCATGTCGTGCGGAGAACCCCAATGTTGTGGCAGTGTGGAAAGATTATAACGCCAAGGGGTTTCATGTGATCGGCGTTTCCTGCGACAGTGACAAAGCCAAATGGTTGAAGGCGATTGCTGCGGATAAACTTACCTGGACACAGGTTTCTGACCTCAAAGGCTGGGGCAATGAAGCGGCTAAATTATATGGTATCAATTCAATACCAGCCAATTTGTTGCTCGACAAAACCGGGAAGATTATTGGAAAAAATCTTCGGGAACAAAAATTGCGGGATAAGATTGCAGAGCTGCTCAAATAAAAAACGTGAAAATGTGAATGAATTTACCCTTACAACACCTGCCCTCTTATTTTCGGCTATCTCCTTGATCTTGTTGGCTTACACCAATCGATTTCTAAGTTATGCTGCCTTGATAAGGGATCTGCATGCCAAGTTTCAGCTCCACAAAGATGAAATATTATTGGGTCAAATTGCTAATTTGCGCCGGCGACTATATCTCACAAAGAATATGCAGATTTTCGGTGTAAGCAGCTTGTTTTTATGCGTTTTGACAATGTTTTTGATTTACACCGGATATCAGCACGAAGCATTTTGGGTATTTGGTTTGGCCCTTCTTCTTCTAATAATATCGCTGGGTCTTTCAATTTTGGAGATACAAATCTCAGTAAAGGCGCTGGATTTGCATTTAAGCAGTATGGAGGAGAAGAAATGATGTCAATGACTAAAGAAAACTACAAGAAAATCTACCCGTGGGTGGTGGTTGCTCTTCTCTGGATGGTTGCACTGCTGAATTACATGGATCGTCAAATGCTGTCGACCATGAAAGTAGCGATGATGGGCGATATCCACGAGCTCGAAAAAGCCGAAAATTTCGGCAGGCTGATGGCTATATTCCTATGGATCTATGCCTTGATGAGTCCGATGGCTGGATTAATTGCCGACCGGGTTAATCGAAAATGGCTGATTGTAGGAAGTTTGGCAGTATGGTCGGCTGTGACATTAGCCATGGGCTATTCGACGAGTTTCGACCAATTGTATGCACTTCGAGCCTTGATGGGTGTGAGTGAGGCGTTATACATACCTGCAGGACTGGCACTTATAGCGGATTACCATCGTGGAAACACTCGTTCGCTGGCAGTTGGAATTCACCTTTCGGGATTATACCTCGGTCAGGCACTGGGTGGTTTTGGTGCAACTGTCGCTCACGAATATTCGTGGCAACAGGCCTTTCACCTCTTCGGACTAGTAGGAATTGCCTATAGTCTGGTGCTGGTGTTTTTTCTCAAAGACGAGCGCGTCAAAACTCCAGTTACCACGAAAGCTAAATTTGGAGACGGATTTGCCTCTGTGAAAAATAGCCTGGGCATGCTATTCGGGACCATGAGCTTTTGGATTGTTATGTTCTACTTTACTGCCCCGAGTTTCCCCGGATGGGCCGTAAAAAACTGGATGCCTACCCTCTTTTCTTCAACGCTTGGAATCGAAATGTCATTCGCAGGACCATTAGCCACCATTACTATTGCAGGTTCTTCATTAATCAGTGTAATTCTGGGAGGAATACTGGCCGACAGGTGGATGAAATCCAACATCAAGGGCCGGATCTATACCGGCGTAATTGGGTTGTGTTTGATGGTTCCGGCATTAGTTTTTCTTGGGTATGGAACAGGCTATTTCGGAGTAATTGGTGGAGCCGTTCTCTTCGGATTAGGTTTCGGAATGTTCGATGCCAACAGTATGCCGATCCTTTGTCAGTTTGTATCTCCACGCCATCGGGCAGCAGGTTACGGCTTGATGAATATGGCCGGCATTTCGGCTGGTGCAGTGGTCACAGTATTCCTGGGCAAATCGACCGATGCCGGAAACCTCGGACCGGATGTGGCCATGCTTGCCATACCGGTTGTCATCGCCATTATTTTACAATTGACGGTCTTAAAACCCAAATTTGCTGATAAACTCGAAGACTGAAAAAGAATTCGTCACATTGTCACATTTTTTTCAATTTAAATCCAAAAGCTATGCGTCTCACATTTTCCCTTTTTCTACTGCTGTTTTCTGCGAGTGTCTTTGGTCAAAATTCCAAATTCAGCACGTATTACGAACAGCGTAAATCCTTGTTCGAGGTACTTCCGGATACGAAAAATGAGATCATCTTTTTAGGGAACAGTATCACGGATGGGTCAGAATGGTGCGAACTTCTTCAGAATCCTCGCGTAAAGAACCGGGGTATCAGCGGAGATACCAGCGAAGGAGTACTCAACCGTTTGTACCAGATTACACGGGTTGAACCAGCAAAAGTCTTTCTGCTGATTGGTATCAACGACTTATCCAAGAATATCTCGCCGGATACAATCTATGTAAATATTTGCAAGATTGTCTCCCTTATCCGCACAAAATCGCCGAAGACCAAAGTGTATGTTCAGAGTATTTTCCCTGTTAACAATACCTTCAAAACCTTTGCACAGCATACCAGTAGGACTCCGCAGGTAAACGAGATAAACGAGAAACTCAGAAATATTTCTCCAATGTTGGGGGCCACCTACGTGGATGTGTTTAGTGTTCTCAAAAATTCCAACGACGATTTGCTCAATCCGATGTACACCAACGACGGCTTGCATTTGTTGGGAGAGGGATATGTAGCCTGGAAGAAGGCGATAGAGACGTATTTGAAGTAAGTGAAAAATGAAAAATGAAAAATGAAAAATGAAAAATGAAAAACAGAAGACAAGTCGATGAATTTTTCGTTAGTCAAAATAGTGCGAAAGTAAATTTTATTTACTGTTAACAATTTTACCATCATCCATATAAGCCCCCTCCATTTTTTGTATCTTGGCAGCTGAAATGAGTATTCTATTCGAACCAAATATAACCTAGTCTAAGATCTCATTTCGGGTTTCTTGCATTCTAATTCTTATACTCAACGTATGACTAAGCTAAAGGGGCTTTCCTTGGTTTTTGGCCTTTTGTTATTTGGAGGTTATTTTATTCAGGTTAAAGCACAGAATGTTGACATGATCCGTGCCAATCACCAGACGTATCTTTCCGGAATGGGAAATGGCGTGACCCTCAAAGCCGCCGATCAAGCTGCCCTGACAGAAATTATTGAACAGATTTCCCTTCAGGTGGAAA
>JBBQJE010000134.1:0-9509 GCA_038325635.1 Bacteroidales bacterium
AGAAGATAGTCCGAGCGCCCAGGAAGGTGTTCCGACTGGATCCTTGACTGCCCAATCGGCCAGTTTGTCCGTCACATTTCTTTGGGAAAAATTCGATCCGGTGTCGGTAAAATTTCAGAATTATTTCAATGACACCGGCACTACTTCTATGCAGAAAAATCTATCCGACGGGTGTTACCGTGTATCTTTTACCGAAAATGGAATAAATTATCAATATCGGGCATGGGTTCTCAATGGCTGGAACCGACCAACAGCCACAATAGCGCAATCTACCTGTACCTTTTTAAAACTTTCTTGCAGCGTTGTCGGATCAAACTATTTGTATTACGATTTAGCTTCCGGCAAATCTGTGGCGCTGAGTTCGGATTATAAATTTCGGTGGTATGTTGGTACTCAATATGTTGTTTCCGTTCAAAATCCGACGATTTCATCTCCTCCTTCCAAAACAACTGTTTACCGAGTCGAGGTTACAGACCGTGCCGGATGCTTGAAAAGCGCTGAGGTTACCTATATTTCTCCGATTCCCGTTGCGAAATTCTCCTGGACAACGCCTCAACAGAATGACCCGCAATATGTATTTCCGCAAGCACCGGCTAACATCGATTTTAAAAATGAGAGTGAGAACAGTGATTCCGATAACTACGAATGGTATCTCTTTAAAGACAAAACGGTTTTGGAATCAATGGGAGGCGGAACCGCGGCAATCGATTCGTTCCTGACGACATTGTACGATGTTAATCCGCTTTTTACGTACGAAAATTCGGGAAAATACAAAGTTAAACTGGTTGCCTCCAAAACGGTTCAGGCACTGACTTGCCGGGACACGTTCTATTTGCCTGATTATATTATTGTTGACACTTCGTTGGTTAAAGTGGCTCCTGTTTTTACACCTAACGGGGATGGTGTTAATGATAAGTTGATCATCAAAACCAGATCATTGGAATCATTAACTTTCACGGTTTTAAATCGTTGGGGAAAGGTTGTACACCAATTTTCAAGCAATAATTTTTTGCCTGCAGATTCTGAAATTGCCGCCTGGGATGGCAGAGTAAACGGCAACCTTTGTACTCCCGGGGTATATTTTTACGTAATCGATGCCCAGGGAAGAGATGGATTACGTCGACGAACGAAGGGGTTTGTTGAGATGATTTGGTAAAAAATAAGTTACAAAAACTGATTTCGGACGGGAAAGGCATGATATTTGATGTAGAGATTAAAATGACACTAATTTATATAGGTGTCTTTAATACTATTTTATGAACGAAGCAGTAGAAAATGCCAAAAGCATCCTGTGGGCACAACAGAAGTGGCCGGGAATCTATTTTTTTAAATTTATTGTTCCCAATGATAAAGTGAAGCTGGATCAGGTAAGAAAATTGTTTCTGAATGAGGAGGATATAACTTATCGGACATCCACTGATATCAAGTTTATATCATTATCATGCAAACAAGAGATGAAGAATCCTGACGAAGTGCTGACTATTTACCAGAAAGCTAGTGAAATTGAAGGGGTTATATCTCTTTAAGTGAAAAGTGAGAAATGAATAATGAAAAATGGTGATACCTGATATTTTTTACTTTTCATTTTTCATTAATTTAAAACCGTATTATTTAACCCCAATCATGATATTTCAACCTAAGTTTATGAAAGGATCAAGGGCTTTTGTCCTTATTTCGGCACTTCTGTTTATTTCATATTTGTCGGTATTTGCGCAGTCACTGCAGGAGAAGATTCAGGCGCTGCCAGACATTATTTCCGTTGAAAAGATGGAGCAGAATCCATTTTTTGCTGAAGCATTTCTGATCAATGTTAAACAACCAATCGATCACCAGCATCCCGAAAGAGGATTTTTTCCGCAGCGCATTGTATTGTCGCATTTGTCGTTCGACCGTCCTGTCGTCTTTGTTACAGAGGGTTATGGCGGTGGATATGCCATGGGAAAGAGGTATCTTGAAGAATTGTGTCCGATTTTACAGGCTAATCAGCTTTTTGTCGAGCACCGCTATTTTGGGAAGTCGCATCCGGATTCCATCAATTGGCGCGATCTCACCGTCGAAAATGCCGCCGCCGATCAGCATCATGTCGTTCAGCTTTTCAAAAAATTATATTCACAGAAATGGGTGAGTACAGGTATCAGCAAAGGCGGTGAGACCACCCTTTATCATCGCATGCTATATCCCGACGATGTGGAAGCTTCAGTTCCTTATGTGGCGCCTCTGAACTTCTCGGTAGCGGAAACCAGGCATCCGCATTTTATTGAAAAAGAGGTAGGAAGAAAGCGTGAGCGCAAAATGGTCATGCGGTTTCAGTCCGAAGTATTGAAGCGAAAAGATCGGCTGATGCCTTTGTTTGAGCAATACTGTCTGGATAAAAAATATACTTTCAAGGCTCCGTTAAGAGAGATCTACGATTATTCAGTTTTGGAATATTCCTTCTCATTCTGGCAATGGGGTAGCTCAGTAAAGAGTATTCCCGCCTTGTCTTCATCCGACAAAGACATTTTTGATCACTGGCAAAAAATTAGCTCCTGTAGTTATTTTGATATTGAAAGTGGCAAGGCTAATGCTCCATTTTTTGTTCAGGCACTCAGACAACTTGGTTATTATGCTTATGATACTGAGCCATTCTGCAAAATAATTGAGACTAAAAACACGGAAGGTTACATCGAACGTCTTTTTCTGGATAAAGATCAGATCTTTACGTACAACCCTCAAATGAGTAAAGAGACAGACGAATATCTTAAAAAGAAAGCGAATAAAGTCATGTTAATTTATGGTGGAGTCGATCCATGGTCGGCCTCCGCTGCAACGGGCGACAAGAATCCCGGAGTGGTAAAATTCATGGAGCCAAGAGGCAATCACCGCAGCCGAATCAGTAACATGCCTGAACCAATGAGGCAGAAGGCTATTGAAACGCTAAAAGAATGGATGGAATAATGTGCTAATTATTTCTTCTTCCAAACGCTCACCTCCATTTCTTTCAAAACAGATTTCCTTTTGTTGATTCTGAACAGGTAGGGAAGTATAGTTTTTTTATCTGTCTTGGTAAAATGCTCATTTAGAATGGCTTCGATAGTTTCAATCCCGCGAACAGGTTCTGCAGAACTACGGTATCCACCGAGCCAGTTTTCTGATTTGGTAAATTTCTCATCCCAGTCGAATGCGGTAGCCAGAACCAACACTACGCTTTCATTCATACGGAGATGCAGTTGAGATAATAATTCCTTGGGTTGATAGATCTGATCCAAAATATCGTTGAGAAGTATCAAATCATAGCCGCTAAAAATATTCTTCATATTGGCAAAGTCTGCCTGAAGAAATTTTACTTTTTTGACCAGTGGTTTCAGATCAAAGTCTTCCAGCGTTACCTGATGATAATCAAAAATTTCACCTTCTTCGGGAAAGATGTAATTGAACCTTCCCTGGTCCTGCAGTTGGGTTGCCACGCGAATTGTTCTGGCAGAAAGATCGACCCCGGTAACATTGTTGAAAGTACGAGCCAACTCCCAGGAAGTCCTGCCGGTTTTGCATCCGAGGTCCAGTGCACATCGTTTTTGATCTGAAGCGGCAATGTGGATACAGAAATCAGCTATTGCTTTTTGATAATTCGGGAAAAGGGTATTTGAAGATCCGTAATGTGTTTCGCAATATTGAATCACCTCAGGATCTGTTTCGTAGCTATCGTCTTTGATGACAACTTCCTGATAGGAAGATACATATCGAAAACCGGCATGCTGATAGAAATGTCTTCTAAATGCATACCTGGAATCGCGTATAGCTTCATTGCCGGTTGAAATCCAGGAGCCGCCTTTGATGATGTTGTGTCTCGTATCGAAGGTGGGTGTCGAGAAATCATCGTAAGAAGGATGAATTTTGAAGCCTTTATAACTTGAAATCGGTGTTTCTGTCCACTGCCAGACATTACCAATCAGATCGTAGAAGTTGCCAAATGAGAATAAATCAACAGGGCACGGACTTTGGAAATATTCCAGGTTGATATTGCCTGGAGCTTTATCCCATTCGGGCAGATCCTGAATCTTAGCGTCATCATGCAAAATATACCATTCTTCTTCGGTCATCAATCGAATCGGCAGACCGGTCTTCTCCTTTTTCCAATTGCAGAACGCCTTTGCTTCTAGATAGTTGACTTCTACGGGCCAGTTCCAAGGCATTTCTATCTCTTCAAAAACAAGTCTAAGCTGATACCTGTCATCCTTCGTTCTCCAAAACAATGGATGTTCAGCTTTTAGGTATGTTTTCCATTTCCAGCCTTCCTCTGTCCAGAATCTTTCTTGGTTATAGCCATCATCTTTAACAAATTCCAAATATTCTACATTGGAACAGAGGAAAGACGAAGCTTCAAAATCGGCAACCTCTGCTTGGTGAGTACCGTATTCATTGTCCCATCCGTAAAGGGAATCGTTGAAGGCTTTTCCCAATTTAATGGAACGGCCTTCCACTTTTATCAGTCTGTTTTGAGGTGCAGCTCCTACAGATGTGCAAGTATTCCAGGATGGAATTGGTTTTAGATACTTTAGCGGAAGCTGCCGGATTAGTACGGATGAGGTCTCTATATGGATGCGTGAGTGTTCGATTCCCATCAGAATAATCCAGATTGGATCCTCCCATTTGATCGGAAGTTGAATGGGAGTTGTTTCAATCATTTTAAGAACCGTCTCATAAACTTGCAACCGATATTCTTTGATTTCCTCAATCGACGGCCATTTGTAATTGTTTTGGTTGAGATCATCCCATGACATTTCATCTACTCCAATTGCAAACATCGACTCAAATACTGGATTGATCCTTGCATCCAATACTTTAGAAACTACCAGTTTGTTGATGTAAAAAGCAGCGGTATGGCCAAAGTAGAAAATCAGCGGATGACGAAGTGGATCAGCAGTTTGGTACATGCCCGATGTGTCGGCAAACACTTCAAAAAGACTTTCGTCAAGACTATAGAGCTTTTTAAAATAGCTGAGTATTTCAGCCCTTTTTTGTTCTGGTTCACCGGAATGTAAATTGATGGTCTTGGTGATAAATCGTGGATCCATTTGATTTGAAATAATTGTCGTAAATTGAAATAGGGGAAGGTTGTGTTATAAGAATTTGCCTACCTCTTTTTTGAGATCGGTCAGGGCCAACGCCACCGGTGCCGGATCTTCTTCCAAGTAATTGTTAAAGATTTTTTTGCTCAGCTCATAACCTGGGCTCTTTTGGTCTAATTCTTCAGCAGAACGATTAATTAGTGAAATCAATCGTTCTTTAGCACCTCGTATCGTTTCCCAGAGGATCGGAGACACATAAATTTGTTGTGAGAGATTGTGCTCAAATTCCTGACGGATAGTGCTTAGCAATACCTGATGGTATTCTGAAACGGTCAAATCGTGCGGGGAGTGTCTCATTAACATGGATTCTGGGGCAATTCTTTCAAGGAAAAGCGTTAAACGTTCGTACGCCTGTAGTTTAACAGGGGTCATCTCTTTCGCATGAAGTACCCTGAATTCAAACTCCCTGCGTCGCTTGTCATTTTCCAACATATCACGAAACAAAAAATACGCAGTTATGAAGACGATTAATGCCGGAAGTGTAATTTTCAAAATTTCCCAAAACCCATTGATATCGTTGGTCATACAATTTGAATTAGCTCATTGAATAATTAAATGAAAAGTAAAAAGTAAAAAGTGAAAAATTATATTCTACTTCTTTATTTTTCGTTTTTTATTTTTCATTCATTTCTACGAATTAAAGTCACTTTGGTTTCTGTATCAGGCCGTAGTACTGAAAGAATTGGATGGCAAAAAAGAGAATCGTTAGTATTGCCAAAAGCAGGTATCTCTTTTTTTTATAATAGAAAAAAAGGAGGGCTGTTAGTGCTAAAACTGCTCCGGCAACATTTAGCCAATTCGTCGTTAAAAGCATACTTGCGCTATCTCTCATCTGAGTGTTTTCAGTAAAATGCGAAAGGTTTATGTAAAACAGATTATTAAAGAGGGAGATCATTCCAATCGTTATAAATACGGACCATCCGGAGTATGTAAACGAGGCTTTTTTATCGGAGAATCCAATAATAACCAAGGCAATGCCAATAAATATTCCCCAAAGTGGAATAAGCATAGGGAGATAGAGTTCAGGGGTTTGCATGGTTATTTCTAATTTCGTTCATTGGTACTTTAAAAAATGCAAATTAGCAAAATATCCAGGTCTTATTTCGTTATTTTTGCCAAAAAAGAAAGTATCTGATGAGTAATGAACAAAAATTGACTGTTGACACAAGAGCAAAAGGTCTGATATTTGATATTGATGGCACCATTTCGGATACCATGCCCATACATCTCGTTGCCTATCAACAAACTGCCACTGAGTATGGCTTTGAAATCACTCCTGAAATATTCTATAGCATGGGAGGCCTGCCTGCCTACCAGACTAGTGTTTTGCTGAAAGAAAAATTCAAGAAAGACTTTGATCCGCAGGAGTTTGCCGATAAAAAGGAGGAAAATTTCTTAAAAAATATTCATTTGGCCGTTCCAATTGTTCCAGTCATAAAAATTATTAAAGAATATTCAGGGAAGCTTCCAATGGCTTGCGGAACTGGTGGAACTCGGTTTTATGCGCTTAAAACCCTCGAACTTGCCGGTGTACGCGCTTATTTTGAACATATCGTCACCGCGGAAGATGTTGAAAATCATAAGCCTCATCCGGATACATTTTTAAAAGCAGCAGAACTAATAGGCATAGAGCCGCAATATTGCCAAGTTTTTGAAGACAGCCATTTGGGAATCCAGGCAGCAAAAACGGCAGGTATGATTGCCACAAATGTAATGCCTTACATTTGAAAGTATGGAATTCAAAATAACTGCCGACTTCGTTCCCACCGGAGACCAGCCTCAAGCTATTGAGCAGTTGAGTGAAGGAATCATGTTAGGCACTCCGTATCAAACCCTTTTGGGGGTGACCGGATCCGGAAAGACCTTCACAATGGCCAATGTTATTGAAAAGGTGCAGAAGCCTGCGCTGATCCTCAGTCACAACAAGACGCTGGCGGCTCAGTTATACGGAGAGATGAAGCAGTTTTTCCCTGAAAATGCCGTGCAATATTTTGTTTCTTATTACGATTATTACCAACCTGAGGCTTATCTACCAACTACAGATACTTTTATTGAAAAGGATCTTGCTATTAACAAGGAGATTGAGAAACTGAGACTCGCAGCAACGTCTGCTTTGTTGTCTGGAAGAAGGGATGTTATTGTAGTATCCTCAGTATCTTGTATTTATGGTATCGGGAACCCAGAGGACTTTCATGCGAATGTGACCCACATCAAAATTGGAGAGCAGTTTGGAAGAAATGCGATGCTTAGAAAGTTAGTGGATGCCATGTATTCGCGTACCGAGGTAGATTTTCAACGAGGCAATTTCAGGGTAAAAGGGGATACGGTGGATATTTTTCCCGCCTACGCGGATGATGCGGTGCGTATTCAGTTCTACGGGGATGAGATCGAAGAGATTTCAACCTTCAATCCGGAAACTGGAGCCTTTCTTCAGCTTCACGAGCAGTATTCCATTTATCCAGCCAATATATTTGTTACTACGAAGGATAGAACTAAGGCAGCCATTCGGCAGATTCAGGACGATCTGATTAAACAGGTTGATTTTTTTAAAAGCATCAGCAAACATGCTGAGGCGAAACGGATTGAAGACCGTGTCAATTATGATTTAGAGATGATTCGGGAGTTTGGTTATTGCCCTGGCATCGAAAATTATTCCCGTTATTTTGATGGTAGGGTTCCGGGTTCGAGACCCTTCTGCCTGTTGGACTTCTTTCCGGAAGATTACCTGATGATCATCGATGAGAGTCACGTTACGATGCCCCAGATTCGTGCCATGTACGGTGGCGACCGATCCCGAAAAACAACATTGGTGGATTATGGCTTCAGGCTTCCGGCTGCCATTGATAACCGTCCGCTAAAGTTTGATGAATTTGAAGCAATTGCCCGGCAGCAGGTCTTTGTCAGTGCAACTCCGTCAGATTATGAGTTGCAGAAGAGTGAAGGGGTAATTGTGGAACAGATTATTCGTCCGACCGGGTTATTGGATCCGATCATTGAGGTGCGTCCTGCTCATAACCAGATAGATGACCTGATTCATGAAATTCATCTACGGATCGAAAAAAACGAACGGATTTTAGTCACGACGCTGACAAAACGAATGGCGGAAGAGCTCTCCAAATATTTCGATCGTATTAACATTAAATGTCGGTATATCCACTCCGATGTGGATACCATGGAGCGGGTTGAGATCATGGAGGAACTTCGGAAAGGCAGCTTCGATGTGCTGGTAGGCATAAATCTTCTGCGCGAAGGCCTCGATTTGCCTGAAGTATCCCTGGTGGCCATTCTGGATGCAGACAAAGAGGGCTTCCTGCGTTCGGAGCGCTCGTTGACCCAGACTGCCGGTCGGGCGGCCCGTAACCTGAATGGAAAGGTGATTATGTATGCCGATAAAATTACTGTATCGATGCAAAAGACCATTGATTCGTCTAACTACAGGAGAAACAAGCAACATGAATACAATCTGGCCAACGGAATCACTCCAACACAAATAATAAAACCTACCCGCGAAATTATCGGATTAGAATATCGGATATCAAAAGGACCGGGAGGGAAGCCATACATTCCATCTGAAATCATTGATTATGCCGCTGATCCCGTGTTGGCCTACATGAATCCGGAGGCACTGGAGAAAGCGATGCTGAAAACGAAAAAGGAGATGGAAAAGGCTGCCAAAGAGCTTGATTTTATTGAGGCTGCCAGATTACGGGATGAGATGTTTGCCTTACAAAAGCTATTAAAAGAACGCAAAAATGGATAAAATAGTTGCTGAAGCTTTGTTGGAGATGATCCGGCTAAATCGGGGTGACCAAAAAAGGATCGAGCACTCGCTCAAAGTGTATGGTTATGCTCAGTTACTTGGAAGATTGGAAGGATTGAATGTTGATAAGCAGTTTGTGCTTGAGTTGACCTCTATTTTGCATGATATAGGTATCCATGTTTCAGAAGCAAAATACGGCTTTTCGGACGGGCACAAACAAGAGATCGAGGGGCCGCCGGTTGCGCGTGAAATTTTGGAAAATTTGTCGGTTAACCCGGAAATTGTCGATCGGGTTTGTTTCATCATCAGCAAGCATCATACTTTTTCAGCCATTGATCGCATTGATTTTCAATTACTTGTTGAGGCCGATTTCCTGGTCAATTCGGTCGAAGAAGAGGTTTCCCCGGAAGGGGTAAAAAGATTTGTGGAGATTAATTTTAAATCGGAGAGCGGGAGGAAGGTGATCGGCGAGTTGTTTATTTGATTTCTTTCACAATTTCAGAGACTGTTTAAATTTAATATAAAAACAATATAAATTATTGAATATCAGTTGGTTGGTTGAATATTTTTCACTAACTTAATGGTTTCCAAACTGTTAAGATCATATGAAACACTATCCAACCAACATTACCGATAGCCAA
>JBBQJE010000135.1:0-9381 GCA_038325635.1 Bacteroidales bacterium
TTAAGAAGTAGCAAAAGATAAAAAAATCTGGGCTTGAAAGCAAATTCCATAATCATTAATAAAGATTAAAGTGATAAATCTCAACAGCAAATTACAGAGTCAAAATCCAATTTTCGATCATTCATTGGATCACTTGCCAACCAATCAGACTCATCGTGATGTACTTACCAAGTACGAAAAAATTCCAACTTTTATTTTTCAGGAAAGTTCTGATGCTTCAATCGAAGTTGCCAAAGAAATACGAAACTTGATCATTTGCACACAGAAAGAAGGAAAAATGTGCGTATTAGGTTTGGCAACGGGTTCTACCCAACTTGGAATTTATGCTGAATTGGTTAGAATGCATAAAGAAGAGGCCTTGAGCTTCCGGAATGTTGTTACTTTTAATCTGGACGAATATTATCCATTATCCTCTCATTCAATTCACAGCTATCATCAATATATGCGGTTAAATTTATTTAACCACGTTGATATCCTGCATGAAAACATTCATATTCCGGATGGTACAATTTTGTTGGACGGAGTTCACGACTATTGTAGGGAATACGAGAAAAAAATCGATCATGCCGGTGGAATTGATCTTTTATTGCTTGGAATCGGACGAAGTGGACACATCGGTTTTAATGAACCTGGATCCGGTCGTAATACCAAAACCCGCATCATAACCCTCGACCCTATTACCCGACAAGAAGAGGCAGTTCAATTCAGAGGTTTTGAAAATGTTCCGCGAAGTGCTATTACCATTGGAATATCTACCATGTTAAATGCAAAAAAAATTATTCTTGCGGCATTTGGTGAGACTAAGGCTAAGGTAATTCAACAGATGGTTGAAGATGATACGAGTAGTCAAGTACCCGCTTCCTATATACAGCTTCATTCAAATGCAAAAGTAATTTTGGATATTGGCGCAGCGCTACACTTAATCAGGATGAAAACCCCATGGCTTCTGGATAGCATGGACTGGACTGAGGACCGGCTAATTAGAAAAGCGGTACTTTGGTTATGCCTGAAAACCAACAAACCACTCTTGAAGCTAACAGGGAAAGATTACAATGACCATGGTTTGAGCGACTTACTTGCCACTGTCGGATCTGCTTATAAAATCAACATCAGGGTATTTAATGATTTGCAACATACTATTACCGGATGGCCCGGAGGCAAGCCAAATGTTGACGATACTTTCCGACCAGAGAGAGCAGAGCCGGATAAAAAAAGGGTGATCATTTTTAGCCCTCATCCCGATGATGATGTTATATCAATGGGTGGCACTTTATTACGCTTGATTGAACAAGGACACGATGTTCACGTTGCCTACCAAGTATCCGGAAATTTTGCTGTCTCAGACGAATACGTTACACGTTTTCTCGATTTTCACCAGGAATACATCGAATTTTACGATATTGACAACCCTATTGCTAAATTGCAGCAGGACAAGATTCTAAACTTCATAAAAAATAAAAAAGACAACGATATAGATATTCCCGACCTTCGGAAAGTAAAGGGGTTGATCCGAAGAATGGAAGCCAGATCTGCCCTTCGTTATTTTGGATTAAAAGAGGAAAATATACATTTCCTTGATCTTCCGTTCTATGAGACCGGACTTAAATCTAAATCCCCAATTTCGGCAGCAGACGTTCAGATTATCATGAGTTTAGTAGAAAAAATCCAGCCTCATCAAATTTTTGCCGCAGGCGACTTGTCAGACCCTCATGGTACGCACCGAGTTTGCCTGGATGCCATCTTCGTTGCCTTAGAACACTTCAAAAATATAGCTTGGATGAAAGAGTGCTGGGTTTGGCTTTACAGAGGCGCATGGGCAGAATGGGAAGCGGATGAAATTGAAATGGCCGTTCCAATTAGTCCAATAGAGCTCTCCAGAAAAAGAGAGGCAATCCTGCGACACCAATCTCAAAAAGAAGGCGCCATGTTTATGGGCGAAGACGAGCGCGAATTTTGGCAAAGAGCAGAAGAGCGGAACCGTTCAACGGCTAATTTATACAATCAGTTAGGGATGGCCGAATATGAAGCCATGGAAGCTTTTGTAAAATACTATCCTGGATGAGTTTAATTGCTGGATCTGAAATTCTTCTTTACATTCTGCTTTTGTTTGCGCCAATTATTTCCAAAGAAAAAGACAAGCAGATTGGAGGCTCTGAGAGAAATGGCTTAGAAAGCCTGGCAGAGCCAAAAAAAACTGAATTCAGAGCTGTCTGGATTGCTACGATTAACAACATTGATTGGCCATCCAAACCAAATTTATCGGTAGAAGATCAAAAAAGAGAATTTCTCCAACTCTTGGATACTTTTGAGAAGTTTAACCTTAACGTTGTAATACTGCAAGTTAGGGCAGCATCGGATGCATTCTACCAATCTAAAACAGAACCGTGGTCTCATTTTCTAACAGGAAAACAAGGGAAGGCACCTAAACCGTTTTATGATCCGCTTGCTTGGGCTATTGAAATGTGTCACCAGCGTGGAATGGAATTACATGCGTGGTTTAACCCCTTCAGGGTTCGAAATTTGGGATATTATCCACTGGATCCAACCAGTTTTGCGGCCAAACATCCTGAATATGTGAAGGAATATGATAAAAAATTGTTTTTGGATCCCGGTTATCCTGAAGTTATTTCTCACGTCGTTGATGTAATTGCCGAAGTGGCAAAAAATTACAATGTTGATGCGATTTTATTAGATGATTATTTCTATCCCTATCCCGTAGCCGGAAAAAAATTTGGAGACGAAAAAAGCTTTGCAAAATATGGACAAAAATTTTATCCGAAAAAGATCAAAGAGTGGCGAAGGGAAAATATCAACAATTTTGTCTCTTCCATCTACAAGACACTGCATTCTATTAATCCTGATATTAAGTTTGGTATAAGTCCTTTCGGGATTTGGAGGAATATATCGGTCGACCCCAATGGCTCTTCCGGACTTCGAGGAACAAGCTCTTATGATGATCTTTATGCGGATGTTCGCAAATGGTTGATGAATGGATGGATAGATTATGTAATTCCGCAGCTGTATTGGGAAAAGGGAAATCACTTTGGCGACTTTACCTCTCTGGTTCAATGGTGGAGCGAAAACAGTTATGGTAAACCGCTATACATTGGTCAGGCATTGTATAAGACTACCGCCGCAAAGAATGGATGGACTATACCCGATGAATTGAACAATCAGATTAACCATTTGCGGACGAATGATAAAGTAAAAGGTTTTGCCTTTTACAGTGCTTCAAACATAAGCAAACTAACGGCAAATCAAGTCAAAGCATTATGCGAGAACCAACTAAGCTCCATTGCTGCTATAGATGATAACCGTCATCCAAAAGTTGTAACTATGCCAACAGAAGCTATTGCCGCTATAGACACAATCAGAAAGGCCTTAATTGATGACAATTTTAAAAATGATTTCCAATTTTCATTGGATTATCGTCCAATATCAATCCGGGAAATCTGGAATTTTACCTCAGAAATAAAACCAACTTTGAAACGAAACCGTGGGTTCAAACTTTTAAGCTGGAAAGTGCAAAGTGAGAACTCCGCTAAAATAATTGCCTTAGTTGCCTTCAAAAAGACAGGAGAAAAACGGTATCGCCAATCAGTATTAGAATTCTCTAAAACAACAGATTTCTCACTTTCAGACGAAAAATGTAAAGAATTAAAAGGAACAAAATTACTTTTAATCAGCAGAGATTTACAAAATGGATCCGAAAGCTATTCGAGCTTTTTTGAATTAAAGAGGAGAAGAGTAAAACTGGTTGACAACCCATTCAAACATTAACTAAAAAAAATCGCCGCTGAAACAAATCAGAGGCGGTTTTTTTTAGTTAGTATTCAACTCTAGCGTGTAAATAAAAGTTCACGGTATTTTGGTAATGGCCATAACTCATTGTCGACCACTAATTCCAGCTTATCGATATGGTAACGAATGTCTTCAAGATAAGGTTTCACCTTTTGTTCGTATTCCAATGCTCTTTCTCGTGTATCTTCGATAACATTTGCCACTTTTCTAGCCTCTATCATTTCCTTTGTCTTGGATTTGATGCTTGTAATATGATGTGAGATTTCTCTGATCAAATCTTTACGAGCACCTGCCATTTCATTGAATTCTTCCTCCGAAAAAATAGACTTCAATCCTTGAACATTTTCAATCAATGTTGTTTGGTATGCGATGGCGGTTGGAGCGATATGGTTGATTGCCAAATCACCGAGGACACGAGCCTCAATTTGAATTTTCTTGATGTATTTCTCGTACTCAACCTCAACGCGTGCTTCCAACTCTTTCTCGTTGAAAATCCCCAGTGATTCGAATACTTTTCTTGAACCCTTGTTGAGATAAGCATCAAGTGCGAGCGGAACACTCTTAATATTGGTCAAGCCGCGACGTTCAGCTTCAATAGCCCATTCTGCACTATAACCGTTTCCGTCAAAACGAACAGGTTTACATTCGATGATGTACTTTTTCAATACCTGGAATATGGCTTCGTCTTTCTTGATATTGGATTCAATCAATTTATCGACATCTTTTTTGAACTGAATCAACTGAGCAGCTACTACAGCATTTAAGGCAATCATAGCCGAAGCACAGTTTGCAGAAGAACCTACGGCTCTGAATTCAAACCTATTCCCGGTAAAGGCAAAAGGTGAGGTGCGATTTCGGTCGGTGTTGTCCAATAATATCTCAGGAATACGTCCAATATTTAACTTAAGATCTGTTTTTTCATCCGGAGTCATTTTCTTCTCACCAACCATTTCCTCAATTTGGTCTAACATTGCACCAACTTCTGTACCCAGGAAGGTGGAAATGATCGCCGGTGGAGCTTCGTTTGCGCCAAGGCGGTGTGCGTTACTTGCAGATACAATTGATGCGCGGAGTAAATCCTGATTGTTGTAAACCGCCTTAATTGTGTTAACAATAAAAGTAAGGAATTGAATATTCGATTTTGGATTTTTTCCAGGTGAATACAAATTCACGCCTGTATTGGTAGAAAGCGACCAGTTGTTGTGTTTTCCGGAACCGTTGATACCTGAAAAGGGTTTTTCATGCAACAAGACCCTGAATCCGTGATGACGGGAAATCTTGTTCATCAAGTCCATAATCAACTGATTATGATCATTGGCTAAGTTCGCTTCTTCAAAAATTGGAGCCAACTCAAATTGGTTAGGAGCTACCTCATTGTGACGGGTCTTAACAGGTATACCTAACTTGTAAGCCTCATTTTCAAGATCCATCATGAAAGAGGCAACACGCTCTGGAATTGATCCAAAATAGTGATCCTCCAATTGTTGATCCTTTGCGGATGAATGGCCCATGAGCGTCCGGCCTGTCAATACAAGGTCAGGACGAGCAATGAAAAGTGCCTCATCTACCAAGAAATATTCTTGTTCCCAACCAAGGTTTGCTGTTACCTGTGTTACGTTTTTATCAAAATATTGACATACTTCAACAGCTGCCTTGTCAACAGCATTCAAAACTTTCAACAAAGGCGCTTTATAATCAAGAGCTTCACCGGTATACGCGATGAAAATCGTTGGAATACAAAGTGTTGTTCCGACAATAAATGCCGGTGAAGAAACATCCCATGCAGTATAACCTCTTGCTTCGAAGGTGTTTCTAATACCACCACTTGGAAATGAAGATGCATCCGGTTCTTGCTGAGCCAATAGTTTTCCGGGAAAGCTTTCAACAACTCCGCCAAGTTCTGAATGATCAATAAATGCATCATGCTTCTCTGCAGTTCCATCCGTCAATGGGTGAAACCAGTGTGTATAGTGAGTAGCACCATTTTCAATAGCCCACGCTTTCATGCCAATGGCAACCTGATCTGCAATTTTACGATCGATAGTTGTACCATTATCGATGGCATCAATAATCCCCTTGTAAGAATCTTTGGAAAGATATTTTTTCATTTTGAGACGGTCAAAAACTAACATACCATAATAATCGGATGTCAGATTCTCCTCCCGCTTGACCTCAATAGGTTTGCGTGTCATCAAAATCTCAAGCGCCTTAAATCGAAATGTTGCCATAACTATTATAATTAGAAATTAATAAATTCAAAATTTTCTGCCAAATTATATATTATTTTATTATACCCCCATTTTTTTCATCATATATTCATAATTTCATGTTTTTTTAACATTAAAAGTAATTTTTTCTTCATTTTTGAACATATATACTATATATTTTTTAGTATATGTCCTAATTAATAAATAAAAAAACCGAATTAGAAAATTCGGTTTTTTTTATTGTGGGTATTATTTTCTTAGCGCATATCACTAAAAAAATAATAAAACTGAACCACACTCCTTATTCCATTAAAGAAATTTTCCAAAAGGAAATTTTCGTTCGGAGAATGAATGGCATCTGATTCAAGACCAAAACCCATAAGAATCGTTTTAATTCCGAGTACTTTTTCGAAGGTCGAAACAATTGGAATACTTCCGCCGCTTCTCACCGGTACCGGTAGCTTACCATATACTTTAAAGATAGCTTTTTCTGCCGCAAGGTATCCCGGATGATCAATTGGACAAAGGTATCCTTGTCCGCCATGGTGGGTCGTAACAGAGACTGTAACGGATTTAGGTGCGAGTGATTCAAAATAATTTTTAAAAAGTAGCGCGATTTTTTCATGATTCTGATTCGGAACTAATCTGCAACTTATTTTTGCATAAGCCTTCGATGGTAAAATTGTTTTAGACCCTTCGCCGGTATACCCACCCCATATACCACAAACATCGAATGTTGGCCTAATTCCGGTACGTTCAGTTGTTGTGTAGCCCTCCTCGCCCATTAATTGCTCAACTCCCAGTGACTCCTTATATTTTGCTTCATTAAAGGGATTTTGAGAGAGTTTAATCTTTTCTTCGAGGGATACTTCAACCACCTCATCATAAAATCCGGGAATGGTGATCCTATTGTGCTCATCGGTCATCCCGGCTATCAGCTTACATAATTCGTTGATTGGATTGGCAACCGCTCCGCCAAATAGTCCGGAATGGAGGTCTCTGTCCGGTCCGGTAACTTCAACCTCCCAATAAGCCAGTCCTCTTAACCCTGTTGTTATGGAAGGGATATCCTTGGCGATCATTCCCGTATCTGAAACCAATATAACATCTGCTTTTAACAATTCTTTATGGTCTTCGCAAAATTTACCTAAGTTAATTGAGCCAATCTCTTCTTCCCCTTCAATCATAAACTTGACGTTACAATGGAGTGTACCGCTTTTTACCAGCCATTCAAATGCTTTGGCATGAATAAATGATTGCCCCTTATCATCATTGGCACCTCTCGCCCAAATCTTACCATCCCGTATCTCAGGTTTAAATGGATCGGATATCCATTTTTCAATTGGATCGACAGGCATTACATCCATATGTGCATAGACAAGTATAGTAGGCCTTGATGGATCAATGATCTTTTCAGCATAAACAATTGGATTACCTGGTGTTGGAAAAATATTCACGCGATCGACACCAGCTTTAAGCAATATTTCTTGCCAATATTCCGCAGCTCTCAACATATCAGGTTTATGTTGCTCCAATGAGCTTATCGAGGGTATTCGGATTAATCCAAACAGCTCCTCCAAAAATCTATCTCCGTTAATTTCCAGGTATGAATTCAGGTTATCCATGTTTTTTCAACAAATGTAAACAGTTTAAAGGAAATATTTTGAAATTAAAACCCGAATTTTTTAGAATATTCAACCAATATTTCTAAATTTATCCGCTCTTAAAGAATTTAATACGGACATTCTTATTCCAATTTCATTTAATTGATTAATAACATATAATCATGACAAATAGTCGAAGAAATTTTATGCGCAACGCAGGTCTGACCGCCTCAGGAATAGCCATTTTACCCAATGTGATGAGTTCTTGTGTTTCCGCTTCCGACAAAGTGATCGTTGCTTTGATTGGGTGCAAAGGAATGGGTTTTAATGATCTATCTGCTTTTCTGCAACAACCTGGTGTCATTTGCGCTGCACTTTGTGATGTTGACAGTAATATTCTAAATCAACGTGCCGCCGAAGTAGAGAAAATGACTGGTAAGCGACCTGAATTATACAGTGACTTTCGAAAAATCATAGAACGTAAAGATATTGATGCGGTAATTGTGGGAACTCCCGACCACTGGCATTGTTTACCAATGATTTATGCATGCCAGGAGGGAAAAGATGTGTACTGTGAAAAACCGCTTGGAAGAACCATTGAAGAGTGTAATCTTATGGTAAAAGCCGCCCGTAAATACAATAGAGTGGTTCAGGTTGGTCAATGGCAACGCAGTGATCCACACTGGAAAAACGCTGTTGAGTATGTTCATAGCGGAAAACTTGGTAGGGTTCGTTCTGCAAGAGCCTGGTCTTATGTTGGCTGGAAAGGATCCATCCCGATTCAACCAGATTCTCAAGTGCCTGCCGGTGTTGATTATGATATGTGGCTGGGGCCTGCACCTAAACGACCATTCAATATCAACCGTTTCCATTTCACCTTTCGTTGGTACTGGGATTATGCAGGTGGATTAATGACAGATTGGGGCGTTCACCTCTTGGATTATGCATTATTTGGGATGAATCAGTATGTTCCTAAATCAGTGATGGCATCAGGAGGTAAGTATGCATTTCCTACAGATGCCATGCAAACCCCTGATACAATGATGGCAATTTATGATTTCGGCGATTTTAATATTGTTTGGGATCACACAATTGGCATCTACGGCCAGAATTATGGAAGAGGGCACGGTGTTGCTTTTATTGGAGAATATGGCACTTTGGTTGTTGACAGGCAGGGTTGGGAAGTTCTGCCGGAAACCAAAAGTACCTCTGCTTTGGAAGGAATGAAACCAGTCCCATTGCAGCCAAGTACAGGAAAAGGATTAGAGCTTCATGTGAAAAACTTCCTGGACTGCATGAAATCCAGAGAAAAACCAAATTGCGATATTGAAATCGGGGCTCATATCGCCAGAATCGCCTCTTTGGGAAACATTGCCTATCGCCTCGGTCGTCAGGTTAACTGGGACGGTGAAAAGCAATGTTTCAAAAATGACGCAGAAGCCGATTTGCTGATAAAAGCAAACTACCGGGCACCTTGGGAATTGCCGAAAATTTAATAGGTTGTTTGAAAGAATAAATCTTTCGGCGCTGCTTAGAAACTGTAAAGAAAAATTAAACTATATCTGCTGAAGTAGTAATATTCCTTGATTTTTCACCAGCAGCAAGTTTAATGATAGACATATCTTGTTGTAACCTTTGAGAGAACATGGCAAGATCTGAGCTGTGAATGATTAGGTTAATTCCTTCATTCATCCATCTGATTTGTCTTTCCGGTAATTCAGAAAAATGAATTCCTACGGCTAAATTATTTTTAAGTGAGATCCGAATGA
>JBBQJE010000136.1:0-9104 GCA_038325635.1 Bacteroidales bacterium
AAAGGTGAGGGATCTGATAAGGATGAAGTTATTCCCTATACGGATGGTTCTGAACCTAGAGAAATCATCGTTGATACTGAGGATCCCGGTTTCAGATTGGTACAGCCCATTTCAAAGAGTTTTATCAAACGATTGTTTACATCCGGCGTTCAGGAAGATGATCTTAAATATAAGGGAATGAATCTTTGGCAACCACAGGTAGAATGGACACTTACCACAAATGAACAATTTTACGGGAAACAAATCCGTTCTGCTTACTACTGCAAAGGTGGTACGGGCGACCGCAAAGCCATTTGGAGCGTAGCTATAAAAGAAGGTGGATATTATAAACTCTTTGCCTATATCCCGAAAATTAGATTCGGGATGAGAGGAAGTGATCAAGGTAATCAGCCTGAAGAAACCTATGATTTCAGTGTCACTCATGATGATGGCATCGATCATCCAATTGTGAAGCCAGATGGACGTGAAAGTACATGGGTTGAAGTTGGAACGTATCATTTCTCATCTGATTCGGCTAAAATCGAATTGTCAAATAATTCAAAAGCTAAAGTCGTTTATGCAGATGCTGTCAAGCTTATTAAAGAAAATTAACATCATATCGGTAACATGAAAAAAGTAACATCGCTCTTGTTTTTAATGAGTTTACTCTTGTTTTTTCAATACGAATCGCAGGGTCAAACTATCCTTACGCTGGAAAAGGCAATGGAAATTGCATTTGTAAATAGTCCTGCTATCCAGAGTACGCTTCTCAACCTTCAAAGAACAACTGAAAACCTCAATGCACAACGTGCTGGTTTAAAATCAAAATTTGCTTTGAATGTCAATCCAATAGATTACAGCAATAGCAGGAAATTTGATAACCGTACATCCACTTGGTTTACCAATGAGTTGATTAATTCATCCGGAACCTTCAGGGTAGACCAACCTATTCTTGCTACGGATGGAAAAATTTCGTTGGTCAATACCTTTGGATGGCAATCAAACACTTCAGATGCATCGGGTAAACCAATCGTTAATGAAGCTTTTTATAACAACTTGTATCTTAGTCTTTCCCAACCTCTTTTCACCTACAATAGAACGAAGGTTGCATTGAAAACGCTTGAGTTAAATAATGAAAATGCCCAGCTAAGCTATTCAATGCAAAAACTAGCACTCGAAAAAACCGTTTCTCAATTATTCTACAATGTGTTTATGGCTCAAATGAGTCTGACCATTAGAGAAGATGAAAATCTTAACACTCAGAAGAGTTACGAGATCATCAAAAATAAAGTTGATGCGGGCTTGGCAGCCAAAGAGCAGCTTTTCCAGGCAGAAGTTAACCTCGAAACTTCTAAATCGAGTAAAGCTTCAGCCAGAGTATCCCTTGAAAGTGCAAAAGACCAGTTCAAACAATATATCGGAATGGATATTTTTGAGGAGATTTCTGTAATGACAGATGTTGCCGTTGCTCCTATTGAAATTGATGGCAAGAAAGCATTGGAACACGGACTTGCTTCGAGAATGGAACTTCGTCAACGTCAAATAAGTATAGAGACCTCCCAGTTTGACTTGATAGCAATTAAGGCTCAAAATGAATTTAAAGGTGATTTAGCATTATCTGTAGGTCTATCAGGAGATGATCCATCACTAAGAAACGTCTATGATAAGCCAACAAAGAGTCCTCATTACGGAGTCACTTTTACAGTACCCATTTTTGACTGGGGTCAACGTGCGGCACAAATCCGGGCTCAAACAGCTGTAATTAACACTCAGAAGCTAAACTACTCCAATCAGGATATTCAGATCAAAGTTGATATCAGACAAGTTGTCAGGAATTTAAGTAATTTGAAAGATCAAATCAACATTGCGTTGCAAAACCAGAAAAACTCTCAACTCACCTACGATATTAACTTGGAAAGATTTAAAAATGGAGATTTGACAAGTATGGATCTCAACCTTTATCAGGTGCAGTTATCAAACAATAAAATGGCTTATGCACAGTCGTTGATCAACTATAAACTCGAATTGCTGAATCTTAAAATTCAGTCACTGTACGACTTTACCCGAAACGAGCCTGTTGTTCCGGAACAATATCTGAAAGCAAAAGAAAAAAAATAATTTATAAATAGAAAACACCAATTGTATGAAAATCAATAAAATGTGGAGATTTCTCCTTTTACTACCGATCCTTGCCTCTTGCGGTAATCAACAAAGTCAGATTCAAAATGATATCGCCGTCCCCGTGTCGGTAATAGATGTCAAAAAGGGACCTATCGTTCAGTATATCAACAGTACCGGAACTGCTAATGCTGCAAGTCAGGTAGTTTTAGCCACCGAAATGGCTGGCAATTACATTCTTGCAATTAATCCAAAAACAGGCAGAGAATTCAAACTTGGGGATATGGTTGACAAAGGAACCGTTCTGGTTAAGCTTGAAAATCCGGAATATGTTAATAATATTTCGTTCGACACTAAAAAATTGAATTTTGAAATAGCCGGACTGGAATATGAGAAACAAAAATCACTCTTTGAAAAAGGAGGTGTTACGCTTCGAGATACAAAAAATGCAGAAGTTGCACTTGCAAATGCAAAGACCAGTTTTGAAGATGCAAAGATTCAACAACAAAAAGTAGAGGTAAAAGCCTTATTTCGTGCAGTTATCGTTGATATTCCTCAGATTACAAATTATGCACGTATCAATGCCGGTACCAGTGTAATCACTCTTATGGATTATAGTAAATTGTTGATGGATGTCAACCTCCCTGAAAAATATCTCACAACAATTAAATTGGGACAGGAGGTTAACATTACGAATTACACATTGCCTAATGATACCTTGAAAGCCCAAATCAGCGAACTTTCTCCAATTATTAGTACAGAAACCCGAACCTTTAAAGGAAAGATGACTATTAACAATCCGGATCTGAAATTGCGTCCCGGAATGTTTGTCAAAGCAGACATCGAAATTGCCAGAAAGGACAGTGCTATCGTTATTCCGAAAGAAATCATCGTTGCTGGTGGAAGAGGGAAGACTGTATTCATTGTAGACAGGGGTGCTGCTCAGCGCAGAACTATTACGACAGGTCTTGAAAATGAAAAATCTGTCGAGGTAATTGAAGGATTGAAAGCCAATACTCGTTTGGTTGTTAAAGGATTTGAAACCTTACGGGACAATTCAAAAGTTAAGATCGTCAAATAGTTTACCTGTTCATCCAGGCAAAATTCTTAAAATAATTTCCGAATGAAGAAATTGACAAATTTTGCAGTCAATTATCCGGTTACCATATTGATGATGGTTCTGGGGGTACTGCTACTTGGTGTCATCTCCTATCAAAAACTGGGGATCGATCTGTTCCCTGACTTGAATTCGCCTCGAATTTTCGTTGAGATCAAGTCTGGAGAAAGACCTCCCGAAGAGATGGAGAAATTATATGTATCTAACATTGAGGCCATTGCTACCAGACAGAGTGGTGTTCTTCAAGTTTCCTCCATCTCAAAAACAGGATCGGCTCAAATAACTGTTGAATACGCCTGGAATAAAGACATGGATGAGGCATTTCTGGACCTCCAGAAAGCACTTACCGCTTATTCTCAGAATAGCCAGATCACTGAGTTAACAATAACTCAGCACGATCCAAATACTAAACCTGCTATGATTGTTGGTTTAGCGCATACCACCATCAAGGACATGAACGAGCTTCGCAAAGTTTCTGAGAACTATATTCGGAATGAGCTTGTCCGTATTGAAGGTGTTGCTCAGGTTGATTTGAGTGGTGTCGAAACAAACGAGGTTAGGATCGATACTGATCCTTATTTACTTGAATCTTTCAATTTAACTGTCGACCAGCTTTCACAGAAAATACAATCTTATAACAGAAGTATTTCAGGGGGAACAATAACCGAAACCGGATTGCAATATGTGGTAAAAGGAGTCAGTCTTCTTCAACAAAAAGAAGATTTCGAAAACCTGATCGTTGGTTATAAATCTACTGTAACCGGGAGTACCTCTGCAGAAAAAGCACCAACGTTCTTAAAAGATGTTGCCAAAGTGAGTTTCGCAAACAAAGAGCCGGTAAACATTGTACGTATCAATGGCGAACGTTCTATTGCCCTTTCGATCTACAAAGAGACTAAATACAATACCGTAAAAGCGGTTGAAGAGATTAACAAAACATTGGCTACAATAGAGAAAGCCCTTCCGGGATATAAGTTCACCGTTGTTTCAAACCAAGGAACGTTTATCCGCAGTGCTGTTGATGAGGTTAAGAATACCATGTACTTTGGGATTATCCTTGCTGTCATTATCCTATTCTTATTTTTGAGACGCATTGGTACAACCTTGATTGTAAGCTTATCCATCCCTATTTCCATTGTTGCCACCTTTAATCTGATGTATTTCAATGGTTTATCGCTTAACATAATGACGCTGGGTGGTTTAGCCTTAGGGGCAGGAATGCTCGTCGACAATGCCATCGTGGTAATGGAAAATATCTTTCGAAACCATGAGAACGGCATGTCAGCAAAAGACGCCGCCATTGTTGGAACAGCGGAAGTTGGAGGCGCCATTACAGCTTCTACCCTCACTCACATTGTGGTATTTTTGCCAATTATTTACATGCATGGTGCCTCTGGTGCTTTATTCAAAGATCAAGCCTGGACCGTTGCATTTTCGTTGATATCTTCATTGGTTGTAGCCATTTTTGTTATTCCAATGTTGTATCACCGGTTATTTAAGAATAAAAAGAATCCGAGTATTGTCATACAAAAGAAAACCGGATATAGCACTTTCCTGACCAATCTCCTTCCCCATCGCATGGTTGTGATTCTTTCTTCCTTGGTTCTTTTCGGTTTATCTCTCTTCCTTATTCCAAAGATCGGGAGCGAATTTATGCCGAAAAGCGAAAGTAAAGAGTTCACTATCAACCTAAAAATGAGAGAAGGAACAACTTTGCTTCGTACCTCTGAGGCTACTGGTTCGATCGAAAGTATGGTTAGGGATCTTCTTGGCGATAATTTACAAGGACTGTTCTCCAAAATTGGTCCTTCTACAGGTTTGTCAACAAGTGCAACCTCAATTTTTGAAGGCGACAATACTGCTGAGATAAAAGTCATACTGAAACCAAATAAAGATTACAGCTCTTCGAAAGTAATTGCAGCCATCGCTGAATGGTACGCTTCGAATCCGGAGATGGAGATAAGTTTTGCTCAGGATGAAACAGCGTTACAAAGCATTCTTGGTAACAGCGAAGCCCCAATGGTTGTTGAGGTTAGAGGGGATGATTTGGTCGTACTTGATTCATTGACGCACCGTACAAAAAAAGTTGTTCAAGATATACCTGGATTGTACAACTTCTCCACTAATATGGATCAAGGCTATCCTGAGGTTAATGTGATGGTCGACCGTTTTCGCGCGGGAACTTACAGTTTAGCTGTTAGTGACATTGTTACGCAGGTTACCTCAAAACTGGAAGGTCAGTTAGTTGGTCAATACGATAAAAACGGCGAATTGCGTGATATAACCATTCACCTTCCCAAACTAGGACTGTCTGAGTTAGGAGATGTAATTATTCGCAATGGGACGCAAATTGTCAGGTTGAGCGAAGTGGCCACCTTGAAAGAAGCGATTGCGCCAAAAGAGATTTACCATAGCAACCAGATTAGGGTTGGAAAAGTGATGGCTGAACTTAAAAAAGGTGCTTCACTTGATAAAATTTCCAAAGAAATTCAAACTAAGATATCAGGAATCGAACTCCCGCAGGATTATCGTTTTAAAATAGCCGGAGAAGAGCAAAAACGACAAGAATCATGGGCTAATTTAGGATTTGCATTGATTTTATCCATCGTATTGGTTTACATGGTTTTGGCCGCAAAATTTGAATCCTTGATACATCCATTTGTGATCCTGTTGTCGATTCCTTTTGCGATTGTCGGCACGATTATACTCTTTTTCATAATGGGACAAACATTTAACATGATGGCCATTATCGGAATTATCATGTTGGGTGGTATTGCGGTACACGACTCCATCATCTTTGTCGACCGTATTAATCAATTACGGGAACTGGGTATGGAGAAACGAGAAGCCATTGCTCAGGCTGGTCAACAACGGTTACGTCCTATCGTGATGATGAGTATCATCACCATCATCGCACTGGTTCCGCTTACGATTGGATTTGGCGATAGTGTCGCACTTAGATCACCAATGGCACTTGCAGTAATCGGTGGTATGGTCACCAGTACTCTGCTCACGCTTTTAGTGATTCCTTGTGTTTATGATCTATTGACAAGCAATAAACCCATCGAGCAAGATAATTAAACTTACAATTTTCAACGGATGGACTTCATTATAAAAAGAAAAGTATTGATCAGCATGCTCTTCCTCGGGCTAAGCATGTTGGGATATGTCTCCTGGAAGAATCTTTCCATGGAGCTGTTCCCGAATGCCGAACTTCCTATGCTGTATGTGCAGGTATCCTGCCAACAGGAGGTAGACCCGAAATTCATGGAAAGTCAGGCGATCATCCCGCTCGAAGGAGCCATCGGAACGTTACAGGGCATCGAAAACATGGAATCTTCCTGTCAGTCGAGGCGTGGAACGATCATGGTAGAATTCAACAAAAAGGTCAATTTCAAATACACTTACCTGAAACTGCAGGAGAAAATCAACGAGATTAAGGCATCAATACCGGAACAATTTATTGTAACCGTTGTCAAAGTTGACCTTCAACAGCTAAACAAGCAATTCATGCAGTTGCAGGTTCGGGGTACCGGCGGGGTGGATCTTGTTAGAAATATCACAGATCAGAAGATCAAACCGGAACTTCAAAACGTTGATGGTATCGCCGGAATAAACATTTTTGGCGGTCGCGAGAAAACGATTGAGATCCAACTGGATATGGATGTTTGTAATGCCTACAAAATTACGGCATCCACCATTCGGAATAAGCTGACACAAAATTATCGAACCAGGGCTTATGCAGGAGACGTTTACGGTTCTAATCTCAAGTATACGGTGCAGGTCACCTCTGAATTTGATAATCTTAGCCAGATTGAAAATTTAGTGATAGCCAATGGGCCAATTTTGTTGAAAGATGTCGCTAAAGTGTACTTCGGCACGAAAGAACAAACATCCTATTCAAGAGTAAACGGTAAGGATGCAGTATCAATCACCCTTGTGAACGATGCTCAATCAAATTTGATAGATCTCTCCAATAAAACACTGGAGGCCATTGCAAAACTGAATAAAGATCTGGCACCAAAAGAAATAGAGATCACGGTTCAAAACAATGCCGCAGATACGATGGAGAAAAATTTGAACCAGATTGGTGAGTTAGCGCTGGTTGGTGCGTTACTGGCCATCTTTGTTCTGTGGATCTTCCTGAAAAACATTCAATTAGTATCAATTATTGCCCTTGCAATACCTATTTCGGTGCTCACTGCCTTTAACTTTTTCTACTATTCTGATGTAACAATTAACAGTTTGACGCTGGTGGGAATGGCTTTGGCTGTAGGAATATTGCTCGATAACAGCGTGGTTGTTTTGGAAAATATATACAGGCTGCGAGCCACAGGTAAGTCTCCGCGGGATGCAGTAGTCCAGGGTACTTCGGAAGTGTGGCGCTCCATTATCGCTGCCACGATGACAACGACAACAATTTTCTTGCCCTTCCTGTTCTCGGATAATTTCCTGATCAAATTGTTGGGCAAAAATATTGGAATCTCCATTATCTCAACGTTATTGGTTTCCCTTTCAGTTGCCATGCTTTTGGTACCAATGTTGGCTTATGCTTTCCTGAAGAAGAAAGCAGGTGGTAATATGGAGTTTACGCAAGTCTCTACCCGGAATAAACTGGTTCAGGCTTATGTTATGCTGTTAAAGTATTCACTAAGAAAACCGGCTCAAACTATCATTGGCGCACTCGTCTTCTTTTTCGTTACAATATTTATCTGCCTAGCTGTTAGTATGTCAACACTAAGTGAGGTGAAGACAACCGCATTTCGCATCAACGTTACCTTGCCATCCGGTTCAACCATCGAATCGAGTGATAAAGTAGTAAGCGAGATCGAAAATCGAATTAAAGGTATTGAAGAGATCAAAGATGTTACTTGTAATATTCAGGTTGAAAGTGCCAGTGTAACGGTTCAATTAAAGGAAGATTTCCAGAAAATTAAGAAGCGTTCGCTATCACAAATTCGTGATGAGGTAACCAACAAGATGAATGATGTTCCGGGAGGAACGATCGACATTGCGGACGCATCCTCTACCGGAAATAATAGTGTTGGCGGAGGATCACCAATGACAAGTTCGGGTTCAGGAAATTTCATGGCCTTGATGGGCGTTGGTTCCAACTGGGAACGAATCGTCATAAAAGGGCAGGATTTTGATGTGATGAAAAATGTTGCCTCCGATTTCCAGTACTTTTTAGAGGGATTAGAATCCATGAATGGCGTTCGGGTAAGTTATTCCAACAATCGTCCTGAGGTTCATTTAGCATTCAATCCCTTACTGATGAATGCTTATGACGTATCGCTTGCCAGCATTTCCGGTGAATTGAATTCTTTCAGCAAAGAAATAGTAACGACAATTCCCTACAAACAAGGTAACGAACAGTACGACATCACCATTAAGGAGATGCCCAAAAGAGGACAGACTGCCGAAGAGGCCAAAAAGAACAGAACTGCTTTCGACCTTAGAACACTTCCCGTTGCAGATTCAAAAGGCGGCTTGCATGAGCTCCAAAATATTAGTGAGGTAGTGCTTTCATCCGGTTATGCCAGTATATCAAGGGTGAACCAGGAAAAACAGATAGAAGTTCGATTCCGCTTTATTGGGGCTTCTCAGGATTCAAAAGATCTCTTGGAATCCTATCGTGCAGAGGTAGATAAGATTGTTGAAAGTTATAATATGCCATCGGGTATTGCCATTCAGGTAATCCATGAAGAAGATACACTCAAAGATTTCTATTTCTTGATTTTGGCAGCTTTCTTACTGATATTCATGATTTTAGCATCCGTATTTGAGTCTGTTGCTACACCGTTTGTGCTGATGTTCTCTATACCATTGGCAGCAATTGGTTCTTTCCTTGCGCTAATCTTTACACACAATTCCCTTTTCAACGCTAATA
>JBBQJE010000137.1:0-8990 GCA_038325635.1 Bacteroidales bacterium
ATTATCCGCCCGTTGGCTGAAGCTAACGGCAATGAAAAAGCATCCCTGCGAATATTATCCGCCCGTTGGCTGAAGCCAACGGCAATGAAAAGCACCACTGCGAATATTATCCGCCCGTTGGCTGAAGCCAACGGCAATGAAAAGCACCACTGCGCCCGTTGGCTGAAGCCAACGGCAATGAAAAGCACCACTGCGAATATTATCCGCCCGTTGGCTGAAGCCAACGGCAATGAAAAGCACCTCTGCGAATATTATCCAATTAACCTTCACGGAAAAACTGACTCCCCTCGTATTACTAACAAATAAAACCAATTGACTATACAAATTACAGAAATTGCGAACCGGTTTCTGGCTGAAAAAGAATGCAGTCGCCAAGAACTTAATAAATTAAAACATTGGCTATCAGACCCTTCTTCTCATAAAGAAGTTGAGATCTGGTTGTCGGAGCATTGGGATACTACCAACGAAATTAATTCTGATTTGTTGATAGAATCCGTATTCAACCAGATAAAGGAATACAGAACGATGCCTTCCGAAAAAACAGGGCTTTCGATAACCCGCATCATCAATTTCTACCAAAAAATTGCAGCAGTCCTTCTAATTCCTATGCTTGGGTTAGGATTCTGGTACTTGATCAATCAAGGGACTCAACCCGTTATTCAATATTCAGAGACTATTGCTCCCCGCGGACAGAAATCTCAAATTGTACTTTCCGACGGAACAAAAGTTTGGCTCAACTCGGACACCAAAATTAGGTATCCCGGACAGTTCAGTAAGGATCAGCGTGATGTGTTCTTAAACGGAGAAGCATTCTTTGAAGTGACCAAAAATGAGCATCAGCCTTTTCTGGTGCATACCTCTGGTCCGGATATAAAAGTACTTGGAACCAAATTTAATATCAAGGCATACTCCGATGAAAATCAGGTAGAAACATCGCTTTTCGAAGGAAAAATAAATTTGATTTTACCTGCAAAAGGATCGGATCTGCCAGTCGAAAAAATACTTAATCCTGGTCAGTCCGTTATCTTTTCCGACCTTACTCACGATCTGGCACTTGTACGTTTTCAAAAAGATGAGATCGATGGTTGGAAGAAAAATCAATTGATCTTCAAGGATGACGCATTCATTAAGTTGGTGAAAAAAATTGAACGATGGTACAACGTTGAAATGATTTACGATGAAAAACAATTCAATAATCGCCGGCTTACCGTTGAATTATATGAAGGTGAACGGTTAGAGAAATTAATGGATATTCTTAGTCTGGCCCTGTCGGTAGACTTTAAATATGAAAAAGGAAAAATCATCTTAACACCAAAAAACAAAAAAATGATCTAAAAAACAAAGAGCGATAATTGGTCGAAGAATTACCGCTCTTTCAATGTCAAACAAAAGTTTAACACTTAACAGTTCAAATTTATGAAAAAAATCAGGACAAATCTGTTCGGTAATTATTTTATTCCCGGACGCAAGTATTTGCGAATTATGAAATTAACTTTTATTTTAATGCTTTGGGGGCTGCTATCGTTTGGTGCAGCATCGTATGCTCAAAACACACGGCTGACATTTGAATCAAAAAATGCCTCCATTGAGCGTGTTTTCAAGCAAATCGAGTCACTTTCGGAATTTAAATTTGCCTACAACAGCAGCAAACTAAATGTAGCGCAAAAGATCTCCGTTAAGGCCGATCACGAGACAATCGACATCGTCTTGGATAAAATTCTTGGATCGACCTATTTCCAGTATAAAATTGTGGACAGGTACATTATCATCACGGATGAAAGTGGACAAAATCCGGTCACAGTTAGCTTAGACCAGGCCAGGAAAACAGTTTCGGGTAAAGTATCAGATTCTGCCGGTAATTCTCTTCCGGGAGTTTCGGTGGTTGCAAAAGGTACTACCGCCGGGGTAATCACCGATAATGATGGCAATTTTTCATTTACAATTCCAGATGGAACAAAAGCCTTGGTTATCTCCTTTGTGGGAATGGTAACCCAAGAAATAACAATTGGTAATAACAGCACCTTCAAAGTAAAAATGGAAGATGATTCATTTGGGATCGAGGAGGTTGTTGCCATTGGATATGGTGCCCAAAAGAAAAGAGACGTATCAACTGCCATATCTTCCGTTTCTTCGCAAGATCTGAAAGATAAACCTGTATCAAACTTCTCGCAAGCCATTTCGGGAAAAATGGCGGGAGTTCGTATTTCAAATACCAATGCTGCTCCGGGTGGAGGATCGAATATTGTGATTCGTGGTGTAAGTTCCATCAACGGCGGAACCAGTCCGCTGGTTGTTATTGATGGATTCCCGATGAAAGACGGATTCAATAAAAATGAAAATCCGTTAAACTCAATAAACCCAGCCGACATAGAATCGATTGAAGTTCTTAAAGATGCGTCCTCAAGTGCTATCTATGGTACGCAGGCCGCCAGCGGTGTCATTTTGATTACAACAAAAAAGGGCAAAACAGGAAAACCGACCATCAGCGTTAATGTTAGCACCGGCGTTCAAAACATGATCAACAAGATAGATGTATTGAACAGGGAGGAAATGTTAAAGTATATGGATGATGCCCGTGGAAATGCTTATATTCTTGAAGATCCTAATTTTGGTACCAATGACCCGAATGCACCACTGTGGAAAGCGAACGACCCAGATGCATTAAGAATCTCCAATTGGGCAAAATATTCACAACACGCTTCCGCTATGGCACAGCCGGGCTCCAAACATGCACGCTGGATTACAGTTACTCCAGAGACAAAGGCAATGCCTTATGATACTAACTGGCAGGATGTGATAACACGTACAGGTAAAGTGAACGATTTTCAGATTTCTGCAACAGGAGGTACAGACAATGTTTCATACATGATTTCTGGTGGATATTTCAACCAGGAAGGGATTGTTCCAACATCAGGATATGACCGTTTTTCGTTTCGCGCAAATGTTGATTTAAAAATTAGCGACAGGGTCAAAGTAGGTTTATTATTGGCTCCTTCGATTGAAAACTTAAGTGTATTATCGAATACTGAAGGGGGAAGTAATTCTAATCCATTTTATAATGCGATCGCCATGCCGGCTTTCTTTAATCCACGCGATGACCAGGGTAATCCTGTTTATTACGGAACGGTATTAGATAATACATGGGACTGGAATCTATCTACTTTTGTTAATCCACTCCATCAATTTATGAAACAGGACAACAGAAGAACAGCAAAAAATATTTCAACATTATATGGCGAGATTAACATTCTAAAAGATCTCAAGTTCAGATCTGAGTTTCATACCGAGTTCAGGTACTGGGAACAACAATTTTTTCTTCCTAACGCCACGCCAACAGCGTCACAAACTTTCTCGCGTTCGCAGGGAACCAATCAAACCAGCACGAGGTTATATTGGAATTCTCAAAACTTCCTGACGTACCAGAAGACTTTTGGAAAGCATGCATTGACTGCCATGGCCGGCTATTCCACCGAAGAATCGTCCTACAGAAGCAATTACATCAACAAATACGATTATCCAACTGACTTAATAAGCACATTGAATCAGGCCACTACTATTTTGAATGCTCAAACCGATGCCAGATCGAACAGATCATCCGAAACAATGATTGGTAGTTTTGGCCGTGTAATGTATAATTATGGTGGAAAATATTATTTTACGGGTAGTGTTCGCCGAGACGGTTCTTCACGCTTTGGACAAGACAAAAAATGGGGTGTTTTCCCCTCATTGTCTGTCGCATGGCGCGCCTCGGATGAAAAATTCTTTGCCCCACTGAAAAAATACGTAAGCGATTTAAAAATTCGTGGTGGTTGGGGTGTTATTGGAAATGACCGAATTGGTAATTACCAGGCATTAAGTACATTAAATTCAACCTCTTATGTCTTAGGAGCAGGATCAACCGTATCTGCTGGATACCTTGACGGTAAAGTTGCCAATCCAAAATTAGGTTGGGAAACAACAACCGATTATAGCCTTGGTGCCGATATGCAACTGCTCAATAGCAGAATCACGTTGAGTGTCGACTATTTCTACCGTAAAACGACCGATATGTTGTTCAATATGCCACTGCCTACTATTACAGGTTTTGGATCATACATGGCTAACATTGGGTCGATGAGCAACCGCGGTTACGAATGGTCAATCAATACGAGAAATATGACCGGTGCTTTCAAATGGACAACCGATTTCAATATTTCGTATTACCGCAATAAAGTATTGGATATTGGTAAAGACAAACGACCACTGATAATCGATAACTGCTATACCACAGAAGGAAAACCATTGGCCGAATTATGGGGCATGGTGAATTTGGGTGCCTATAAAGATTGGCAGGAAGTTAAAACATTACCAATTATAAATGCTTCAAATCCCTTATGGAAAAATCGCACATCGCCGGGTATGCCAAAAATGGCCGATGTGAATGGTGACGGAATCATCGATGCCAGCGACAATTCGATTATTGGTTCATCTATCCCTAACTTTGTTTGGGGAATGACTAACTCTTTTGAATTTCGAGGATTCGATCTTTCCGTTCAGGTAAATGGCGTTTCAGGAGGTGATATCAACATGTTGGAATACACCGCTATTTTCGGTCGTGGAGCAGGTCTGATGAATACTACCGCAGAATATTATAATAATTACTGGCGCCCCGACCGTACCAATGCCAAATATCCGGCTCCAATACGCAAAAGCTACGAAGGTTCTGACCTTTCAGGAACATTGATTTACAAAGGAACTTACGTAAATATTCAAAATATATCGTTTGGGTATACTTTACCAAAGAATCTGGCCAAATTAGGAGGATTTTCCAATGTAAGAGTTTATTCTACAATTCAGAATGCCTTTTTCATCACTAAATTTCCAGGATTTAATCCAGAAACCAACTTTAAAGGCGATCAAACAACCTCACAGGGTATCGACAGAGGTTCGTATCCGTTGGCAAGAACGATCTCCTTTGGTTTAAACATTTCACTGTAAATCGAATACAAAAAAATGAATGATATGAAAAAAATATTTTCACTATTTATACTTACCATGCTGTTGTTTAGCTGCTCAGAAAAATTTCTGAATAAACAACCTGAAGATGCATTGGCTACCGGCTCGTATTACAACAATCCCGCAGAGATAAAAACCGGATTAATAGCTTGTTATAAAAATCTGCAAAACATTTACAACCAAGGTGATTTACCATTGATTACCGAATTAATGGCAGATGATGGTAAAGATTTCACATGGAGCGGTGTTTGGCATATTTTCCAAAAAACAAATGCCAACTCACAAGGAAACATCTGGATTAATAACTATAAAATGATTGTTAACTGCAATAATGTCATCGCAATCATTGACAATTATAAACCGAAAGATGCCACCGAAGGCGCACTGGTAAAGGCCTATCGTGGTGAAGCTACATTTCTGAGAGCACTCGCCTATTTTAATCTTGTTCGGATCTATGGCAATGTCCCTAAAGTTGTGGCT
Organism: Bacteroidales bacterium; assembly: GCA_038325635.1. GTDB lineage: Bacteria > Bacteroidota > Bacteroidia > Bacteroidales > Prolixibacteraceae > CAINVV01. Next base: position 5,476 of record JBBQJE010000137.1, read on the forward strand.
CCTTTTGAAGATCCTAACGCGGCATTCGGTATTGGCCGTGCCAGTGTTTCCGACATTTATACGACGGTAATCATTCCTGATCTGGAATTCGCTTATGCAAATTGCTACAAGAAAGGTGATGCGGCTCTGAAAAACGAAGAAGCACGTACAACAAAGGGTGCTGCACTGACTATTTTAGGAAAAGTATATCTTACGATGAACAATCCTGCCAAAGCGGCCGAAACACTCAAAAAATTAATCGTCGATAAATCAGCAGGAACTTATTCTTTGCTTCCTGTTTACTCAAGTGTTTTTGCAACCAACAACAAGTTTAATGCTGAATCTATCTTTGAAGTCAATTTCAATGTTTCGGCCGGACAACCAAGTTATTGGTTCAAATGGATGGGTGTCGATATCGGTAAAAGGTTATCTGCTCCATCAAGCAATCAATTACTTGTTGAACATAATCTGATGCGCGACTTCGTAAACAGCAATGAATTAACACGATATGCTGCCTCGATCGATTCAGGGAAATGCCCCGGTGATACACCTCCAATCCAGGCTTGGGCTTCTAAATTAAGCCCAACCTCAGCTACCGTTAAGAATTATGTAAACACGGGAGCGGACAACAACTATATGGTAACACGTTATGCCGATGCACTGCTAATGTATTCCGAAGCGTTAATGTTAACAAGCCAAAAGGCAGAAGCTTTGATCTATTTCAATCAGGTTCGCACCAGAGTTAGACCAACAGCTCCAATTGTAGAAGCCGATCTGACCATCGATCAAATTTTGCATGAGCGGAGAATGGAGCTGGCCTTCGAAGGACACCGCTATTTCGATTTAGTCAGAACCGGAAAAGCTATCGCAGTTATCACCAAATCACTTATGACAAAAGTTGACTATGATGATAAGATCTACATCACCGGACCAATTCCTGAATATCAGCTTATTCTGCCAATTCCTGTTGGTGAAATCGAAAAAGACCCTACTTTAACTCAGAACACCGGATATTAATCAACTTGTAAAAAGTAAGAAAATGAAAAAAATACTATTTTTATTAATACTGGGAGTATCACTATCTCTTTCGCTCATATCGTGCCTTAAAGAAGACACAGTTCCTGCCCCAACTGTCAACGAGGTTAAATTATACATGACCGACAAAAGCGGTAAAGATTCTCTCATAACTATACCAACTAAGGGGAAAGCCGTGAAATTTGTTATTTCTACTAGCGCAGATATCTGCTCCGTTTGGCCAAGCGGCAACAGAACTGTTATGAAAAAGAAAATCAGCATGGACGGAGGTTTAACGTATGCCGATTCGATTGACATGTTTAACCACCCCGTCCTTTCTGCAAGCGACGCTTATACCGACTATGGATTGATCGGTGCTAAAGGTCTGAAAACTGCTCAGACTGCTGGAGGATGGTATTGCTCCTACACCTACAAAACAGCAGGAGCTTTTACGCTTTCTGTTGTTGTGACCAATCATGGCTATAGCGGACCAGACTATAACCAGGTGGTCGTAGATAGTGGCAAAATCACGGTGAAATAGGTTAATTCATAATTGAATCAAACAATTTACTGTTTAGTAAAACTGGTCTCATGTCCTATTGAGACCAGTTTTTTTTTGAAATGATATAATTCAATGTCGTTTAGCTAAAGACATTAATTTTAACTTCGTAGAAGTTATCTGCAAATAGCCCACAAATTAATCTGGGGGTAGGTAACAAGGCAAATTAAAAACAAATTACAAACAGATGAAACATCCATGAACTACTGTTCACGAAAGCACATGAAAATAAATGTGAATGTTCCATAAGACCAACATTTTAACTAAATTATTTTCTTATGAAATACGCTATTCTAACACTGCTTCTTGTTCTGTCTTCTCATCTTCTTTCAGCACAGGTTCCAAAACCTTACTGGAACTCCAACATTCCACTTAACTCTTATCGGTTGCCACCTGCTCCTGCCGGTACAAAAATCAAGTACACCGATCTGGATAATGATGGAGACCCGGATATGCTTGAAACCATAACCATCAACAACACCCCAGTTCGTTGGATCGATGACGACGACGACATGAAATGGACCGATACCGAAGGCGATACCGACAGTGATTGCCTGATGATAGACCGTGATAAAAACGGCCAATTTGGCAGCTACAAAGACCTGATCATCGACTGGAACGACACCAACAAAGATGGTAAAGCCGATATGCAAGTAGTAGTTGATTATGTAGCCATGGAAAATAAAAATGCATGGGGGCCGGGTCATTACATGTGGGTGCTTGATACTGATCTCGATAACATCTTCAATTATATCGATTGGGACACCTTCGAACTTCGTGCTTGGATGCACAATGGGCAATCCGATTTCTTTGAAGATTATCACGGAAAAAGCATGTTCCTAAAAATGCACACCACCACAGATAAGATGAACGATGTTCGTCTAAACTGGGAAAATCCCTTTCTTTTTTACGATCAGGATAACGATGGACTAACAGAGATGGCAATTCGCTTGTGCGATTCACCTGCGATTGTAAACGACCGAACGCTTCCCAATACAGTAGATAACATGAAGTTGACCGGAAAAATCGATTGGGCTTCGCTCTCTTTCGACCTCGACAACGATAATTCACCGCAAAATGAATTTGATCTGGATATGACCATCCATTTTCGTGGCGGTGGTTTTGATTACATGGATCAGGTGCATAAATTCGACAATATGCGTGGACTTCCGGCTACCGACTCCCTATTTATGGATCCGCGCTGGCGGCAAATTTCAGAACTGATTTATCCCGATCATCAATCAGCGTGGAACCTCGTCTTTAACCGCGGTAAATGGAATTCATGTTATTTCACTTTCGATGAAGATGATGATTGCAATCGTTGGGAACGTGTTGAACTATACGAACCCCGCAATCTTTTCATCCTTGGTGCCCGAAAAGGTGGGATCGATAATAATGCTCAGGCCGATGCTTCAGGCGATCGTGGCGAATGGGACATGGACAATTCGGGCAAAGGCAACTTATACGTAAGTAAGTTCGATGGAAGAATCCATCTCTTTGGAGCAGAATGGGGTGCATGGCGCATCGATCAGAACGCATTTTCGTATCAGGGATTCGGCGGATTGTATGATGGATATGGGAGTGGTCGTATGCAGACCGAACCTAAAGTCTTTTCAACCATTAAATATACAGACACCGATAAAAATGGATTTCTAGACGAAATCGCCTACGATCTCGATGGCGACACCCTGTTCGAGCATACTGTTTCACTCAAAAAATTGGGGATCGACGATCGTGCGAAGGTGATCAACACTGCCGGCTTGTCCTATCGTGATCTTGTTACTCTCAACACAAAAGTTTCCGAAAATATATGGCAAAATGCGCTCGATGCATCGGCTGTTGCAGAAGAACAGGGGATTAACCTTAGCTGGTATAGTCTGATGCGAAGCCCAAAATCGATACAGCAAAAATACAACTATGGCTATTGGCTTCAGTTTTATCTCTATCACGACCTAATGGAGAA
>JBBQJE010000138.1:0-8969 GCA_038325635.1 Bacteroidales bacterium
GATGCCCAGGTGGGTGCATCAGCGGAGGTGGACAACCACGTCCTGTCAACGATTTTATTAGAGTGAAAAGATTAGAGGCTATATACCGGGAAGATGAAGGGAAAACTTTGCGCAAGTCTCATCAGAACAAGGATCTGATGACTTTGTACCACGATTTTCTGGGACATCCGCTTGGACATTTATCGCATGAATTGTTGCATACGACGTATGTGAAAAGGCATAAAAATTAATATTTTCGACTGTTCTGTCTTTAGCTTTTTAACTTCCAATCGGCTCCTTCTTTGGTGTCTTTGATTTCAAAACCCAAAGCTGTAAGGCGATTGCGGATTTGGTCTGATGTGGCCCAGTCTTTTTTCATTTTGGCCTCTTGCCGCAAAGTGAGCAAAAGTTCCACCACCTGACCGAAGAGTTCATTTGAACTGCTATTACTGGTATTTTGAGGTGGCTTAAGTCCAAGAACATCAATAACTAAATTGGAATAAAGATTTTGAAGTTTCAACAAATCTTCCAGAGTAATCGTGGTATTTCCGTCATTGATTGAATTGATCATTTTAGCCCCATCGAAGAGGTGGGCTATTAAAATCGGACTATTCAGATCGTCGTTTAAAGCTTCGTAGCATTCGATTCTCAATTTTTCAACATCTATTGTTGAAGTTACGGCAGTTTTCAGATTGGCCAGAAGCGACATGGCATTCGTCAAGCGCTCAAATCCTTTCTCTGCAGCCTGCAAGGCTTCATTTGAGAAATCCAGAGGACTGCGGTAATGCGCCTGTAGCATGAAGAAGCGGATGGTCATCGGATCGTATGCTTTTTCAAGCAGCGGATGTGAACCGGTGAAAAATTCGTCCAGTTGGATAAAATTTCCCAGCGATTTACCCATTTTCTGTCCGTTGATGGTGATCATGTTGTTGTGAACCCAGTAGTTTACCGTAGGATGACCAAAACACGCCATCCCTTGCGCCACCTCGGCTTCATGATGAGGGAAAAGCAGATCGAGTCCGCCGCCGTGAATATCGAAAATTTCACCCAGATACTTCGTGCTCATGGCAGTACATTCAGTGTGCCATCCAGGGAAACCGATACCCCAGGGAGATGGCCAGCGCATGATGTGTTCGGGAAGCGCATTTTTCCAAAGAGCAAAATCGAGTCCAGATTTTTTTTCGCTCTGGCCATCCAGATCGCGGGTATTGGTGTAGAGATCCTCAATTTTTCGGCCGGAGAGAATGCCGTAAGGATATTTTTTAGCATAAGCTTCCACATCAAAATAAACGGATTTATTTACTTCGTAAGCAAATCCGGCATCAACCATTTTCTTTATCGCCTCAATCTGTTCGATGATATGTCCGGAGGCAGTTGGTTCAATGCTTGGCGGAAGAACGTTCAGCTGTCCCATATTCATGCGGTAGCTGTTTGTATAGAGCTGAACGATCTCCATCGGTTCAAGCTCTTCTACCTTAGCTTTTTTGGCAATTTTATCTTCTCCCTCATCTGCATCGTTCACCAAATGACCAACATCGGTGATATTACGAACATAGCGCACTTTGTATCCGATGTGCAGCAAATAACGAAAAAGGAGGTCGAAAGTGATGGCAGGACGAGCATGACCAAGATGAGCCTTCCCATACACGGTTGGCCCGCAGACATACATCCCAACATGATCTTTGTGTATCGGGACAAATAATTCTTTCTTACGGGACAGGGTGTTGTACAGGATAAATTTTTCCATGGTGAATGTTTGAAGAGATCGAATGGCAAAATTAGTGTTTACCTCAATGGGGAAGTTCTCCTTCGCAAGGAATTTTTTTCTTACTGGAAGATAATGCGAAATTCTAAAATTGAATTAGAGCAAACTTCTTGCTACTCTAGTCTGCAGTTCAATCTCAATTCCTGTTCGTTTTATCTCTGCAACAAAGGGATTACCTGAATTGAAGTCCACTTTTGAAATTGGATGAGGTTCAATCCTGACATCAAAATCGGATGCCAATAACATTAGTTGAACCTGCAAATCAAACTTCTCTTGATCATTCAAATTATCAATAATTAGGGCAATATCAATATCGCTATCCTTTCGTTCATTGTTTTTTGCATAGGAACCAAATAGATAAGCTGAAATGAAATTTTCATTCCTACATGCTACTGTTGAAATATAATCTCTAATTATTTTATCTGTTCTTTGATCCATGATCTCACTTCATTAATTTTATTGATCCATTCCATCGTGTATTCATGAGTACATTTCCGCTGAAAACTTTTCTTGTAGTCATCGTATCTCGTATTGAGATTAAAAGCAGTTATTGTAGTCAGTCTCAATTTTAAATCTTCCGTCAATTCAATATCTGCATCCTTTGCTAGCTTTATCAAGTTATGTACGAAAGGAGGATAATCCTCATTCACTTTTACATAATAAGCTTTTAACAATTTTTCAATCATCAAATGCCCTACAAAAAGAGACCAGCTATATCGTCTTGTTTCGATCATGGCGATCATAGTTTCGTAGTCATCATCTGACCCGGTAATCCAATAGTCAATAAGCCTTTGTTTATCAAATTGCTCATTTTTCATAGGTCAAATGTACGGAATTTTATAATTTATCCACTTGACATGATTCCATCGAATTCGATGAAATTAAAAATACAAAACCTTTATTAACACCGCATACAATTTATTTTTCGTGTACCAAAATGTCACATTCATATTATCTTTGGAAAAATTTGATTCCTAAATTTGAATTCTGTTGCCCATTAGTAGCAGAGAGTTCGCAAAATTCAACAAAATATTCAGAAATGAAAAACTTCTTTATAAAATCCTTCCTACTCCTGGCAATTGCCACCTTTTCCTCCTGTTCTTTCTCGCAAAACAAATCAATACCGGAAGGTCCACAGGTGCTCATCAAAACAAGATTCGGTGATATGAAAGTGGTGTTGTACAATGAGACCCCGTTGCATCGTGATAACTTCATGAAACTGACAAAAGAAGGAGTCTTTGACAGTCTGCTATTTCATCGCGTCATCAAAGGCTTTATGGTTCAGGGCGGTGATCCAAAATCCAAGCGTGCGGCCAAAGACCAAATGCTGGGGGATGGTGATCTGAATTATACTATTCCGGCAGAGTTCAGAGCCGGCATCATTCACAAGAAGGGGGTCATTGCTGCTGCCAGAAATGGGGATGAGGAAAATCCGGAGCAACGATCCTCTGCCACACAATTCTATTTAGCGCAAGGGAAAGTGTACAACGTGGATGATATTCCATCAATAGAGCAAAAACTTAACAGTAAGGCTATTGAGGCACTTTTTCTGAAAATGAAAGCGGATAAAATTGATACTTTGATGCTTTTCCAGATGGCAAGAAATCAGGAGGGCTACGACAAGCTGCTGGCTAAACTCAGAGAAAAAGCTACCGTTCAGGTCGATCAGAATCCGCCGAAACTTACGAAACAACAAATAGAGACCTATACAACGATTGGGGGAATTCCGCATCTGGACGGTGCCTACACTGTTTTCGGTGAGGTATTTGAAGGATTAGCTGTCATTGATTCTATTGCTGCTCAGCCAACAGGAACTGCCGATCGCCCATTAGAAAACCTCCGGATGAAAATTGAGGTAATTAAAGAATAACTGTTTCCACGACAAAACCAACTTTGCAAAGGTCTTCGTAAAACGACGGATAGGACTTGGTCACCACCAATGGATCTTCAATCCGAATAGCTCCGTTAAACATCGCAACAGGGGCAAATGCCATCGCCATACGATGATCATGATATGTTTCAATACTTGGTATGCTTTGAGTCAGCAAATCGGCAATCTGGCCATCCCAAACCAATTCACCTTCGGCCGGCTCAGTTAGAACAACTCCTAATTTTGCACATTCCGCAATTAAAGCAGCAATGCGATCTGTCTCCTTAATTTTCAAGGTTTTTAGTCCGGTGAAATGAAAAGCGAGCTTCTTCCCAATTGCCAGAACAACGAAGGTTTGGGCAATATCCGGGTTCGCAATAAAATTCAAATTGAGTTGCTTGATGTCAACTCTTTTGTCTTTTGTCAATCTAAGTGAATCACCTTCCTGCCGCGATCTAATTCCGAAATATTTTTCAAACCAAGACGCCTGGATGGCGTCTCCTTGCAAGCTATTCAAATACAAGCCTTTCAAATAGAGATCGCATCGATCAGACAGTGCGGCCATTGCGTACCAATAAGAGGCACTAGACCAGTCGGCCTCAACCGAGTATGGCACAGGCTTATAGGACTGATTTCCAATTCGTATCTCATTCCCGATCCATTGGTACTTGATGCCAAATTTCTTCATCAGGGAAAGAGTCATCTCGATGTAGGAACGGGATGTTATGTTATTTTTGAGTCTAAGCGTCAAGCCTCCCTGAACAGTTGGTGCAATCATCAGCAAAGCCGAAATGTACTGACTACTGATACTTCCGTCCAACTCGATAGTACCTCCGTTAAGGGCAGTTCCGATAATCTTCAAGGGCGGAAAGCCCTCATTTTCAGTATATTCTATTTTAGCGCCCATCTGTCGCAAGGCATCTACGAGAATAGAAATTGGGCGTTCCTTCATTCTTGCTGAACCGGTTAAGTGCCACTCCCCCACAATTTTTGATAGATAAGCAGTCAGAAATCGCATGGCAGTGCCGGCATGACCGATATCAAAACGGTTTGAGTTCGATTGAAGAACCTCATTCATGACATTGGAGTCATCACAATCGGATAAATTTTTAACCGGATAGGGAGAATAACTCAAAGCGTTAATTATGAGCATTCTGTTACTGATGCTCTTTGAGGTTGGAAGCGTAATTTCGCCGACAATCGATGAATCTGTTTTGGTCAGAAGAGCGTCCATACGATCATAATTTATTTAACTCTCTGAAATAATCCAAGGCGCAAAAGATTTGTTCTTTGGTGCAATTTTGATTTATCTCCACCACACCTACCGACGTGAGCAAGGTAAAATTAATCCGCTTGCCTTCGTTTTTCTTATCATGTCCCATTAAATCGAACAAAATCTCATATTCATCCGTCTCAATTTGGAAGTTTCCGTAGACAGACACAATATAGGAAATAAGATTATGTAAAATACCGTTGGCAAAACCACAAATTATATGAGAGAGATAAAGCTCGACAATCATTCCAAATGCCACGGCATGACCGTGAAGCAATGGCTTGGATTGTTTCAATGACAAGCTCTCAAAAGCATGACCAACAGTATGACCAAAATTTAAAGCCTTTCGAATATTTTTCTCGTTGGGATCTTTAGAAACAAAATATTCTTTGATCATGACCGATCGGGCAATCATGCCTTGCAAAATGGTGTAATCCGGGTATTTTAAATCAAATTTACGCAGTTCTGCCAGGTGATCCGGTGAGTGGATAAGGCCGTGTTTGACCATCTCGGCAAAGCCGGAAATCAAATTTTCGCGATCCATCGTTACCAGGAAACGAGTATCGATAAATACCCGAAGTGGCTGATTAATCACGCCGATCTCGTTTTTCAATCCGTTGAAATTGAAGCCGGTTTTCCCCCCTACGGAAGCATCAACCTGAGAAAGAAGCGTAGTTGGAATATTTACAAATTCGAGTCCGCGCTTAAAAGTTGAAGCAGCAAAACTGCCCAAATCGGTTACCATACCACCTCCCAGATTCACTACCAAGGATTTGCGATCTGCACCGTTCTGACTCAGGAACAGCCATATTTTCTCGACCGAGGAGATCGATTTGTTTTCCTCCCCGGCAAGAATTACAACCTTTTTAAACTTCTCAATACAAAGAATATCGCAGAGGAGAGGCAAACAAAATCGTTCGCTATTCTGATCCATTACCATGAAAAGCTTATCGTCCGGGAATGCGGCAATCAGCGATCCCAGCGCACTTTCGAGTTGATCGGTAACCACCACTGAATTTTTATGCGTCATATTATTTAAGTGAAAAATGAAAAATGAAAAATGAAAAATCCGTTTTCATGTTTCATTTATAGCTGCAAAGTTAAAAGAATATCATTTTATAGGGATGTGTTTGGCTCAAATGAGCAATTTAACCGCAGAGATGCACTCATCCGATTAGCTCTGCAACAACCTTACTCGTGAGACAAGCAATGTGATTCCGATGCCAAATACGCCGATGACCGCAAAGGAGTACCTCAAATTGGCTGCCTCGGAAATGTATCCGATCAGTGGTGGTCCCATCAAAAACCCCAGGAAGCTAACGCTGGAAACTGTTGCCAAGGCAATACCCGGTGGAACTTTTGAGTGTCGACCGGCAGCACTGTATACAGATGGCACCATGCTCGAGACGCCTAGTCCAACCAACATAAAAGCCAAGGTGCAAGGAATCAGATAGGGGAAGATAACAGCAGTAAACAGTCCTGTTGAAATCATGACGCCACTAATCTGCATGAGCCGTTTCCTACCAATCCGGGCGACGAAGTAATCGGCTAAGAACCGACCCGACGCCATCATGATCATGAAAGAGGTGTATCCTAGCACGACCAGAGAGGGCGGGGCGTGAACTACGTCCTTGAAATAAATACCGCTCCAGTCGAACATCGCTCCTTCGCTTGCCATGCTGCAGAAACCAATGATTCCCAACTGAAGAAGCGCTCCATCTGGGCGATTGAAGAATTTACGCTTTGGTTCATCAGGATTTACCTGGTGTTTGCTTCGAACCAAGAAAGGATAATTAATCCAGACAGTAGTCCAAACTATCAGGATGATCGAAGTAAAATGCCAAAAAGGTTGAATATGAAAATTGATCATCGCTATTCCGATAAGTGCACCGGTAAAACCTGCAAGGCTCCAACCCCCATGAAAGGACGACATGATGTGGCGCCCAAATAATTTTTCAGCAGCAACTCCCTGGGTATTAATAGAGATATTGCACATATTTCCGCAAACGCCAAAAAAGAACAGTGCTAATGCTAACTGCCATCCTGCCTCAACCAATCCCAAAGAGCTAAGGATAATGGTATAAGCCGGCAGGGCAAATCTAAGTACTTTGTGACTTCCAAAACGAGTCACCAATTTGCCGGAGATAGGCATCATCAAAAGTTGACCAACCGGCAAAGCAAAAAGGATACTCCCAAACAGAGCGTCGTTTAAAAGGAGTGCCGTTTTGATGTCTGGTATCCTGCTTGCCCATGAGGAAAAGCAAAGTCCCATGCTAAAATAAACTAATGAGACGGCAATGCGAATGCGGTTTTTATCCCGATCTGATTCAAATGGAAGGCTATTTGCGAGGGTGTGTGTGGTCATTCAAGAACTTTGTTTTCTGTTTTGCCTTATTTTCCTTAGTCATTTTCTTCGTAGTAATATGAGTAATCAATTCCTTTCAGAAACATTTCCTGGTCGTATATTTTGGTAGTGAGCGCATTATTCAAGAGAGTTAGTAGAACACTACTTTTCGTTGGACTTAGCATCATGTCGTTCAAATAATCTCCTTTGCTTATTTTACTCCAATCCACGCATTTTTTGATGCGTTGTTTTAGCATCATATCCAACCATATTCGGGCGCTTCTGCCATTGCCTTCCATAAAAGGGTGTGCAATGTTCATTTCTACATATTTGTTTACTATTTCGTCGAATGTAGTTTCGGGCATTGCTTCTATTTGCTTTAAGGTGTCGCCTAAAAAGCGTGATACGGCAAATTGAAAACCCCCTTTCGAGATATTTTTTTGTCTGATTTGCCCTGCAAAATCATACAAACCTCCAAACAAATAAGCGTGTATTTGTTGTAAGCCTTTGGTTGTGCCAACTTCTATGCTGTTGATAAATGAACTTTCAAACAAGGCATACGCTTTGGTTTTGCTTTTCCCGTCTATGCTTTCATCGCTGAAAGTAAACCATTCAATAAATCGGTTTGCCTTTTTGCCCGGAAATTCTTTACCTAAGGCAACAATGCCGTTGTAATCCAACATATCGGCAAAACGCCTTTTACCGTCAGGAGCAAGAAATTTCAACTGGGTAGTAGCACTACCCACTTGACTGTTTTCTTTCTTCAATTTGGCTTTAAGATATTTCCAATAGTTGCGGATTTTGGTGTAGTCGTCTTGGTCGGTAAGCACAGCTACAATATCCAACACACTAAACCACCACTTGACGTTTTGTTCGTCCCAAACGGCACGCACTTCGCGGTCGTCAAAAAAACGGATGGAAATTTTTGCATTACTCATAATATTACTGTGATCTATTCTGTATCTATTTAATTATGAGTGCAAAGATATACTATTATTTAATTTGAATTGATGACTAGGGTAATAGGTTACGATGAAGGTAGATTTTCAGCAAAAAAGTCATCATTTGGATTTCCTTTTCCCTCAATTGTGTAAAATTTAAATTTCGGTATACATATCAATTCAGGTTTATTCTTTGGCAAATAGAATTGTTTTTCATTCCTTTTCCATTCATGTTTCATATTTTGTCTTTTTTTTATTAAAACCCAAAGGTTTATTCGTCAGATGACAACCCTGTGTCAGTGGCAGGTCTTTTTTTAGCATGACCGCCAACTCATTTATCCACTCACCTTCTCCTCTCCAAGGTAAATAACGCCATCCGGAATTTGGGTGATTTGGGCATGGGTTAGGTTTTTTTTAGGTATATAAATCTCAATTCAATTATACCTAAAAAGTTGATACCAAACAAGGGTTGGCAGGGGAAAGGTGAATTAATAATTTGATTGATAGCTGTTGGGGCAGAATAGAGGAAAAAGAGCGGGCGAAGGAGTTTTGATGACAGGACGAAATCCAAATTAGCTAGAGGGCTCATTGAAATTCACATCGCGCCAGTGAATTCCTGATAAGATTATCATTCCCCAATCCGTACCGAAGTCATAGAGAGGGAGCCAGCTACCTGATTGTCGTTGAAAAGTTGCACGGTTTCGTTTTCTTCCTTTAGGGCGAGGACGTATAACAATGGCAAAAAATGCTCAGGAGTTGGAATGGCCAAATCAAACGCCTTTCCTTCCGATTTGTAA
>JBBQJE010000139.1:0-8898 GCA_038325635.1 Bacteroidales bacterium
GGATGCATCGCTCGACAATGAGGCTTTACGGGTTGTTTCTACCTTACCTAAATGGAAAGCTGGGAAACAACGTGGTGTACCTGTAAGGGTATCTTATACCGTTCCAATTAGCTTCAAGCTTCAATAAAAAAGCAAAGGATATTTTCCTGAACTATGTATATAAAGAAAGCCGTCCACTTTAGTGTGAACGGCTTTCTTTATTTGTGTACAAATGTGTAAAAATGAAAACGGGTAAATGTTGCAATGACGAAATAGAAAATAGAAAATAGAAAATAGAAAATTTTATTTTTTATTTCGAGGATTTCAAGTACAATTCATTTGCCCTATCCCAATTAACAACACTCCAATAGGCATCCGTGTAATCGGCACGCTTGTTTTGATATTTTAAATAATAGGCATGCTCCCAAACATCGAGACATAAAACAGGAGATCCTTTAGCATCTGATACTGGCATTAATGGATTATCCTGATTTGGTGTAGACTGTATCACCAATTTACCATTGGCTACGGTTAACCAGACCCAACCGGACCCAAATCGCCCCAATGCTGCCTTCTTGAACTCATCTTTAAAATGATCAAAACTTCCCCATGAAGCCATAATTGCTTCTCCAAGTTTGCCTTTTGGCTGACCGCCGGCATTTGGAGCCATTCCGTTAAAGAAGAATGTATGATTCCAAACTCCGCCTCCGTTATTACGAATTCCCGCAGGTGTCTCAGCTGTAATTGATTTTTGAAGATCTAATAGCGACATTTTTTCTTGGGATGTCCCAACTACTGCTTTGTTTAAATTATCCACATACGCTTTGTGGTGACGTCCATAATGTATCTCCATGGTAGCCTTGTCGATCGCAGGTTCAAGAGCATCAAAGGAATAGGGTAAAGGTTCTTGGGTAAACTGTGCAAAAGCTGTATTTTCCATAACAAACAAAATTAAAATGAGAAGTAAATTTTTCATATTGCAATTAATTTAGAATGATTATAAACATTCAATAACTATTACGAGGTTCAAATAAAATTGTTACTTAATCGTTGATTTTTGTCGAATGGAAAATACCTCTACTTTTGGAAAAGAAATATGGGAAATATGACAACGAACAAAAGACACTCCGGAATACTACTGCATCCCTCTTCCCTGCCAGGGAAATACGGCATTGGAAACCTTGGTTCAGAAGCGTTTAAATTTATTGATTGGTTAAATGAAACTGGTCAAAAAGCATGGCAAATTCTTCCGTTAGGACCAACCGACTGGAGTCACTCTCCCTATCAATCCTATTCAGCCTTTGCCGGAAATCCCAACCTCATTGATTTGGATCTGTTAGTTGAAGAAGGATATTTATCGTCTTATTTATTGAAATCCTCTCCCGAATTCACCGTCGAAAAAATCAATTATAAAACCGTACTTCCCTTTCGCGAAAAATTATTGAAAAGTGCCTACGATCGATTCATGCTCACCAATGGATTTGACTCACCCCGTTATCAGCAATTCTGGGATCAAAATTGGTGGTGGCTTGAATCGTGGTCGCTCTTTGATGCCTGCCGTCAGCACTTACCAGGTGCCGACTGGAGCGCATGGGAAAAATCATTACGACAACGCAAGGAAACAGCTCTTTTAGAGAACTATACTTTATACAAAGAATCAGTTCAAATCAGCCGATTCCTGCAGTACATGTTTTACAAACAATGGTTCGAATTAAAAAAATATGCCAATGAAAAGGGGATCTCCATATTTGGTGATATTCCACTTTATGTGGCATACAACAGCTCTGATGTATGGAGTAACCAATCCCTCTTTCTTTTGGACGACAACAGGAGGCCGACTTTAGTGGGCGGAGTACCACCGGATTATTTCAGCAAGACCGGTCAGTTATGGGGTAATCCCCTTTTTGACTGGACTAAGATGAAACAACAAGGATTCGATTGGTGGATGGCGCGTATTCATTTCAATCTAAAACTATTCGATTTGGTACGAATTGACCATTTTCGAGGACTGGAATCATTCTGGGCTGTTTCGGCAGAAGAAAAGACGGCCATAAACGGAAATTGGATGAAAGCGCTTGGTGATGAAATGCTTCAACTTTTACAGCAGCAAATTGGCTCATTGCCTATTGTGGCGGAAGATCTGGGGCTGATTACAGATGAGGTTGACATTTTACGTAAAAAATACGCACTTCCGGGGATGAAAGTTCTTCAGTTTGCCTTCTCCGGAGAATCAGTCAATACCCATCTACCACACAATTATGCCAAAGATTTTGTTGCATATACGGGTACTCATGACAATAACACAACAAACGGTTGGTTGCAATCTCTCAAAAAGGGAGAAAAAAAATTTGTACGGAATTACCTTGGAGTTGATGAAGTCAATAATTGGCAACTTATCAGGAAGGTGGAGGAGTCGGTCGCCCAACTAGCGATCATTCCGATGCAGGATATTCTGGGGCTGGACGGCAAATCGAGAATGAATAAACCCGGTACTAGGAAAGGTAACTGGTTATGGCGGATGGATCCGAGTCTACTAAAAGAGGAACATGGAAGTAAACTCTTGGAAATGACTAAATTATTCGGGCGATTGGATTAAATAATAATCTTCCAAATAACATTTAGGTTAAATAGACATAGAAAGTTAAATGTAATTCATTAAAAATCAAAATAATATGAAACTTAGTAACTCAATTATGAAAAAATCACTCGCTTTTCTTATTGCCATTGTATTTTTATCGTTTACAGGAATCGCTCAACAAAAAGATAATCCGACAAAAACCGCCCTTTTGATTGTTGACATACAGGAATTCTATTTCCCAGGTGAAGGGCCGGGGTTAGTTCATGCGGAAGAAGCAAGTTTAGCTGCAAAGGAGGTTCTTTCTAATTTTCGTGAACAGAAACAATTGGTTATTCATGTCCGTCACCAATCAGCTAAAGGATTTGAAATTCATCCAAATGTTGCTCCTCTTTCGAATGAAAAAATTATTACCAAGCAAGAGGTAAATAGTTTTCAGAAAACTGATTTACTTGAATATTTGAAAAGCAAAAATGTAACAAGACTCGTAATCATTGGTATGCAAACGCAAATGTGCCTGGAAGCAGCAGTCAGGGCTGCTCATGATTTTGGATTTGAATGCGTCGTCGTTCAGGATGCCTGCGCAACCAGAGACTTGAAGTTTGGAGACAAGACAGTAAAAGCTGACGATGTGCAAACTGCTGTTTTGGCAACAATTAAAGATGGCAGGTATGCTAAAATAATTGACCTGAATGATTTCAAAAAGAATATTGCCAATTATTTATTCCAGAAAATAAATTAAAGTTTAATAATCTTCCATTTCCCACTTTCTTTCATAAGAGCCATGCCTTTGTAACAACAGGCACCATGGAAGTTATTGGCATCTTGGTATTTAGGAGGAATGATCTCTCTACCGGTTTTGTCTATGAAACCGTAGTAACCCCCTAATTTCACAGTAGCATATCCACCGATAAAGTGCCAGGTAAAATCGTACTTCGGCGAAACTATCTCTTTCCCTGACTGATCCAGATACCCGTATTTCCCATCAACCCTGACAGCTGCCATCCCTTCAACAAATGGATATGCAAGATCATATATAGGAGCTATAATTACCTTACTTGTCGAATCTTTGTAGCCGTACTTTCCAATAGATTCTGAATAAAACGGGGTAAGTTGTGCATGAGTTGCCAAACTTACCAGGATGGCAAAGACAATTAAAATTTGTTTCATTGAAATTTAATATTTTGATTCATCCCTGGCCTGTCTTCCGGCCTAACCCCCCAACTGGCAGCTGGAAGACCACTCATAAATAAAACCAATTCCCCACCTTTCATAACATCCGAATGATTCAGAAAGGATTTGGTGTATTGCTCTCCGTTTAGAGTTGCTTTCTGAATGTAAATATTTTGTTTGCTTAGATTTTCTGCTCTAATTACGAAGTGCTTTCCATTACCTACTACAAGGTCGGAGCTAGTTGCCAGCGGACTGCCCAGCACATATTCCCCATTTGCCGGGTTCACTGGATAAAATCCTAAAGAACTAAGCACATACCAGGCACTTGTTTGTCCACAATCGTCATTGCCACACAAACCATTTGGCTGGTTACTGTAGAATTTTGTAAGAATATGGTTCACCTTTTCGGCAGTTTTCCATGGCTTTCCAACGTAAGAATAGAGATACGGCACATGGTGACTGGGTTCATTAGAGAATTCTGACAATCCGTAAAAGCCGTGATTGCGAAGATTGCGGTATGGTTTCTCCGGACCGTTATAGAGTGAATCCAATTTGCGATCAAAGTTATCTTCACCCCCCATGGCATGGATCAATCCATAAACATCCTGCGGAACAAACCAGGTATAAATCCAGGCATTGCCTTCTTGAAATCCAATAGATTCCTGAGGTGTAAAAGGCAGCATCCAATTACCTTTCGAATCTTTTGGCCGAACAAAATTGCTTACAGAATCAAACACGTTCTTCCAGTAAGCGCTTCGTGCCAAGAAATCTTGGTAATCGCTCTGATATCCCATTTTTTTTGCAACCTGCGCTATACACCAATCGTCGAAAGCATATTCAACGGTTTTAGTGACACCTCTTTGCCTGGGATCAAGATCATCTGGTACATAACCATATTTTCTAAAGTGATCCGATTCTCGAATATCCTGATTTGCGGTCGTCTTCATTGCCTCAAATGCTTCTCCATAATCGAAACCACCGATCCCTTTAAGCATTGCATCCGAAATAATTGGGACAGCATGATACCCAGGCATTACATTGGCTTCATTAAAATACATTTCCCAAGATGGCAGAAGTCCATATTGCCGGTAAAACACCAGATACGAGTTGATGATATCAGGCAATCTCTGCGTTTGTGTCAGCGTAAACAAAGGTGCAGTAGCCCGGAAGGTATCCCACAAAGAATTGAGCGTATAAATTTCCCTGCCGTTGTGCAATTTTTTATCAGCCCCATTGTATTGGCCAAGTGCATCATCGTATCGAAATGGTGCAAAATAATTGTGGTAAACTGCCGTATAAAACGTTTCGAGAAAATTCCTATCCGGTGAAAATACCTGAAGTTTCTGAAGTTCTTTCTCCCACTCTTCTTCGGCTTTACTTTTAATCGTATCAAAATCCCAATCGGGAATTTCTTTCAATCCGGCTAAGGCACCCTCTATGGTTGCTGAGCTAATACCAACTTTTACCAGTAACTGATCACCCAATTTAGTTCCTGAGAAAGACAGGTAGCTGTTTATCCGCACGGCTGTCAACTCCTTTTTGGATTTAACGGGTGAACCATCCGCAAACAGTTGTACCCCCTCTATTGGCTTACTGGTCTGTGCTGCGAAAAAGACGTACCGCTCACCAACGAATCCCATGGATCGACGAAATCCGACAATAGTATGGTCGTCCATCTGCTTAAAATAACATTCCAGAGGTTCGTCGCCGTTATGGCCTACTCTTGATTCAGCCCCATTCCCAAAACCAAGATCGATCCTTAGCAGCGTGTTCTTGCGCTCCGGCAAGGTATAACGGTGCAGTCCGCAATGTATTGTGGCCGTTAGTTCTGCATGGATTCCTGAACGCTCTAATACCACAGAATAATATCCGGGAGATGCTTTCTCAGCGAGATGAGAGAATTTACTTCGTACTGATTTCCAGGTAGGTACTGTGTCGACTAAAGGAAAGACCGAAACGTCACATAAACTTTCAGCTCCGGTACCGCTAAAATGTGTGTGGCTAAACCCCAGAATTTTATCGCTGGAATAATGATAACCACTGCACCAATTATAGCCATGATCACCATTATCCGGACTGAGTTGAACCATACCAAAAGGAACAAGTGCGCCTGGGAAAGTATGGCCGTCTTCGTCTGTTCCGATAAACGGATTTACAAAGTCGATCAGCCTGTTTTTAGGTGGAACCTGACAGGCAACCAAAATCAAAAATAAAAAATAGAGGACATTTATCTTTTTTCGCATTAGTAGCTAGTTAGTAGTATTCTAAATACAATTTTACGGCATTTTTCAATACATTTTACACAGGAACATCCAATTTTTTTAGTATTTTAGTCAGCGAATCACTGATAATTTAGGTCATTTCGCTGATAATTTACCCCTTTTTACTGATATCGTGCTATTTTTTTCATCCGAAATTTATCTTTGCTTAATATCTTGTACGGATCAATTTTATCATGAACAAATCCATAAAAATAGAAGTAATAGAAAATCTACTTTTCGGAGTAATCTGGCTGGGGATTTTTACTATTCCATTTTTTCACCAATGGAGGTATTCTTCGCTCGATTGGGAAAAACTACTTTCAGAATGGTTGCGCATTTTTGGTTTCTTCCTGATATTTATAATCAACATTTCCTTCCTTCTTCCCAAATATCTAATTCTTCAAAAATACAAGATCTATTTGATTTCTGTCGTTACGCTCATTGCTGTCTTTACAACAGCTGGAGTACTATTAAACTCATGGCTATTCCCGCGACCACTCACCATGCCGCCGATGAATCTGGGATCAGGAATGCCGATGGAACTGGGAACTGGGATGCCGGCACCAATAGGCTTTAAGCCGGGAAGGAAAAACGACTATGATTCGCAAAGTCTTTTCATCATTGCTAACGTGATAATTTCGTTTCTTGTTGTTGGAACCAGTACAACCTTTAAAGTAATAGGACAGTGGCTCATAGCTGATGACCGAAGAAAAGATTTAGAGAAAGAGCAACTAAAGAGCGAGTTGGCTTTTTTGAGACATCAGGTTAGTCCGCACTTTTTCATGAATACCTTAAATAATATTCATTCTTTGATAGATATCGATTCAGAAGATGCCAAAGATGCGGTTATACGGCTTTCAACAATGATGCGCTATTTGCTTTATGAAACTGCTCACGGATTAACCAGCTTGGCAAAAGAGATAGGGTTCATTGAAAGTTATATCTCTTTAATGCAACTTCGATTTTCGAAAGATGTTGCAGTGAAGTTAGAAGTACCCAAAAATATACCTGATGTGCAGCTCCCTCCGATGCTCTTTATTTCCCTGTTGGAAAATGCATTCAAACACGGAGTTAGTTACCAGAAAGATTCATTCGTAACGTTTATAATAGAAATCATCGACAACAGGATAAATTGTACCATCAAGAATAGTAAACACAACAATAAGGCTGTTACAACAAACAGGTACTCAGGGATTGGATTGACAAATAGCAAGAAAAGTCTGGAGCTGATTTATGGTAAAGATTCTCAATTTGTGATTAACGAAACTGAATTTGAATATCATGTGTTTTTAAGCATACCAATAGTATAAACAATAAAATTTTAACTATATGAAGATTAGATGTTTGGCTATAGACGATGAGCCATTGGCACTTAAGCAAATCGGGGCATACATTGAAAGAACACCCTTCTTCGAAACGGTGGCACTATGTTCAAGCGCCTTTGATGCCTTGCAATATGTTCGGGATGGATTGGTTGATCTTCTTCTTGTAGATATCAATATGCCGGATTTGAATGGGATGGATTTTGTGAAATCACTAGAGCAAAAAATACCTGTAATCTTTACAACGGCCTACAGTGAGTACGCAATTGAAGGATTTCAGGTCGATGCTCTCGATTACCTGCTGAAGCCGATCAGTTATCCGCTATTTTTAAAATCTGCCAATAAAGCAAAAGCCTGGTTTGATCTGAACATCAAAGTTCCGGAGACTCTTCAACCATCGAACGACTACCTTTTTGTTAAAGCAGAGCACCGATTGATACGAATACATTTAGCTGACATTAAATATGTTGAAGGCTCTAATGAATATATCATCATCCATTTGTTGAAGGAGAAGCCAATAACAACGCTTATGCGAATGAAAAATATCGAAACGGAATTACCCGAAAATATTTTCATGCGCGTTCATCGCTCTTTTATTGTCAACTTGGCTCATGTTAAAATTATCGAAAGAAACAGGATCGTTTTTGACGAAAAGATTTATATCCCTATCGGAGACCAGTACAAAGATAATTTTCAGCGTTTTCTAGACAAAACATTTTATTTGTAACTGATTAACTCACAATATTTGATCCCGTTCAAATTATATAATAACTGATATGAGATTTAAAAAAAATATCGCAACAAGTGAAGCTGGATTTATATTCAATCCTGCTTCCGGTGACTCATTTTCGTCCAATCCAATAGGATCAGACATCTTATTCCATTTCAAAGAAGATAAAACAAGGCAAGATATAATAATGGAAATATGCACAAAATATGAGGTCGATAAGAATCAGTTCGAGAAAGATTTGGATGATTTTTTATCCCAGCTGAGAGACTATAACCTATTGGATGAATAAGACTGGAAGACTAGAGGGCGGAGACCAGTATCCTGAAATTGGTCTAAAAGCTAATTACTAATAGCGAATAACTTAAAGCTATACAAAATAGCACTGTGTTTAGAAAAGACAAATAACTGATGGGAAAAGTGGAAGAAAAAACATTTAAAAAAAGGAAACTGGTAATTGCCGTAACCGGTCTAAATGCCATTGATAGTCCGGGTCCCGGGGTTGCTGTTATTCGTGCAATAAAGGAATGTCCTGATTTTGAAGCGCGTATCATCGGACTAAGTTACGAAGCACTTGAACCGGGTATTTATATGCACGATTTAGTGGATAAAACGTACCAGATTCCTTATCCCTCGGCAGGATCAGAAAGTTTACTTCACAGATTACGATTTATTAATTCAATAGAAAAAATTGATTTAGTGATACCCAATTTTGACGCGGAGCTATTCAGTTTCATCAAATTGAGAAAAGAACTTGAAACTTTAGGTATAAGAACCTTTTTACCAGACATTGAATCATTTGAAGCAAGACATAAAATGTCGCTATTCAAATTCGGTAAAAAGCACAACTTGATGGTACCT
>JBBQJE010000140.1:0-8824 GCA_038325635.1 Bacteroidales bacterium
AAAACAAGTGGTATCCGTTAGGCACTTTGGCATTTTTCCACTCGTCGAAAGACTCATCCATTACCATGAAACCCATTTCATCACACAAATTCAACATTTCGGGAGCAGGTGGATTATGTGAGGTGCGTATAGCATTGCATCCCATATCTTTGAGGATCGTAAGTTGGCGGCGTATGGCCGAGACGTTAATGGCAGTTCCTATAGGACCCTGGTCGTGGTGAAGACAAACTCCATTGAAAATGCGTTTTTTTCCATTCAAGAAGAACCCTTTCCCTGCTTCAAATTTGACAGACCGAACGCCAAACCGTGTCAAATAACTGTCTTTTAATATCTTATTGTCAAATACCTGCGTAACAGCAATATAAAGAGATGGAGTCTCCGGCGACCAAAGTTTAGGCTGTGGAATGGATAATGTTTGATCGAAGGATTGATTCTTGAAATTTTCATTTTCTGAAACAGTCTTGGCTACTGATTCTCCGTATGCATCAAAGATTTGCGTTTCTACTTTTATCTTTGCTCCGGTTTGGGCTTCCACGGAAGTTTTCATATTTACGGAAGCCAAATCGGCTGTGACATTGGGTGTTGTAAGGTAAGTTCCCCAAACCGGGATATGCGTTTCTTCGGTAACGATCAGATGGACATTGCGATACAGTCCGGCGCCTGGATACCAACGCGATTGCTTTTCCATATTTTCCAGACGGACAGCTAAAACATTTCCCTTCGGATTTTTCAGAAAAGGGGTGATGTCGAAATGAAACGAACTATATCCGTAAGGCCAGTTTCCAACCTGCTGACCGTTAACAAATACCTGTGCGTGGCTCATGGCTCCGTCAAAAAGTAGCGTAACTTTTTTTCCCGCTTCTAATTCAGGCACATCGAATTTAAGTCGGTACCAACCTACTCCCACAAATGGAAGCGAACCTGTCCGTCCCGTTTTCATGGACTCCTTCGTCTCGTTGTTTTGGGTAATTTTAGTGATATAGGCATCCACATTTTTATCGAAAGGCCCGTAGATTGCCCAATCGTGCGGTACGGTAACTGTCTGCCATTTAGCATCATTGAAGGCAATCTGACTTGCTTCCGCGATATCACCCTTGGTGAACTTCCAATTTTTCTCCAGCAACGTTTCATGCCGAATACCAAAGACGGTCAATGCCGACCCCGTCAATAAAAGGAAAAAAAGCAATTTGAAAGGTGTGTTTTTCATTGTGATAGGATTATGCTATGAATTTTTTTCTGGCTGAATAAATTTCAATGGTGGAGCAGTTGACGAGGGCGTTGGTTTACCATCAACCGTATTTGCCTCCATAATCTCGACCCGGGTTCCGTCGATATCGTAGCAGTTTATCTGCCTTTTCTTGTTGATGCCGGTTTTCATTTCAGTCGGAGTCTTCAGTCCTTCCGGTAGTTGCCTGGTTTTCAATACTAACACAGACTCCGAGACATCTTTCACCTCTAAGCAAATATGATTCATCGTTCCCACCGAACCATCGGTTGGCTCTTTATCGAACAGCATCAATTCGATGTAATCGTTACTCTCTGGTAGTTTTAAGTTTACCCAGGAAACATTTTTATCATCCCGGCTGCCTCTCCACGTCTCTGTGAATCCAAGTATATCGCGATAAAAAGCCATCGCTTTGTCCAAATCCGGAACCTGGAAACCGATGTGGCTCATCCGGGTCGAAACCCTTGTTTCGGGCATATCTTTCCCCAAGGTCTTGGACGACATGCTATTGGGTTCGTACTGCACAATTTCACAGATGGTGCCATTTGGATCCGTCACAAAATAATTGGAATTACCTGTTTTGCCAACAGGTGTCTTCTCCGGAACCTTCAGTCCTTTGGATGCCAAATATTTACGCATGGCTTCCGCATCAGTGGTTTCGATGGCAAAATGATACATCCGATTGCCGCCCTGCTTTTTTTCAGGGAAAATTTCGACATACTGTCTGTCGTTAATTTTAATGAATGTTAGGGCAAGATCCTTGCCGTTTGATGCCATTAAGGAAAAAGGTTCTGCGAAACCGAGATAGTTTTTATAGAACTGACGGGCGCTTTCTACATCTTTCGTATAGAAAGAGGCATGAGCTACGCCGATAATGGGGGGACGTTTTACCTCCTTCGAGTCTTGCGACATCGATTGTATTGCAAAAAGAATGGTAATCAAGGAAAAAAGAATGGTTTTCATGGTTTAATCTGAATTATTTAATTTCGTACGTAATTACTTTATAAACGGAAGGGGATTGCACTTCTTCCGACGTTGATGCTATTTTTAGGGACACCGGATGGCTTTTTACATTTAGGAAATCGTTATGCGCCGTTTCATCTCCATTCAACATCCTGTTGGTGACCCATTTCTGATTAATAAAGTTTCCCTCGAAAACATGTCCGATCCGAATTTTTTTGGACGTGTTGTTGGCCATAAATTGTATCCGACAATCGATGCCTGCCACAATAAATTCGTCCGATCCGGTCTGAATTACAAGTCCGTACCCGGATTTTTCTCCATTGGTGTATTTGATAAGTAAAGTAGTTTCACCAATCGAAATAGTGTCCGAAACAGCGTTTTCACTGCGCATGAAACCACGCATTTTGCCGGTACCCTGATACTTGCTAATCAACGGAAGTAAATTATTTATGACTGAAGTTGCCTGTATGTAAGCCCTGTTTTGGTGAGCATCTTCAATACCAAAAGGAGCAAAACAAATGGCATCGTGCTCAGCGAATGCATAAAAGGCACGACCCGCCTCGACCGTACTTTCCGGAATAAACAAGGCATTATCGGGCCGATGGTACATGGCCACTATCTCCTTAAAATTGGGCAGGTAAATATCAGGGGCACATAGATCAATGTCGGGGGCAGCAGCCTTGTAAATATCCATGACGCGGGAAACGGGCCCGCCGTTGGGATATATTCCCGGCAGGTCGGTCGGTTTCTGTACCAACCAGCAATTCACATACATGGGCAGCGGGTATTCCTGCTTCCCCATTTTAACGATTTCGTTGATGTAACTTGCGTATTGCCAAGACATTAAAAAATTCTGCGCGCTTTTCATGTTATCAGCAAATAATTCGGTCCAGGTTCCTTTTGTCTTGCTGCCATTGGCGCTCCAGACGGCTTTCATCTCGGGGGATAGATTTGTAGCATTCCTGGTAAGGTATGAAGTTAAAGTTGCAGGAACTTCAGCTTTAAAAAGATCGAGTGCCACAGGATTGTAATCCATATCCTGAAATGCGCCGACTTCATTTTCAACCTGAACGACAATTACTGTATGGTCTTTGTCGACTTCTTTAATTCGTTTCATCAACCGGGCAAATGCCTTGCCATCGGCTACCTGTGCTTCCTTGCAAAATGAAGACAAGACTTCGGACGTTGAACCGTCTTTTTGTTTGAGTTTGAAGAATCGTTTTGGATCCTTTTTTACCCAAAGGGGGATATACGAGGAGACACCATTCTTCCAGCTGGCAAACCAGATGATGCCTAATTTCAACTTGTTTTGCTTGGCTTTGGCAATTATTCCATCGATTAACGCGTAATCGAATTTCCCTTCTTCGGGCTCAAACTGCTCCCAGGAAATGGAAGCAATTACAGAGTTGAGTCCGAGGTCTATCAATTTCGGCCAAAGGGTTTCAAGGTATGAAATCGTTGAAGAGCTTGAGTTATGCAACTCGCCGGATACCATTATGAAGGGTTTCCCGTCAACAATCAACTGGGTTGTTTTGCCGTTGTGGCGGAGTTGGGGGATTTCCTGGGCGGAAACAGAAAGTGTGCAAAGGAAGCTAGTCAGGAGAAAAGCAAATAAGAACATCCTATTCATTCGTTAAACTTTTTTTATTGGAATTACTGATTTTACCATTCATTTTTATTGATGTCTACCTTGAAAAGATACCTAGCGAAGCAACTTCTTCGCCTGCTCAGGGCTCTTCCAAGGAACTGCACCCGAAAGACTAATATGCCCCGAAAGTTGCTTGAAGAGTTGCTGATAATCCTTGTCACCTGCCTTTCCCATTGGATTTTTTTCGTAGGGATCGTTACCAATATGGAAAAACTGTATCTCCTCAAAGGGAGTATTCTGAACGATCTTATACGGGCCGGAAAGTGCAGAATAGTAAATTTGTCCACCATATTGAGGGCCGCCTTCCCGCCGCATAAAATAAACGGTTCGGTTTTCTCCGGGTTGCGGCCGACCGCCAAGCGTTGGGAAAAAGCTGATGCCGTCAACCGGATTTGTTGGAGTAACTCCGACTATCTCACAAATTGTTGGAAACAAATCCATCAGAAGTATCCTGTTGTTGGAGGTTTGTCCGGGTTTGATCACATTCTTCCACATCATTCCTCCGGGAATACGGATGCCGCCATCATATAAATCCCCTTTCCCACCGCGATAAGGTCCATTGTTAGCGGCAAAATTTAGATTTCCGCCGTTGTCTGAGACAAAAATTATCAATGTATTCTGCAGTTGTCCTGAAATTTTGAGTTGGTTAATAACTCGACCGATATTGTTGTCAAGATGCTCGATTAATGCCACCAACTTAGCGCGTTTTTCCGAAATTTTTGGTTCGCGTGCCTGCACTTTTGCCAGCCATTCTTTGGGAGGCTGAATTGGATCGTGCGGTGCGTTGTAGGCCAGATAAAGGAAAAACGGATCCTTATTTTTATCCTGCCGTTTTAGGTACTCCAGTGCCCAGTTTGTAAATATTTCAGTCGCATGACCTGCAGGCGAAACCACCTTTTCATTGATGCGCATATAGTTATTGCCCTCACGAATATGGGTGTAATAATCTTCCATCATATCCCCTAAAAATCCATAGAATTCATCGAATCCTTTCAGATTTGGAAGATTAGGTGCTTCAAGACCCAAGTGCCACTTACCAATTATAGCCGTATAATAATGGGCCTTCTTCAACACTTTTGGTAGCAATGTCACATTTGGAGACAAGTATCCCCACGAATTTTCTTCGTTTGTTCGGATTACACCTGGAACACCAACCAAATCGGGGTAACATCCTGTCAATAAGGCAGATCTACTCGGCGAACAGACCGTACTGTTGGCGAAGCAATTGTTGAATTGGATACCCTCCTTAAAAATGCGGTCAATGTTGGGTGTTTTGAGGTCGGTAGCACCCTGGCAGGAGAGATCGCCGTAACCGAGGTCGTCGGCGAGGATCAGCAGGATATTTGGTCGAGATACCAGAGTGGAAGCATTCTTTTGGATTTCCTTTGCATGGCCGGCCGTTGCGATAAACAGGCCACAAATCCCGCAAACAATAAATTCGGATGATCTCATGCGATAATAATTTGTTTTATCTATCAAATTTATACCAAATTTTCAATCTTCTTTTGTTTTTTCCAGGCTTGCTCCCTTAAAATATTTTCTCAGCGTATACTCCGGCTGCCACTGATCAGGCTTCTGTTTCAGCTTGGTGTAATCGTATTCCAACGGAAGAAAGCTTGTCGGGAAGAGCGTTGCGGTGTCATCTGATGCCTTGTAACCTTCCTGCAGTAACTTCATCATCTCTTCGACCTTGTTTTTATATTCAGGTAACTTTGCCAAGTTATTGATTTCCAGCGGATCATCTTTCAGATTAAAAAGCTGCATATAATCTCTTCGAGGATACTTGATTAATTTCCATTCATCCGTCCTGACGGCTCGCACCGTGTTTCGATAGGCAGTGTACAGATAAGTCCGAACACCTTTTGCTTTTCCCTTGATGACAGGCAACAAGTCTTTACCGTCAATGCCGCTCGGTGCGGGTAAGTTGCAGGCGGAACAAAGGGTTGGAAATACATCGTACAGATAAACCAAGGCATCCGTGACTTTATCTTTGGGTATGCCGGGACCGGTGAGCAAAAGCGGAACATTCATGCTGTGTTCGTAAAGGCTCTGTTTTCCCAATAAACCATGACTCCCGATGGCCAGTCCGTTGTCGGCAGCATAAACGATGATCGTATTTTCGAACAATCCTTTATCCTTGAGCAATTGCACTATAGTACCGATCTGTGCATCCAGATGTGATATAAGCGCGTAATAATCAGCCAGTGACGCCTGTATTATTTCTGGTGTTCGGG
Organism: Bacteroidales bacterium; assembly: GCA_038325635.1. Lineage (GTDB taxonomy): Bacteria > Bacteroidota > Bacteroidia > Bacteroidales > Prolixibacteraceae > CAINVV01. The sequence goes on from JBBQJE010000140.1 coordinate 6,071, forward strand.
GCCATGGCGCCAGTTGTTCATCCCTAACCTGCAGGTCGTCGTAGGCGAACGGATGAAGGCTTTTAAAGTTTCCCGGTAAGGGGATGGACTCATCCGGATACATGCCAATATAATCCTTTCGGGGAGACCGCGGATCGTGCGGTGCGGTGAAAGCAACATAGCAGAAGAACGGATTAGACCTAGTGCCTTTTGAATAATCATCCAGAAAACCCTTGGCCGCTCCGGCAAAAACATCCGTCGAGAAACCCTTTTTAACGGTCTGGTGCAATTTACCATCGGATCCCATATCGTTGCAGAGTACGCTGTAATGGTCGGCCATTCCGCCCAGCATCACATCTTTCCCCTTTTGAAAGGTTGCCTCGAAAGTACGCTGTCCATTGTGCCATTTCCCTGTTCCGAAAGTCTCATACCCAAATTTTGCAAAGTAAGCCGGCATCGTTTGCACTCCTTCCAATTTGTCGTACACATGAAAGAGGCTCTTCCCACTCATCAGCATAGCCCTGCTAGGGGCGCATATTGCTCCATGATGTCCGCCCATCACATAGCTATGGGAGAATCGCACACCGTTATGCGCCAACTGGTCAATGTTTGGCGTTTTGATGTAAGAATTTCCTGAACAACCCAAGGCGTCAGCACGTTGATCATCGGCAAACAAAAACAGAATGTTAGGCTTATTTTTTGTCTGGCTTATCGCCGGAAGGCTACAAAGCAAGGCTGCAGCACTCAGGTAAACATTGATTCTTTGCTTCATCTGAAATAAAATTTTAATGCACGATTATTCGTATCCATGAAATAAATAAAGAGCACCATAAGACCAGTTAGGGCCATTTAATCCAGGGTAATTGAATCTGTCCATCATGATTGAAACATATCGAAATGGGTATCCATCAGGTAGTTGAACAATATTCGGCCATACCCTTGTCCCGGATGTTTCATCCCACGGAGGTAGATCCATTTTTAAACTGCCTGCTTCTTTAAGATCCGGATAGGTGTAAATAAAGATCTTTCGTTCTGAACTACCAGAAAAACAATATCGTTTATTACCAATTTTCTGAATGGAGGTCCCGGTCGAATTATGGGCGACTGGTCCAGCTATTTTTTTATAGCCGTTATTCCAATGATCTGATTCTAATATAATTGCCTTATAACCCTGATTGTTTTCACAGGTAAGCATCCTCCATTTTTTTACTTCTGAATCATAAATTAGGTGTGGATCCTCAATATCCCCAACCATACCGAAAGGAACAGCATTCATGATAGAGAAACCAAATCTGGGATCTCGTTTACTCTCAATAGCAAGTAACTGCTTTTTTTCTACTGGATTCGCGAATGCGCTAAAACCCGTTGTTAACCCTCGCCAGATGTTCTCTTTCCGGTCGTAGAAAAGATGTGAAGCGATCTCATTTCTGAGCAATCCATCTTTTCGATCAAAGACGATTATTCCTTCAAGCTTAAGATCAAAGACGGTTGGATTCATGCTAAATACACCTTGAATATGATTGGGCAAGGCACTTCCGCGAATCGACATGGTGTACCAAAGTCGTCCCTGATCAAGCATAGGATCTCCATTTTCGTAGGTAATGGCCCGTATGTCTGCTAAACCGACACCAGTAGTGAGTGCCATTTCAATCTTTTTGATCAAAACTTGTCCTTCCTTCAGTTGAACAAAAAGATGCGATTGGAAAGAATGCAAATAATGCAATTTGCGTAAATCAATATACTTATTAAAGTCACATTGCCCTATTACTTTTGGTAATCCATTGTCCTTCACGTACAACACAAGCCCACTTCCCAGCATCTGAAGAATAATTTTACTTCCAATCTTATTGTTTTCTAAAAGATTTACCGAAATGGACTTATCAACTAGTACCATGGAATCTCTTATCACGCTCAATTTTACTCCGGTAAGTAGTGAGTCGGTAAATCCTACCTTGATAAAGAATTGTTCTTTCTTTTGAGCATCTGAAAATTCAAATCCAAATTCGCCAACCCCAGCGCACGAAGCCAGGTCAATTGTGTAGGTTGCAAAAGGATTAAATCCCCCAAACCATAATGCTGTTTGGGATTCCTTCTTGGATTGAATCAACAGTTTGTCGCCCAGAATGCTAATGCCGGCATGTTCTCCGGAATAATGATTGGAAGGGTACATTGCAGAAAGTCCGATAATATTAGCCGGCTCAAGCCTTGCCAATGGAATGGATTGATTTTCGTCGAAAATCATTCGTTGCACACCTTGTCTGACAAATTTTATCTTGTCCGGCCTAGTTTGACTTTGAGAATCTTTTTTCCCATTTTCCTGACTATACGAATAAATCGAGGGGACAAACAACAGGGAACAAACTACGAGCAGGATAAAATTTTGACGTTTCATTGGTTGAAAAAAGAGATGATTCATCGTAAAAATATAAAAAGGACTGTTCTTCAGGCTTATCGCCGGAAAGCTACAAAGCAATGTAGCTGCACCTAGAAAAATTGGTAATTTTTAATCTGTAATCTGTAATTCTTAATTCCCAATCCTCCCCGCCTCTCTCCTGTTCTTACCAGGATTTCCGGTCAGGTCATCTCCTAAGTCCTCCCTGGCCGCATCCGCCAATTTTTTGAGCTCAACAACAACATCAGGATAAAATTCTTTCACATCGTATTGTTCTCCAGGATCGCGTCTCAAATCGTACAAACTTTCTTCGTACGGAAAATTCTCATTTGTCATACCCGGAAATCCGTCTTTCCCCGGTTCAAAACCATGATAGGTACGTC
>JBBQJE010000141.1:0-8796 GCA_038325635.1 Bacteroidales bacterium
ATATTGGACAATTCTGTAAATTGCTTATGCAATTTTAAGTTTGATAGCTGCCTTATTTTCTCTTCCTTTTGTTTGGGCATAAATTTTACGGTAAGCAGCAATACTTTTGAAGTATTCACCGTTGTCGAATGAACTGGCAGCTATTCTGCTCTGTTGGGAAACAGAACACCCCTCGCTCAGGATAAGCAATAATAGGAGGGCAAAAATGGATCCAAATTGTCGGATCATCCTATTTGTTTTGATCGGTTCAAACCTATTTAATTGGTCCTTCACTAAAGAGAATTAAGTCTTTCGTCAAAAATACGTCACAAATATATAGTAAATGAAAGAGATTTCTCGCGTAATTCCTCCGAAACAGATATCTTTGCAAAAACAAAAAAACAAATTATGTCACAAGCAGAGATTCATACAGCGAAGGGAGTAATGAAAGTTAACTTCTACGATAATGATGCACCAGGCACAGTTGCTAATTTCAGTAAGCTTGCCAAAGAGGGGTATTATGATGGTCTTAACTTTCACAGAGTAATCCCAGATTTTGTGATTCAGGGTGGATGCCCCAAAGGAACCGGCGTTGGCGGACCTGGTTATACAATTAAGTGTGAACTGGATGGAGATAATCAATTCCACGATCGTGGAGTATTATCCATGGCACATGCAGGAAGAAATACCGGCGGATCACAGTTCTTTATCTGTCACAGCAGAACCAATACCAAGCATTTGGATCGTCAACATACTTGTTTTGGAAAAGTATATGAGGGTTTAGAAGTAATAGATGCCATTCGGCAAGGCGACAAGATTGAGAAGATTGTCATAATTGAAGAATAGCTCAATATTCGGTTTTTAATGAAAAGTGAAAAATGAAAAGTGAAAAATTCCAAGAAAGCTTTTCATTTTTCACTTTTCATTTTTCATTTCTTTGTAATTGGAAATTATGGGTTTAAAAGAAGAAATTCTACGTCGCAGAACATTTGGTATCGTTAGTCATCCGGATGCCGGTAAAACAACACTTACTGAGAAACTGCTTCTTTTTGGAGGTGCTATCCATGTTGCCGGTGCTGTTAAAAGCAACAAGATCAAAAAGGGAGCTACTTCCGATTTTATGGAGATTGAGCGTCAGAGGGGTATCTCGGTAGCCACATCGGTGATGGGATTCGAATATAGCGGATATAAAATAAACATTTTGGATACACCCGGTCACCAAGATTTCCAAGAGGATACATTTCGTACCCTGACAGCCGTCGACAGTGTTATTATCGTTATTGACGCTGCCAAAGGGGTTGAGCCTCAAACCGAAAAATTGATGAGCGTTTGCAGAATGCGAAAAACTCCGGTGATCGTTTTTATTAACAAGATGGACCGTCCTTCCGGGGATACTTTTGATCTCCTAGACGATATCGAAAGACAATTGATGATCAAAGTTCGACCATTGAGCTGGCCCATCAATAACGGACCCGAATTTAAGGGGGTCTACAATATTTTCGACAGTAGCCTAAGTCTTTTTAATCCAAGTATTACCGATATAGAAAAAGGCATCCGTTTTGAGAATCTAAATGATCCAAATCTGGACAAACTCATTGGAAATGACGCAGTAGTTTTAAGAGAAGATCTGGAAATGGTTGAAGGTATTTACCCTGATTTCGACCATAACCAATATCTTGACGGAGAGCTCGCTCCTGTATTCTTCGGGAGTGCGCTGTACAACTTTGGTGTAAAAGAACTTTTGGACACCTTCGTTAAGCTGGCACCCTCCCCGCGCCCTAAAAAATCAGAAGAAAGATTGGTACATCCTGAGGAAGAGACCTTTACAGGCTTTGTTTTCAAGATACATGCAAACATCGATCCTAATCACCGCAGCAGAATTGCTTTCGTAAAAATCTGCTCCGGAATGTTTGAGCGCAACAAAAATTATCGTCACATACGACTGGGAAAAATATTTAAATATTCCAGTCCGACCGCCTTCATGGCAGATAAAAAAGAGGTTATTGAAAATGCCTTTCCAGGAGATATCATCGGACTGCCTGATACCGGAAATTTTGTTATTGGTGATACCGTGACAGAAGGGGAAATACTTCATTACAAAGGGATTCCATCGTTTTCGCCCGAGATATTCCGATATATTGAAAACGCTGATCCTATGCGGTCGAAACAGTTGGCAAAAGGTGTTGACCAACTGATGGATGAAGGTGTTGCACAGCTATTTACAAGTCAGTTGAATGGCCGCCGAATTATAGGAACTGTTGGGGCGCTTCAATTTGAAGTGATTGAATATCGATTAGAACATGAATATACCGCCAAATGCCGTTGGGAATCTATATCTCTTCACAAGGCTTGTTGGATAGAATGTGAGGAAAGGACTGTTTTGGATGATTTCAAAAAGCGGAAATACAATAAGATGGCTACCGATAAACAAGGTCGCGACGTATTTTTAGCTGATTCATCTTTTATACTTGATATGGCACAAAGAGATTTTCCAAAGATTAAATTTCATTTCACTTCTGAATTTTGATTTTGACAGAATTTGAAATCATCGGAATAAGTGACTAGTGATTTTTATTCGAGCCCACTAATTGTTTTCTTTTGTATTTTTGATGTATTTCAAATGCATATCTATCGATGAAACTGCTAATTATGAAAAGAATTATCATTTTAATTTTATTCGTTTTATTATTCGGTTCAGTATTTTCTCAGACACGAGAGTCAGCAATCGGTAGCCAAGAAGAGGTCATCTATGGTAGAAAAAATGGTATGGCTCTAACCATGAATGTTTTGACTCCAAAAGCTAAGTCCAATAACAGAGGCGTGATTTTAGCGATTAGTGCTGGTTTACAATCAAACTTTGACATGGCTTTGGAATGGTCGGCAAGTATTGCGCAACCATTCTTACTGAAAGGATACACTGTTTTTGAAGTATGCCATGGATCAATGCCAAAGTATAACAATCTTGAGATTCTTGAAGATATGCATCGATCCGTCCGTTTCATAAGGTTCAATGCTGAAAAATTTAAGATTAATCCTGATAAGCTTGGGATAACCGGTGCATCGTCTGGAGGATTCATCTCTCTTATGATGGGTACAACCGGTCAAGAGATTGATCTGAATGCAAAAGATCCGATTGACCGGGTTCGTGGCAATGTTCAGGCGGTTGCTTGCTTTTTTCCCCCAACAGATTATCTAAATTTTGGTAGAGCCGGAAAAATTTCGATGGGTACTGATTCGTTGTCTGATTACAAAGCTGCTTTTGAGTTCAAAACCTGGAACAAAAAGACCAAGCGGTATGACCTAATCACTGATCAGGATAAAATTATTGAAATTGGCCGTCAAATATCCCCCATTTATCAGTTAACATACCAATCTGCGCCTACTTTAATTGCACATGGTGATATGGATGAGCTGATTCCATTGCAACAATCTCAGTCTTTTATTCTCAAAATGAAAGAATTGAATGTCCCATGTGAATTAATGGTCAAACAAGGAGGTACCCATAAAGCTTGGCCTGATATTATGGTTTATTTGGAGGCTTTTTCGGATTGGTTCGATAAATATCTTAAATGATCTCAAACTCTTAAAGTCCGGAACCAGCAAACTTTAAACTGCAAGAATGACATAAATTATGGCTTTTTTGATCTATGTCTTCAACATAAGTGCTTGATCTCATGACGCATGACTGAATATGGCAATGGATCAATCCAAAAGCATGTCCCAATTCGTGAATTACCTCTTTTCTAAACCGCTCAACGAGTACTTTGTCATCTCTTTTTAACCCGTACCGTTCATTCCTTAGACGGAAAATAGAAGCTATTCCCGCCCTACCATTTAAATAGGCCTGTCCGAAGATATAAGTCAAAATTGGAATGAACAAATCGACATCAAATAAACCAATCGTTTTCGATGAATCCGAAGAGAATTTTGCATCCACCTCTTTCAAGAGATTGAAGCCGTTATATTGCTTTCTGGCTGAATTGAAATAGTCGCTGAGGTCGAGGTGTCCTTCTCTAGTCTTGACAGGAAGGCCAAACTCATGCTCAACATCCTGAACAATCATTTCAAGAAGTTCATTCTCAAAATACCCAAACGAAATTAAAATAATACAATCCAGCTTCATTCAATATTTCTGAAATAAACAGGTTATAGCAAATGTAGATAATTTAGAAAAATGAGGAAAACTACTTTTTGTTCGGTTTCAGATCGTATTTCTTAATCTTATTATAGAGCGTTACTCTATCAACTTTCAGTGCTTTAGCAGAAGCAGAAATATTCCAATCGTATTTATTTAGTATTAGCAAGATGTGCTTCTTTCCCAGATCATCGAGGCTTTCGAAAGCAGGATTAGCAACATCTTTCCATAGAGGAAGGTCCTTCTCACTAATTTTTTTACCGTTACCAACAACAATTGCACGTTCGATCATGTTCTCTAACTCTCTAATATTTCCGGGGAATGGGTAATCCCCCATTCTCTTCAATGCCGAAGAATCGATCGTCATTGGAGACTTGTTCATAGAAACACAATATTTCTTTATAAAATGATCCACCAGCAATGGAATATCTTCAGTTCGTTCGCGTAAAGGTGGAACATGAATGTTCACTACATTAAGCCTGTAGAAAAGATCTTCACGAAACGTTCCCTTTTCAACCATGCCCTTTAAGTCTCTGTTTGTAGCACAAATAACCCTAAAATCAGAATTAATTTCTTTGTTACCTCCAACCCGTACGAAGCTCTTCGATTCAAGGACACGGAGAAGTTCGACTTGCATTTTTTGTGAAATCGTAGCTATCTCATCGAGGAAGATTGTACCGCTATCGGCCATTTCGAATCTGCCTTTCCGGTTGTAAACTGCTCCGGTAAATGCACCCTTCTCGTGACCAAATAATTCACTTTCCAACAAACTTTCTGTCAAAGCACCGCAGTGGACGCTTACCATCGGAAAAAATCTGCGTGGTGAATTGGCATGAATAGCCTTTGCTACAAGCTCTTTCCCTGTACCGCTTTCGCCCGTTATTATTACCGAGGCATTTGAGTTTGCAACACTTTCAATCTCATGAAATACCATTTGCATGGAAACACTTTTCCCAATTATATCCTCTACGTTTTCGAGTGAAACTACCCTATCCTTCAATATTTCATTTTCTTCAACAAGAGAAATTTGCCGGGAGGCATTGCGTATTAAGTGCGAGAGGTCGTCCGGATCAAATGGTTTAGTTACATAATCAAATGCTCCGTCCTTTAATGCCTGAACTGCGGTATCAACTGTTGCAAATGCGGTCATTATTATGACAATTGAATCCTTTCTAAGTGACTTAATTCTTTTAAGCATTTCCAGACCATCCATTCCCGGCATTTTAATGTCTGCCAGTACAATATCAAAATTATCCGATTGAAGTATTGACAATGCTTTTTTGGCATTATCTGCGCATTCAACCCGATAACCATCTTCGATAAACCAGTTGAACAAAGAATCTCTTACAGATTCTTCATCATCTACAATCAGAATAGATACTTTTTTGCTCATGAAATCTATTTTTAATTCTTAACCAGTGGTAACGTAATAATTAAGGTTGTTCCTTTACCGCGTTCAGATTTAACCTCTGCCTTTCCTTTATGATTCTGAATAATACCATGAACTATGGCCAAACCCAATCCAATACCACTCACATTCTGTTTCGTAGAGAAAAATGGTTCGAAAATATGCGGAATATCCTCCTCTGAGATACCAACTCCATTATCAGAAATTTCAATCCTGATATGATCTGCATCTGGGTTCAAAGTTTTAAACACGACTTCTCCATTTTCGCCGACCGCTTCAGACGCATTAACAAGCATCCCAATACAAGCCTGCTTAATTTGGTTCGGACTACAATAGATTAAATCAGGTTTTGCCGAAAAATCCGATATAAAATTTACGTTAGCTATTTTCATTGGATGAGACATTAAATCATACGTTTCCGCTAATATCTCATGTAGATGCTTCGGTTCAAACCCATCTTGATCTTTTCTTGAAAAGTCCAGCAACCCTTTAACTATATCCCCGCAGCGTTTTGTTTCATTCTCTATTAACTTTAAATTTTTAAGCATTTGCTCCTTTTTAGTAGGATCCAAATCTTGATTAATCAGTTGTTTTTGAATCAATTTTGAATAGATCAGAATCCCTGACAAGGGATTATTTATCTCATGAGCAACAGATAGAGAGAGCTTTCCAAGTGATGCGATTCTTTCAACATTGATCAATTCTTTTTGCGCCTGACCCAATTCTTCAGACTTCTTCTGAACTTTATATTCAAGTTGCTGAGACCAGTTATGGAGCTCGTTTGTTGCTGTTTGCAAGTTATCAAGCATGTCATTAAAAGCATAAGAAACCATTCTCATATCGGACAATTGATGCGATGAGATTTCAAGTCTTGTACTCCTATCCCCTTTTGCAACCGCTTCACTCGCTATAATTAGGGCATTTAGCGGATTTTTAATCTTTTTTCTGGTAAAGAAGAATAGAAATGCAAGAAGCAAAACAGTAAGAAATGATGCTAGAAGAAAATAATTTGTAGTAGAATCTTTTAGGGCCAAATCCAATCCGTTGAGTGGCATTTTAATAATTAAGGAACCCAAAACCTCTACATTCGGACTATGTGCATGGCAAGAACTTGTATAACAGGACTTCCGATTTAAAATCGGCGATTTTATTAACAAATGCCGTGCATTGTTATTGTTGTGATTCATACTACATTCACTATTGACATCAATAATTTTGTAGGACTTCTCCTTGGCGGAAAACATGGTGTTAAAATTCTTGTGACAACTAATACAGTCAGGATCACTATGATTGGTTGTATCATTAGCAATGGATGAATAGACAAGATTGTTTTTGGCATCGTATAAATTGACATCATCAATTCCCGACATTGTATTAATCACGTCGAGTGTACCCTGAAGGGATGTTCTGTCGTTTTCCAGCATGGAACGATATAATGCACCCTGAACAATGAAACCAATGTTGTTGCCATTCTCCTGAATGACCGATTTCATGTATTCTTCGTTGACAGAACGAAAGACTATAGCGAAGGATAAAAACAGAAAAAAGGCAGAAATTGTAATAATAATCACCACTCTGCCATAAATTGAGGATCGGAATTTAACATATCCGCTAATAATAGGACTACCTACATAAGAATTTTCTGTCATTTTTTTTCTCCATCCCATAGTGTCTGCGAATAACATTTACTAATTAGAAGCATTCTTGAAAGGCCGAAAGCACTAATATTTTCGGACATATTAAACCTCCTTAAAGGTACTAAATGCTAAGGTAATTTCAAAATTTTAGAAAACGGTTCAATTTTTCAATTTTGTTTTAAATAACTAAATAAAAACAGAAGCGATGTGGTTGTCACATCGCTTCTGTTTTTATTTCAGAAATATTCAGGACCATATTCCTGTTTCCCCAAACTATTAAAGTGCGGATATTTTGATTTTATACCCAAGAATCGATGTTGAAAATCCTGCCAAACTTCGTTAGGAAGATCTGATAATGGATGGTCAATCAACTCTCCCCCATCCTGCAAAACCAGATGAGAAGGATCCGAGGTATATCTTTCAACAGAAGAAGCCAAGAAGTCTTTAAATCGCTCAATTTCCTTGGAAGACCAATTAGTTGCTTCTTCTGCAAGGTAAAAAGAATTGGTTTCAGCAATCCATTTTGACGGTTTGATTTTATACATCCATCCTTTTATATAAGGATCATCGTTCAGAAGATTTGGATGTTCAAGCAGTAACTCATTGTTGTCGATTATCTCTCCTGATATTGGTGAAGTAATTTTTAAAGAATTTCCTTTAGATTCAATATCGATTAAAAAATCACCTTTCTGAACAATATCACCCGGAACTTTAAATTTTTTGACCTTAACTTCACCAGTTAGGTGTAGAAGAAGATCATCAATGCCTACTTTGGCCACGCCAGCTTTTTCAAGGTGTGTCCAGGTATGATTGTTGCTAAAGAACACTCCCTGTGGAATTCTTAACGCTTTAGAAGTCAATGTTCCCAACGTTTTTTGAATTTCTTTCGAAATTTTGACTTGTCTGTTGAGTACAATCCAGAAAGGTATCAGGATGGCAAAAAAAACAGCGATGGCCAAATATTCGATTCCTTTCGTTTCAAAAATGTTTTGGTAAGTAAATCCATCCATAATGTTTATTTATTAAGTTTATATATAAAACAATACACACTAAAATTTTACTATTTATTTATTCAGTCTTCACCATGTTTTGCCCAAGACGGAGAATCTCTTAAAACCGGCATACGTCGAACAATCCATCTAAAAATCCATACCTCTGTAAATATAACGGCTAAAGTTACAACAATTTCCATCCAAGATGGCACATAGCGAATAGCGGCATCCCATCTAAAACCAATTACTGTAACATTTAACCTGTTAAGAATTATTCCAATCATAGTCATAATTGCCGCAAGACGTACCATAAAAATATTTCGTGTTCGGTAACTGTAAAAGAAGAGAACCATTGGAATAAAGACGAATCCAAAAATTTCAAGTAAAAACCAATATCCCATTGGTGTATTCAAAAGATCCCAGTTTCTTCCATGAATAAATACGAGAAATTGCAGAAAGAAATAGGCGAACATGGTACCTGCACAAATTTTTGCCAATCCATGTATTATATTGTCGTGCTCTTTCTTGTTTTTTTCACTTGTCTGATTGAAAAATACTTTGTGACTGATGGATCCCTCAAAAATCACCATCGATAGTCCGGCAAACACACTGGAAACCAGAAATAAAATAGGAATGAATTCGGAA
>JBBQJE010000142.1:0-8771 GCA_038325635.1 Bacteroidales bacterium
AAAGGCTTATATCTGTGGAATCCGTGTAATCTGTGGTTGAAAGGGGTTATATCTGTGTAATCTGTGTAATCTGTGGTTGAAAGGGGTTATATCTGTGTAATCTGTGTAATCTGTGGTTGAAAGTGCTTATATCTGTGGAATCCGTGTAATCTGTGGTTGAAAGGGGTTATATCTGTGGAATCCGTGTAATCTGTGGTTGAAAGGGGTTATATCTGTGTAATCTGTGTAATCTGTGGTTGAAAGTGCTTATATCTGTGGAATCCGTGTAATCTGTGGTTGAAAGTGCTTATATCTGTGGAATCCGTGTAATCTGTGGTTGAAAGGGGTTATGAGGTTTATATTCGCTTTGTACTAAATCCTCTCACAGTGGCGAACAATTCCAGTTTGTCGCCCACCTCCTTGCTAACCTCCAAACACATCCCGCACTCCGACGAATAAGGTCTCGGCACCGGAATCACCTTCACATCCAGTCCGTTTTCCACACACCACTGTTCCGCCAAAATCACCTGACGGATATTCTGGAAAAGAAAAATCTCTTTACTTTCCGACATCATGGATCGCTTTAGCAAGATAATTCAACTCCTCCGGTGTATGATACGGCGAAAGTGAAAACCGGCAATCCCCGGAAGGGAAAGAACCTAAATGACGATGCGCCAATGGTGCACAATGCAGTCCTGCCCTGCATTCAATACCCCAATTTTCATAGAACCGAAGTGCCAGATCCGAGCCACTCAATGTCTTATGAAGAACCGAAAACAACTTCCCCTGGTTAGCAAAATCTGTCGCACAACGAACCATGTAATGCTGATCCTGTTGAATTTCTTTCAACAAAGCAGCAAAGTCGTCCCAAGAATGTTGCGAAACAGGCCTGTATTTCAGTGCCGCATTTAGTCCGTGGATACCGGTAATATTCGGTGTTCCGGCTTCGAACCGATCTGGCGTAAATGAGGGCATGGAAAGTGAAACAGACCCGCTTCCGGTACCTCCAAACAACAAAGGCTCCACCATCTCGGGATGTCTGATAAATGCCCCGCCGGTGCCTGTAGGCCCCAACAACGATTTATGTCCGGTGAAAGCAAGAAAGTCGATGCCCCAGTGATCCACCTCAACCGGATACTGACCCAGCGACTGACTCGCATCAACAAGTAATGGAACCGCTCCGATAACCCTCTTGATCTCTCCCGGCGACTGTGCAATGCCATTCACATTACTTATATGACAAACAGCCACCAAAATCGTATTGGAACGAAGCTTAGATGCGATTTTTTCAATCCTAATCCGGCCATCCGGTTCACTTTCCAATTGCTCCCATTCGATCAATCCCAGCCGACGCAAATGCTCCAGCGGTCTGGCAATAGCGTTGTGTTCCATCGCCGATGTAAGCACATGTCCGCCTTTTTTACAGATGCCTTGGATCATCAGGTTCAAAGCAGTGGTTGCATTGGCAGTAAAGATGATCTTCCCGGCATCCGCAGCTCCCATCAATCCGGCCAGCCGATCGCGGCACTCCTCTACCAACCTCGTCGATTGCAAAATACGCGGATAGGCCGAGCGTCCATACGTTCCACCCGTCTCGTTCAAATGTTTACTCATTGCCTCCGCTACCGCTGAAGGTTTTGGAAAACTAGTTGCACAATTATCAAAATATAAGTTCATTATCCAAATCTATAATATATTAATGATCAAACTATTGGCTTATAGCAATTAGCTTATAGCCAAAAAATTATATTCGTTAACAATTTTGCTCAAAGTGTCAATCCAAAATCCAAAATCCAAAATTTCTATTCTCAGGGTTTCACCACATTTCCGCTTCTGGCCATCGTCTCCGTTATCGTAAACATATTGGAGATCTTTCCAACAGCAACCTGCTCTTTGATAGCGTAAAAATCTACACATGCTCCGCAAACCAATATCTCCACACCAGTCTCTTCGAGGGTTTGCAGAGAATTGATCACCCCGGAATCCATAGTCGCTAGTTTCACTCCAGAGTTATAAAAAACGAGATGCGTAGGCAAAATAGTTTGTTCGATTAAAGCATTCAGAAATCCCTTCATCAGGATAGCTCCGAGTTGAGGATCTCCTTCACCCATCCGGTCGCTGCTTACCACGACAACATAAGCTGAAGAGATTACCCCTTCGTTAATACTGCCCTGCTCTGTATCCTCTACACTTTGAACCGGCTGATTAACCACTTCGATTCGGAAGATACTGCCTTCAACTGTTCCCTTCGGTTCAAGCGACTGATCCTTCAGGTAAGTCAAAATATTTTGATAAGCTGTCTGGTTATCACACTCAATTTTCAGTGTCTCACTCGGCAAGCAATTTTTTAGAGCCTTCCGTGTTAAAATCAATGGCTGCGGGCACAGCAACCCCTTCCCGTCTACGTTTTGCATTGTATCTCTATATATTTCAAAAATTTCATATTTCTGCGGAGTTTCCCACTAACATTATCCTAATAAAACTTACAATTCCCATTCACTCCTATTCCTTTTACCAGTTTTTGGCGTTTAATCATCAAGCATTTCAAGGGAGCTTCATTCTCTAAGTGCTTGATAGGCTCATCAAATTCTTGAATATCAATTAATCAATAATCCTTAAATTCGTCTGAAATCTGAGGTGTGTTTAGGGCAAATGTTTCGCTTTTCGTCTTATTATTCATTAAAAAAATTTACATCTGCCTCAAAATCCATCTGTTCGAAATCCTCCTTATCAATCCAATTTTTTGACGTAGAGATTTCCATCGTATTTTCACTTGATCTTCTGTAATCCCAAATGACTTTTTCTGCATCATCAAAAGGTACAGTGCCTTCTACTTGATCAGCAAAAAGTCTTAATATTAAATTATTTTTCTTTAATCCATAAGAGAGAGATTTAATCAGTATCTCTTTAGTTATTTCAGAATCTAAATCTTCTCCTTGAAAACTTGCAGTTATTATTGTTGCTTCTGTATCTGGAAATTTCCCATTATATGCTTTACGTAAAAATTGATTTATATTAAAGAGGTCAAAATGAAAAGCTGGTTCCGAGTATTGTTCGGCCACTTTATTTGTTAACATATCATTTGACAGGTTTTGGATTTGACCTTCATTTAATTTGTCACTCATTTTGTATTTCAATAAGATTTCTGCGGCGTTTGCCGGTTCAAAATCTGAAATAGCCATAAACAAATATTCCAAAATTTCATTCTCTTTAATTTGTTCAACATCAGGAAAATCGAATTCTTTAAGAAGGTTTATATAATCCTCATTTTGCCAATAAAAATCCAATTCGTTTACGGTTTTCAACTCGATTATTTTCACTCTAATTTTCATATATCTTGTGGTTTTAATTGATGAACACGTTTTGCAAATTCGCGCAGGGCGGGAGTTTCCCGATTAACTTCCTACGAAGTGCTGCTTTCCAAATTACAAATTTCCTAGCACCATCACACTGAAACCCAACTTGACGGGTAGCTTGTTGTTGAACTAAATCCGCCTTCGCGGATAGCTGTTTAAAAGTACCCGATTCTTTCTATACTTCGAGATTATTCACTATAAAAATTTCAGAGTATGAGAAAGAAATCGGGTTTTACGATTGTTGAGCAGGCTATTGTGGTTGTTCCTGATTCTGAAAAAGCTGTGCGTAAACTGGATCAGCAGGTTACTTTGCATGGACAGACCAAAATCCGGAGGTTCGGCATTAACAACCACACCACCTCGAATTACAGTTTATCCTTGTAGAAAAGCCTAGGATTGAGGAGGTAATCAAGCAGCAAAAATCGCCCGAAACCAATATAGAACGATTCGCAAGGCTGACAGGGGTAAACCCTTGCCTTTGCACGGTGTGCAAATCCGGGAAAATGGTTACCATAAAGGAATTGCCAAGGATTCGATCTCCGGCAAGTTCACTTTTAAGTCAAACGATACCAAAATATTAGCAACTATTCCAATTTGCGTCAACAACGCAGCAGGGAATGGTATGCCCAAAAATGAACAAAAACGGATAAACTGCTATCGATATACTCCATTTTGTTGATGCCAATGACCATGAAAAGCACAAAACCTGCAATACGTCAAAGAACGGTTGAAAAATTATCCTTTCACTCAAATCTAAAAACCTCAATAAGCACATAGCCCTGAAACCGGCAGGTGTAGTTCAACACCGACTCATCGCTGGGTCTTGCCGACCGCTCAGAGTCCTATTTATTACCAACTGGGGGTTATTCTCTGCAATTGTTTTTAGAATTTTCTGCAATATTTAGAATTTTCAAATTGTTTTTCTAATTCATCCGCTATATCTGTCGGGTTAGTCAATGGCATATTTTTGTCAAATAAATCATATCCGAGAAGTTCAGATTTCTTAATTCTTTCCAATGTAGGCAATTTCGTTCTATTGGTTGTTTCAATATGCTTTCCCTTGTTGTCAACAATAATGAGCTTGGGAAGGAATGCACCCTTTCTACCAATAAATTCATCCATAACGTTAACTCCATTTTCAAATTCTTCTCGTGTTGTTCTACCAAGAGCTTCATACCTAATCATAGTTTTACTGTCCCATGTATTTATCGTTGCAAAGCTTTCGGAAATTCTATCATCAATACTTGTTTCAGTATTCAAAGTATCATGTCCTGATGGCATTAAAAGAACTTTTCCACCACCGCCTTCTATATTTGCAGCATATCTTGGAACTGTCACACCTGAAATCCATCCTTGCAAATGCTTCATATATATTTTCCCAATTTGAATAGGTGTAATAAAATGAACAATCCCTTTTTCTTTATGGCATTGTAATAAATAATATGGATGAATGCCAATCCAAAACATTCTTCTAAAAGTTTCTGCTAAGGTTTTATAGTAGTCATTAACATGATTTAATAAAACGGTCTGATTTCTAATTGTAAATCCGTGTTTGCGGATTTTTTTTATTGCAATTTCCAAATCTTCAGTTATTTCTTGATAATGATTGATATGTGTCATGAAATATACATACTTATCAACCCCTTTGTTGTATTTGTTTGCTGAAATATTGATAAGTTCCAATAAATCGTCTGTAATTCCCATTGGCATTACTACGGGTACTCGGGTTGCAATTCTTATTACCCGAAGATGTGGTATCATACTTAATTCTTCCAACACATATTGCAAACGAGGTCTGCTTATCATCAATGCATCTCCTCCAGTAACAAGAACTTCATTAATATTTTTATTGTATCCGATATAGAGCAATCCCTTATTTATTTCAGTGCTATTAACATCAACAGAACAATCTAACGATTTTGCTCTTTGACAGTGAACACAATATGAAGCACAGCTTGTATTTTCAGCGACAAAAAGAGCAACTCTGTTTGGATACCGTTGATAAACGGCTCCATAGCTTCGTGAACTTTCGTTCATTGCCCCTTCAAGTCCAGTATCAGGAAATAACAAATTTGCAGGTGTAGGAACACTTTGCCAAAAAATAGGGTCAAGCCGTTTTTTTGATTTTTCGTCCGATAACATTACGGGGTGGAATGGGTCTTCTTGCATAAGTGAAGCGTAATAAGGTGTAATCCGTAAAGCTTCTTTTCCTTCGTTCTTTAAGGCAATTAAAGTTCTTTCAATTTCACTTTCCTGAAACGTATTAAGTTTTATAACCTTTTTTAACTGTTCAACACTTCGTATTGAATTTTTCAATTGCCAATTAGCATCATTCCACTGTTCTTTTGTCACATTTTTCCACAAACTAATAGTGTTGTAGTTTCTTGGTTGATAAAATATGTTATCTATTGTCTTCATAATTATATCTTTTCTTCGTTGTAGCTCTTCCTTCGCCTTGTTGGTAACGGATGAGGCTTGAAGCAGTAGCGGATTACGTGGTGCTTTCCTGTCCACAAGTACCAATGCTGGTGCGAGGTACAATGTTTCAAGCTGGTTCATCACCTGCTTTTGCTATACCGCTTGTTGAACTAAATCCGCCTTCGCGGATAGCTCTTTAAAAGTACCCGATTCTTTCTATACTTCGAGATTATTCACTATAAAAATTTCAGAGTATGAGAAAGAAATCGGGTTTTACGATTGTTGAGCAGGCTATTGTGGTTGTTCCTGATTCTGAAAAAGTTGTGCGTAAACTGGATCAACAGGTTACTTTGAGTGGGCAGAGCAAAATCCGAAGGTTCGGTATTTACAACCACACCACCAAAAGAAACCTTGAATTACAGTTTGTTCCGAAAGAAAAGCCCAGGATTGAGGTAATAATAAAACGGCAAAAAAACTCACAATGAACACCAATCGAGGCATGCAGTAAGGAATTGCTCGCAATTATTCTCGTGGTGTTAATTGACTATAGGATAAAACATGCTCCTGCAAAATAGTACCAGATTCATCAATTAGTCTAAAAACAACATTATGCTTATTTCCTTTAGTATCAAATGTAAACTCACCAAAAGCTATTAAGTCTGTACCTTTATAACCAAAAAGCTGATTTGTTGTGTCTTTTGCCATAGCATCAGGTCCGGGCACTCCACCTAATGAGGCAGCCTCGAATTCATACAATTTAAATCCTGAGGTTCTGGGTATCGTAAATCCGCGCGCTCCGTGGCGATCCCCACTAATCAATAAAACTCCGGGAATATTTTCCGATTCAATAAGCTTGAAAATTTCCTCTCGTGCCAAGGTATCCCAGGTGCCCCACGAATCCTTTCCATCAGTTATAAAGTCGCTCCACATGGTACCACTTGAAATAACTTTAAAAGGGGCAGTTGAATTTTTTAAAATCTCCTTCAACCATTTTTGTTGCTCCACGCCCAAATAGGAACCATACTGCCCCTGCTCTTCAACTGTGCGGCACGAGCGGGTATCCAGCATAATCAATTCTACCGGTCCAATTCGGGTATTGAAATAAATACCATCGGCATCATTATTCGGATTATTCCAGTTTTGAGTCCATACCGCCCGGAGAGCTTCGCGGTCTTCTTTGTTGAATTGTTTAGGAATGCCGCTAAGGTCATTGTTCAGATAATCATGATCATCCCACGAAGTATATAATGGCATATTAGCCGCGAGTAATTGCCAGGACTTTGAACCATCGCGAAGAAGATAATCAGACCGGTGCATGTTTATATTGTTTTCTCTGTCATCGACCGCAATATCGCCTAATAATGCCATGGCGTGTATTTTCCTTTTAAGAATTTGATTTACCAGATTTGGATTATGAATACCTACTTTATGAAAGCATGACCCGAAAGCTAGTCTGAATATACCTTGTTCTTCAGCAGGTGGTGCTGTTGTAAATCTACCTTCGGCAATCCTGCGTTTTTTCGAATAAACGGCATACGTATAATCGGTATTTGAAGTCAGTCCACTTAATTCGATACTTTGTTCCACTCCGGGTATAACAGAACTCATTTTAACTATTTTTTCGTTTCTGCCATCTGTATTTATTACCCGTACTTCTATAGCATTCTTAGTTGACGGACGCAAGAAAAGGCTCACACCAGATTCATGCAATTTGCCAAGCATGGGGCCAGCCATTAAGGGAATATCATATTTTTGAGCAGCTTTAATAATCTCAGGATTTGTAAAATCGGCATCAGCATTTTTAGAGAAAACGATGCGTGCTTCAAGATAAAATTGCCGATTGTTCCCGGGTAAAAGCTGATAACTGTCAAGTAATTTAGTGTCAATTTCTAAATCGCCAATATGCGCTTCCTTCAGCGTAACCTTATACCGAAATGGAATGGCATCCGTATTTTGACTATAGCAATCGTTGCCTACAATAATTGCTACAAGTAAGAAGCAACATTGAAAAAGAATATTTTTATATTTCATTATTATTTATCCCTTATTATTTATTTGACTTAAAGTTTTCTATTGATACCACAGGGTAGCCCAGTTTCCTGTCAAGCCTAAAAATAGCCCAAGCGGAAAGATACAAACCGAAAACCACTGCTGCCGCACTTGACGGTTAGCTGAAGTTAGCGTTTCGTGCTTCATTTGTATTGAATTCAAATAATATTATGCCATCCATGTGCCAATGCCATTCCAAGCGTGTGTTAGAATATATACAATTTCTCTATCTGAACAATTTACTACTGATTCCATAAGAGGAATTCCACCATTATAAAACAATAATTCACCAAATGTATATTGCAAGAATGTTTCTATCATGGTCAAAATGATCGGAATAAAAGCGTCTGGAACATCTGGGACAATAATACAAATTATCAACTTTAATTAATCGAACTTATCCCTTTGGGTCAAGTACGATAAAAATCCTAATTCAGTTCCCATTCGTCCACAAAGCGTCGCTCCAACCCTTCCCGTTGATTCCCGCTACTCCAAAATCGTAAATCCGAAATCCGAAATCGTAAATTCTACCAGCTCCTTCGCCGCCTGTACCGGATCGAACGAAGTGGGTACAAATGGAATCATCTTCGTCTCCCGCCGAGCCATGCTATGATCGTAGGTTTTATCATAATAATCTAGCGTAATGTCCACCACTTTAGAATAATCCCCTGCATGAAGAGCATCCAGCGTATCTTTTGTATTCTGCCCTCCCAGCCTTTTGCTGATCTTTTCAACGCTTAACTGGAGCTCCTCAACTGGGAAACAGGCATAATCGCGCACTAACCTTTCAATGCGTTCAGATTTAGGCGGATCGATACGTACGGTCGGACATCTATTCATCTGTGAGAATAGCTCATCGAGAATAAATACCCTGCCGATGGTCTGACTCTCCCCTTCTACCCAGATTGGTTGCGTGAGATCAAAATTGGTTATCTTTTCGAATATCAGATTGGTAAACTGTTCTGTCCC
>JBBQJE010000143.1:0-8744 GCA_038325635.1 Bacteroidales bacterium
CCTCCTTTAAAAAACAGGATAGTAGGTATGTTACGTATTCCAAATTTAGCAGCTGTGCCTGGATTTGAATCTACATCCATTTTTGTAATGACTGCGCGATCTTTATAATCGTCAGCAAGTTCACTTACTAGCGGACCAATCATTCGGCATGGACCGCACCATTCTGCCCAAAAATCAACCAAAACGGGTTTGTCCGATTGGAGGACAATCTCCTCAAAATTTGCGTCAGTAACTTCAATTGTCATGATATATATTTTAAGATTGAATATTGTTCAAGTTCACAAAGGTATAAAATTACAAATTCAATTTATACTAAAATTGATAAAGCTGTGTTTTTGCAAGTAGCTCTTCAGTTCGGGCGACAAGGTGGTGTTTTTTGTCCTGGAAAACATTTGAATACGCATTTCATTTTCAGGATCGATCAGGTTAAACCGAATAGTCGTTTTTCCCTGATTATTCAATATCAGCTTTTCCAATTCATTAATTGTCTCTTCTTCGACCTTATTGAGCGGCATTTCGAAGATGATATTTTCTGCCTTGGAGGCCAATTCATCTAACAATTCCATTTTTGCAGGTTTGAATTCGTATTCATTGGTTCCATTCCATCGTTCGGAGACCCGGCCCTTAACCAGTAAATACAATCCCTTTTTACAAAATTTGCTAAATGCGACGTAATCGTTGCCGAACAACATCATTTTTAGAGATCCGTTATAATCGGTCAATACCAAGCTTGCAAAATTCTTTCCGTTCTTGGAGGTTCCTTCCTGGGCTTCTGTCACAATACCGAATAACGATAACTCACGATTCTTGAAAGCAAGTATATCAGAGCTCAAATCTGAAAGGGATACACCTTTGGTGCAATAACTACTAATTTCCACTTTATAATCATCCAGCGGATGCGCAGACAGATAGATACCTATCAGGTTTTTTTCCTTTTCAAGTGCCACGATACTTGGCCATTCCGGCACATTGGGAATAGAAGGCAACTTGATTGAAATGGGTTGTACATCACCAAAAAGGTTGGCCATAGAGCCTGATTTTTCGCTTTGAATTTTGTTTCCATATTTTATCAAAGCCTCAATAAATGAATTTCCATCACCGGTATCAGCAAAAAACTGAGCCCTGTTCATCGTTTGAAAACTATCAAAACCACCGGCCATAGCCAAGGCTTCCATGTTTTTTTTATTGCACGACTGAAGGTTGACACGCTCAGCAAGATCGTATATACTTTTGTATTCTCCATTTATATCACGCTCTTTCAGAATATCCGCCACTGCACCTCCACCTACACCTTTAATTGCCGTAAGCCCGAATCGTAATGCTCCGCTTTTGTTCACAAAGAAAGAAGCTCTGGATTCATTGACATCCGGCCCGAGAACTTTCATATCCATGTGGTTGCACTCATCCATGAAAAGAGATATCTTGTCTGAATTGGAAAGGTTACAGCTCAATACCGCAGCCATAAATTCGGATGGATAATGTGCCTTCAGGTACCCGGTTTGATAGGCAATGAATGCATAACAAACAGAGTGTGACTTATTGAAAGCGTAGGAGGCAAAAGATTCCCAGTCTTTCCAAATCTTTTCCGTGACGGAATCAGGCGATTTGCCAAATTCCTTGCACCCATCGACAAAAATGCTGTTCTTCTTACATCCCTCTTTAAACTTAACTTTGAGTTCGTCCATCATCTTTCGATCCTTTTTCCCCATCGCCTTGCGAAGAGAATCGGATTGACCTCTGGTGAAATTGGCCAAGGCACGAGCCTGAAGCATCACCTGTTCCTGATACACGGTGATCCCATACGTATCCTTGAGGTAGGTTTCCATGATTGGATGGTCATATACCACCTCTTCGCGCCCATGTTTCCGATTGATGTAGGATGGAATGTACTCCATTGGGCCAGGTCGGTACAAGGCATTCATGGCTACGAGATCCTCAAAACAGTTCGATTGTAACTGCTTGAGCCATTTTTTCATTCCTGGAGATTCAAACTGGAAAATAGCCGTCGTTTCTGCTGAGCTGAAAAGCTCCAGAGTCATGGCATCATCCATTGGGATGGTGTCTATATCTAGGGTAATTTTCCTGGAAAGCCTAATATTTTCCAGACACTCCTTAATGATAGACAACGTTTTAAGTCCAAGAAAGTCCATCTTCATCAAACCTATCGACTCTACAAAATGGCCATCATATTGAGTAGTTAGCAAGTCTTCATCCTTTGTCGGCATCAGTGGAATATGCATATCCAGCGGATCTCTGCCAATAATGACGCCGCAGGCATGAACGCCAAATTGCCTGACACATCCCTCCAGTGTTTCGGCAAATTTTAGCATCCGAACGACCGTCGGATTGAAAGAACTTCTTTCCTTTTCAAGGAGCGGAGTATTCGCGTATGCCTCTTTTAAGGTGATTTTTGGCGTATCCGGAACTAATTTGGCAATACGATCTGTCTCAGATAAAGGAATCCGAAGCACTCGTCCAACATCGCGGATAGCCATTTTTGCAGCCATGGTACCGAAAGTGCAAATATGTGCCACTCGATCCCGTCCATATTTTTCTTTTACCCAATCAAGCACCAACTGACGACCATCGTCGTCAAAATCGATGTCGATATCAGGCATTGAAATACGATCCGGATTCAGAAACCGTTCAAACAGAAGCTCATATTTTAGCGGATCCACATTGGTAATTCCAGTAGTGTAGGCGACAACAGAGCCGGCGGCAGAACCCCTGCCCGGCCCAACGATAACACCCATCTGCCTGGCTGCATTGATAAAGTCCTGAACAATAAGGAAGTAACCTGGAAATCCCAT
The DNA here is from genome assembly GCA_038325635.1 of Bacteroidales bacterium. GTDB lineage: Bacteria > Bacteroidota > Bacteroidia > Bacteroidales > Prolixibacteraceae > CAINVV01. The sequence goes on from JBBQJE010000143.1 coordinate 2,811, forward strand.
GGTTTTGATGACGTGAAGCTCAAAATTGATTCGTTCGACAATGTCCTGATGCATGTTCTCGCCGTACCGCCGGATAGCGCCTTTTTCAACGAGTGATTTCAGATAATCAGATTCAAATTTCACTCTGAGAGTACTTTCATACCCGCCCATTCGGGTAAAATCCTCCCCAAACTCTTCCGCTAATAGTTCCTCTGAAAATTTGGTTCTGTATTCGGCCTCTGTACCGAAACTTTCCGGAATCGGAAATTCAGGCATGATCGGTTTAGCATTCAGCTCGTAGAACTCCACTTTATCAACGATTTCCTGCGTGTTTCTCAATACTTCCGGTAAGTCGGCAAAAAGTTGATTCATCTCTGCAGTACTTTTGAGCCACTCCTCCTTCGTATACCTCATCCGGGTAGGATCGTCGAGATCCTTGCCGGTATTAAGGCAGATCAGCAAATCATGTGCATCGGCATCTTCCCCATTTACAAAATGGACATCATTGGTAGCGATCAGTTTTACAGCATGTTGCTTGGCTAATTTTATCAGTTCTGAATTTACGCTGACCTGCTTGTCGTAAACCGCTGCACGTAATTCGGAATTCTTAGCAGGATGGCGCTGAACTTCCAAGTAAAAATCATCTCCGAAAATGGATTTATACCAAATTATTGCCTCATTCACTCCCTGCATATCGCCCTTCATGATGAGCTGAGGAACCTCTCCACCCAAACAAGCACTGGAAACGATTAAGCCTTCACTGTATTTTTCGAGGAGTACTTTGTCAATTCTGGGCTTATAATACATGCCCTCGGTATTTGCGAGCGTCACCAGCTTTAATAGGTTACGATATCCCTTCTCATTCTTTGCCAGGAGTATTAAGTGATCACCAGACCGATCTTCCTTTTCATGCTTGTCTTTGAATTGGATACCTCTTGACGCAACGTAGGTTTCTACACCCAAAATGGGTTTAATATCATTTTTCTTGCAGGTTTCATGAAAATCTTTGATCCCGAACATATTCCCATGGTCTGTTAATGCGAGAGCACTCATGCCATCAGATTTTGCCTTGGAAACTAGTCCGGAAACACTCGCAGCACCATCCAGAATCGAATATTGACTGTGAACATGTAAATGGGTAAAGGGGGTCATGGGTCGAAAAGATTGACTTTTAAGTAACAACGATACCACGAAATTGCGTTTTCGGGTTGGTTTAAAGATAATCAAAAGTGTTGCCTATCCAAAAATGAAAACACTATTCTACAAGAAAAGATTAAAAAATGAAAATAAAAAAAGGCACCAAAAAGTGCCTTCTCCATGAAGTAATTAAATAACTAAACTCCAAAATATTTTTTGATTGCTGTTGTACTGGTTGCCTGGAAATAATCGCTGTTCGTCTCAAAAATGAATGCAGAAACCTCGAAGGTTAAATTGCTATCTAAATATTGCGATAAGCTAGTTAATGAGAAGGGAATTGACAGATCAGAAGTAGCATCCTTCGGTACTAAAAAATTAGATTCATAGATCAATACAGATAATTTAGAAGTTGTGTCCTCACTGTAAATTCGCACTTTATAGGCTTCCACGTTAGCAACCGGCTTCCAGGATAAAACAATGTCTGTTGGATTTTTGACAGCCGACAATTGGGTAACCGGCATCAATGATTTTGCAACAGTAGAATTTACAGCCGAAACTACGTCTCCGATTTCTAAGGTAGCTTTATAGGTATAGGTATCCGGAGTCGGAACTGCAAGTTTGTAGGAAGCTGTATCTTTCTCTATCGGAGTATAAAAAGAGAAACCATTATCCCCTACATTGGTAAGTTGAATTGCCGCACTTGAGGCTCCGGTAACGGAGACACTGGAAATTTTCGTAAAGCTGTATGCGGTATGCATTACATTGTAGACTGGAATACCTGCCTTATTGAAGATCGAGTGGATGTAAGAATCAACATAAACTTGTTTGTCTACAATTGTTTTGGTGCAAGATGATAAAACGATGGCAAGTCCGATTACTATCGTGATGAATTTTATAAAACTTTTTTCCATTACTGATAAAATTAAATTAAAGCGAATGAACAAAATAACAATATTTATACTAGTACATACTATTTATTCAGTCTATACGTTGTGAAGTCGTGAAGCGCTACATTACAACTGCCGGCGAATAGAATTATATTTTTTTATTCCCTGTAATTATTTAGCAAAACTACAATTTTTATTCCGAAGAAATATTGTACCTTTGCCCCTCGTTTTTATTAATAAACATTTAAGTAAAACTGTATGTCAGTAAAGATTCGTTTGGCAAGGCATGGCCGCAAACAACATGCCTACTACCACATAGTGGTAGCAAACAGCAGGGCGCCACGAGATGGTAGGTTTATTGAAAGGATCGGTTCATACAATCCAAACACTAATCCTGCCACCATCGATCTTGACTTCGATAAAGCCATTGATTGGCTTTACAAAGGAGCTCAGCCTACAGATACCACCCGTTCCATCCTTTCTCACCAAGGGGTGATGATGAAAAAACACCTTTTAGACGGAGCAAAAAAAGGAGCTTTCAGTGTTGAAGACGCTGAAGTAAAATTTGAAGCCTGGATGAAAGAGAAAGCATCAAAAGTTTTGGCTTCCAAAGAGAAATTGACCAGTGCACAACTGGAGGACAAAAAATCCAGACTGAAAGCCGAAGCAAAAATTAACGAAGCGCGTTTGGCAGAAATTGCTAAACGAAATGCTGCGATTGCTGCTGCCAAAGCACCAGTAATCGTACTGGCATCTGCTGCTGCACCTGTTGAAGAAGTAGTCGTTGCTGCACCTATTGCAGTAGAAGTTGCTCCTGTAGAGGAAGTAGTCGTAGCTGAGCCTGTTGCAGAAGAAGTTGCTCCTGTAGAGGAAGTAGCCGTAGCTGAGCCAGTTGCAGAAGTTGCACCTGTAGCAGAGGAAGTTGCACCTGTTGAAGAAGTAGTGGTTGCTGCACCCGTTGCAGAAGAAGTTGCTCCTAAAGTTGATGCTGCTGAAGAAACTACCGAAGCATAAGAAAAATTTGATCCGGTTTTACCGGCACAAGAATAAAAGCGATGGTGCACAACCATCGCTTTTTTATTTGCTATTTTTACATTGAAAATCAAATCCAACGCATGGCACCACTTATCAAAGAAGATTTCTTCCCAATTGGATACATCGCTAAGCCACACGGATTAAGAGGGGAAGTGACGATTGAAACAGAAGAAGGCTTCGAAGATGTTCTTGTCAAATCGGACTATCTGCTGGTAGAAATCGAGGGGGGCCTTGTCCCTTTCTTTATCTCCAAAGACGGAATAAATTTTCGCACTCCCACCTCCATATCCCTGGCCTTTGATGATCTTGACTCTGCCGACAAAGTTCGTCCTTTCTGTGGCAGTAGAATTTTCCTGTCTAACGACGCCACTCGAGAACAGGTTGTTGATGAGCAATTGAATGAACTGATCGGGTTCACCGTATTCGATTTGGAAAGAGGTAAACTTGGAGAGATCATTTGGATCGACGATTTTTCAGGCAATGTGGTTCTCACTATTCAGCATGGTTCACACGAAATACTGATTCCGCTATCCGATGATTTAATTACCAAACTTGATGAGGAGAAGAAAGAACTCCACTTGGAATGCCCGGAAGGACTGATTGATTTATATCTTGAGTAGAATGGAAATCACGAAGATTTTCGATTTTGGATTGGGCGATTGTTCAACTCTAGGTGGTCGTCTGGAATTCAATTTATGGTCTGATGATTTGAATTTCTCCTCCGATTCCTAGTTTGATGATGGAAGAAGGTGCCGTTTTACGTGTATCCTCCTGTCGATAAAGGACTACGTAATCTACTGCCGATTTAATTTTGTCATCTATTTCATCAAAATTTTGAGGTGATTGTTTTCCGGATATGTTTGCAGAGGTTGAAACTACCGGACGTCGAAACTGCTGAATCAAATGCTCTGTAAATGTTTCTGTAGTAATTCTGATCCCAATCGAACCATCGGGCGCAATCAGATTGGCAGCTAGATTTTTTGCGCCGGGATAGATGATTGTCAAAGGCTTATCGGCGACCTCGATCAATTGCCAGGCAACCTCAGGCACCTCCCTGACATAAGAGTTCAACATATTCTGATTTTCCATTAACACCAGCATACTCTTTATATCCTCTCGCTGCTTGATCTCAAAAATCCGTTTGACGGCATCCGCCTTGGTTGCATCACAGCCTAGTCCCCATACAGTATCGGTAGGATAAAGGATCACCCCCCCATTGCGCAATACCTGTAAAGCCTGTTTCAGATCCTCCTTTTCGAACATAAAAAATAATTATTTGGGTAGAGACGCATAATTATGCGTCTCTTTTGCGTTACAACGCATGCATATTTGTACGCGTTTTAATGAGACGCATAATTATGCGTCTCTACCGGTATTCGATAAAATGTTTGTTTTCAAATGGTCTGAAATGGAAAAATTTCTCAAACCAATACAAAAAATAATATCTGCCTGTCAATTTCTTTTTCTTTTCAGAGAGTTCTGGATGCCAGTTGAGATGATTCAGCCTGTTCTGCATAACCGCAGGATGGCTCTCATTGAACCGGATCAAACTATCAATACCTTCAGCATAGTCGTATTCTGACGAGCTTTGATTGATGGTCTTGATATGTTTGGAATCAACCGCCCAGTAATTCTTGCTCCCTTCCAATTTCTCCATCATTTTTTTGGGGGGACGAACCCAGCCGTAATGGAATACGGAAGCACCGACAAATTTCCCAGTTAATTTCCGAGCATCTTTCCAACGGAAGCCTTGCGCATCATTCCAAGAACGAATGTCCTTATCGTTGCGAATGATTCGAATTTCACTACGGTACCAGCGGCGGGAATCTGCAACATAATCAAATGTTCCATAAAAGTGACGGTAGTTAAAAATCAAGCCATCCACGGCTTTATTGGAAAGATTTTCTTCCATAACAGACCATATCACCGGCAGATATTTTTCATGAATCACCTCATCACCTTGAATATAAAAACACCAGTCATAACCTGCCGGGATGGCATCGAATGCCTTATTCGTTTCAGAGGCAAGCACTCTTCCCCGCTCCTTTAGGGCTGGATCCCAAATGGTGTCGATGATCTGAATTTTCTCCGAACCGATGGATTGAACCAATTCTCTGGTTCCGTCGGAACAATCTCCGACTGCCACGATAAAATGGTCACAGATTGGAAGGATAGAAGTAATTGCCTCTATAATAGGATAATCGAACTGAACCCCGTTCTTCACAAAACTAAATCCACAGACTTTCAAAATGCAATTTATTTGATCAATTTATTAAAATTGAACCGGTTCCCAGGGCAACTACAAAGGGTCGCCACTAAACGTTGAAATCCGGTAATCCGCCAAAGTTTAAGGTCGCAAAATAGTCATCTAACGTTTCTGCTCTTCGAATCTCAACAACTTCGCCGCTTTCTCTTTTCAATAATTCTGCTGAACGCAATTTCCCGTTATAATTGAAGCCCATGGCATGACCATGTGCACCTGTATCGTGAATAACAACAAGATCCCCCGGCATCATTTTGGGAAGTACCCGGTTGATGGCAAACTTATCGTTGTTTTCGCAGAGGGATCCTGTCACATCGTACATAAATTTGGAAGGATTCTCATCGTTTCCAAGCACCGTAATATGGTGATATGACCCATATAACGCAGGACGCATCAGATTGGCCATGGACGCATCCAGCCCGGCGTATTTTTTGTAGGTATTCTTAATATGCAGCACTTTGGACACCAAGAATCCGAAGGGCCCGGTAATTGCCCTGCCAGATTCGAAATAGATCTTCAACGGATCGAGACCGTTAGCTACTATATATTCATTATAACTATCCTCAATGCCTGCACTCATTCTATCTAGATCAACAGCCTGTTGATCAGGCTTGTAAGGAATGCCGATACCGC
>JBBQJE010000144.1:0-8713 GCA_038325635.1 Bacteroidales bacterium
TGTCAGTGCCGTTGGCGGTGTAACAGACCTATTATTGAATGCTGCAAACGCAGGGGCAAAAGGAGCAGAGGTCAATCCCTTTCTGGAGGAAATATGGTCTCGTCATGAAAAAATGATAGTTGGCCTTTTTGATGCAATTGTGTTGGAAGAAGTCAAGGTGAAGATGAAATTGCTCTTTGATGAGCTGGAGAAAATTCTTCAGGGAATTCGCCTAATTGGAGAACTTACGCCTAAAACACTTGACAAGGTAATGGGCTTTGGCGAGCGGCTTTCATCCTTATTTATTTCCCGTTACCTGAAGGCCGAACTGATTGATAGTGCTTCTTTGATTTGTACCGATAAGAACCATGGCAAAGCGAATGTAGATTTTAATGTCACCTATGAACGTATTAATCAGGCCTGTTCAGGTTTGAAGGGAACGGCAGTGGCACCTGGATTTATTTCATCAGCACTGGATGGTACTGTTACTACGCTTGGAAGAGGAGGTTCTGATTATACTGCTGCGCTCTTTGCTGCTGCTTTGAATGCGGAGAAATTGGAGATTTGGACCGATGTAGATGGGTTCATGACTGCCGATCCAAAGGTTATTACCAAGGCTTATACAATCCCGCAGTTAACTTACAGTGAAGCATTGGAATTATCACATTTTGGGGCAAAAGTGATTTATCCACCAACAATACTTCCAGTTTATCAGAAATCGATTCCGGTACAAATAAAAAATACGATGAATCCTTCTGCAGAAGGAACATTGATAGGCAATGTTGAACATCCGAATGCAGAACATCCGATTAAAGGGATATCATCCATTGACGGGATATCCTTATTTACCGTTCAGGGACTTGGAATGGTTGGCGTTACCGGGATTGCCATGCGGCTTTTCGGTGCCTTGGCAAAGGAAGATATCAATGTCATTCTCATCTCCCAGGCATCCTCTGAAAATTCAATAAGCTTTGCCATCGATTCCACCAGAGGAAAAGCGGCAGAAGCGGCCATTCAGACGGAGTTTGACCGCGAAATATCTTCCGGATTAATCAACAAAATCTGCAGTGAAGAAGACTTGTGTATTGTTGCGATCGTTGGAGAAAACATGAAACACTCGGCGGGTATTGCCGGTAAATTATTCTACACGATTGGGAAGAATGGGATAAACGTAGTTGCTATTGCACAAGGTGCCTCGGAACAAAATATATCGTGGGTTGTGAAGAAATCTGATCTTCGGAAAACGCTCAATGTCGTCCATGAATCATTTTTCTTATCACCATTTATTGAATTAAATATATTCCTGGTAGGTATTGGAACTGTAGGCAGAGATTTGATTAAGCAAATAAGTCAGCAGCAGCAAAAATTGCAGAAGGAGCATCGCTTGCTGCTTCGAATCTGTGGTGTTGCTAACTCAAGGAAGATGATCTTTAACCGCGAAGGATTTGATCCGGCTTCCATTGCAAATGCCCTGGCCAATGAAGAGGCTGAAAAGTCTGAAATGAGCAGTTTCTGCAGTCAGATGATTGGGATGAATATGTTTAATTCCGTATTTGTTGATTGTACTGCCGAAAAAAAGGTGGCCGACCAATACAATACGATTCTTAAAAATTACATATCTATCGTTGCCGCTAATAAGGTTGCCGCCTCCTCCGACTTCTCTGCATACAGGGAATTAAAAGAGCTGGCTGCGAAGCATGGGGTCAAATATCTTTTCGAAACTAACGTTGGGGCTGGTTTGCCGCTTATTTCAACGATTAACGACCTGATGCGCTCCGGCGATCGGATCGTGCGGATCGAAGCTGTTCTCTCGGGCACGCTTAATTTCATCTTCAATACGCTTAGTACGGATATTCCGTTGAGCAAGGCAATACGCTTGTCGAAAGAGAAGGGATTTTCTGAACCTGATCCACGTATCGATTTAAGCGGAGTAGATGTGGTTAGAAAGCTGGTGATCCTAGGAAGAGAATCAGGTTACAAAATTAGTCAGGAGGATGTGGTTCAGAAGCGATTCATCCCGGATTCCTACTTTAGTTCAACATTAGATGATTTCTGGAGGGATATTCACGAAATGGATGTCCATTTTGAAGAAGAAAGGATCCTCCTTGAAAAAGAAAAGAAAAAATGGCGTTTCGTCGGATTATTGGATGAGGGGCATGCCTCCGTTTCTTTGCAATCGGTTGGACCGGGTCATCCGTTCTATGATTTAGAAGGAAGCAACAACATCGTATTATTAACCACTGAGCGATACAATGAATCACCGATGCTTATCAAAGGATATGGAGCGGGTGCTGCGGTAACGGCAGCAGGGGTTTTTGCGGATCTGATCAAGGTTGCGAATATTTAAAAAATGGTTAACCATCCATCCGTTGTTTCGTAGTAATAGAAAACGTTAAAAATAGAAATGAAATACATTATACTCCTGGGCGACGGCATGTGTGATCAGCCGGAAGTCGAATGTGGCGGGAAGACACCGCTCATGGTTGCCAATACGCCGAATATGGATCGTCTTGCGTTGCTTGGACAAAGCGGAACGCTGAAAACAATTCCGGACTCCCTGCATCCCGGCAGCGAAGTAGCTAATATGGCAGTTCTTGGGTATGATGTGGAGGCTGTTTATGAAGGTCGCGGAGTGATTGAAGCTGCCAGTATTGGAGTTGCCTTGGAGGAAGGCGATATGGCCATGCGTTGTAACTTGGTTACTTTGACCGGCGACATCATTTTGAACCATTCTGCCGGACATATATCTACCGAAGAAGCCGATGAATTGATACAATTTCTCAACAAACATCTTGGTAATGAACAGGTTCATTTCTATACCGGAGTGTCCTATCGCCATTTGCTCGTTATTAAAGGCGGTAACAAACAATTAATATGTACCCCGCCGCACGATGTGCCGGGGAAAGAATATAAGCCACTGCTGCCAAAAGCGGCAGATGAGTCAGCAAAGGAAACAGCAGATTTATTGAATGAGTTGATGAGTCGCTCTCTGGAGTTGCTTCAGAATCATGCCGTTAACCTTACCAGGAAGTCGCTTGGAAAAGAAATTGCCAATTCTATCTGGCCTTGGTCGCCGGGATATAAACCAGCCATGAAAACACTAAAAGAGCTATTTGGCATAAAAAATGGCGCCGTAATTTCTGCTGTAGATTTGATTCAAGGTATTGGAGTTTACGCCGGCATGGATGTGATTAAAGTGGAAGGTGCTACCGGACTCTATGACACAAACTACGAAGGAAAGGCAGAAGCTGCGATAAAAGCGCTACGTGATCATGATTTCGTCTATTTGCATGTGGAAGCAAGTGATGAAGCCGGTCACGAAGGTGATTTGGATCTCAAAATCCGCACGATCGAATACCTCGATCACCGTATTTTAAAATATTTGCTGGAGGAATGTTCCAAAATGGATGAACCTGTGACTATTGCAATGTTGCCAGATCACCCAACCCCTTGGAAATTAAGGACTCATACACGAGAATCGGTTCCGTTTGTGATCTATCGTCCGGGAATGGTACCAGATGCAGTTGATCGTTACGACGAGGTGGCCGCAAAATTAGGTGCTTATGGCGAGTTGAGCGGTAACCAGTTTATGGAGGCGTTATTGGAACTGAAAAACGAAAACTGAAAATTAGAGCGTTCTTAATTAGCACATTAGCACATTAGCATATTAGCACATTCTATGAAATATTACAGTACTAACAAGCTTTCGCCGGAGGTTGATCTCCGCACTGCAGTTACGAAGGGACTTGCGCCCGATCGTGGATTATACATGCCTGAACGGATTATTCCAATGTTACCAGAATTTTTTGAAAGGTTGGAGTCTCTCTCTTTTCAGGAAATGGCCTTTGAGGTTGCCCGGAATTTTTTCGGTGAAGATATCCCGGAAGGTAAATTGAAAGAGATTGTTTACGAAACGCTTAGTTTTGATACTCCAATCATTGAGGTTGAACCAAATATATATTCGTTGGAGTTGTTTCACGGTCCGACATTGGCTTTTAAGGATGTTGGTGCGCGCTTCATGGCCAGGATGCTGGCTTATTTTCTGTCTGAAGAAAAGGAAATTGTCCATGTTTTGGTGGCAACTTCGGGTGATACCGGCAGCGCCGTTGCGAATGGCTTTTTGGGGATAAAGGGTATTCAGGTTCATGTGCTTTATCCCAAAGGGAAAGTGAGCGAAATTCAGGAGAAACAGTTTGTGACGCTTGGTCAGAATATTACTGCATTAGAGGTAGATGGCTCGTTTGACGATTGCCAGGCATTGGTGAAATCGGCCTTTATGGACGATGAATTGCAGCATAAAATGGTACTTACCTCGGCCAATTCTATCAATGTTGCCCGGTTCTTACCTCAGGCTTTTTATTATTTCTATGCGGTGGCACAACTGAAAGCAAAAGGGAAGAAAATTGTTTTTTCGGTGCCAAGTGGAAATTTCGGCAATCTAACCGCCGGACTAATTGCCATGCTTATGGGACTTCCAGTTTCCCGATTTATTGCTGCAAATAATAGCAATGATGTGGTATTCAATTATCTTCAGTCGGGCGATTACCAAACAAAACCTTCGGTTTCTACCATTGCTAATGCCATGGATGTTGGTGACCCTAGCAATTTTGCCCGGATTCTCGATCTTTTCGGACATGACCATGCTAAGATTTCCGCAGTATTGACTGGAACTACCTATATGGACGATCAAATCAGAGAGAGTCTTTCTGCTTGTTTTCTGAATACAGGTTACCTTCCTGATCCTCATGGCGCAGTGGCATACCGTGCGTTGAAGGAGCAGTTACAGTCTGACGAAATCGGCATTTTTCTTGAAACAGCGCATCCTGCTAAGTTCACCGATACAGTTGAAGAGATAGTTGGAAAGGGGAAAGTTCCGATGCCTGAACGGTTACTTGAATTTATGAAGGGAGAGAAGAAGACGGTGGAGCTGGGAGTGGATTTTGAGGGGTTCAAAAAGTATCTTCTTTCAATGTAATTGATCATTTACTCCAGCTCGCTTAACTCCAACCACCGTATTTCTTTGGTTTCCAGCGAGTCAGTTATTTCTCCGTGCCGGATAGATTTTTTATGTAGCTCTTCAACAGCGAGTTCGCCTGAATTAAGCTCGCTTTCCAGTATTTTCTTCTCTTTCTCGAGAAGCCCAATTTCCGTTTCCAAATCTTCCAGTTCCTTTTTTTCTTTGAAGCTTAATTTTTTCTTCTCTGTGGCCGGCTTTTCTTTTACCGGTCTTTCTGTTTTACTGGCATTTTGCTCCGCTTTTGCCCTGTCCTCTGCCCAATCGCGGTAATCGGAGTAATTACCCGGAAAATCTTTAATGATGCCGTCTCCATCAAATACAAATAGGTGATCCACGATTTTATCCATAAAGAAACGGTCGTGGGAAACCACAATCGTACATCCTGAAAAGGATTTTAGATAATCTTCCAAAACATTCAACGTCATGATATCCAAGTCGTTGGTTGGCTCATCCAGTATCAGGAAATTTGGATTATGCATCAGAATGGTACAAAGATACAAGCGGCGCTTCTCGCCACCGCTTAATTTAGAAACGAAGGAATATTGTGTTTCAGGAGGGAACAAAAAATAGGTCAGGAATTGCGAAGCGCTCAGTTTGGAACCATCACCCATCTCTACTACTTCGGCAATTTCTTTGATGATGTCGATGACACGGTCGTCGGGAGAGAATTGAATCCCATCCTGTCTGAAATAGCCGAAACGAACCGTTTCACCGACTTCCATTTTCCCACTATCTGCTTGATAAACACCAGTTAGTAGATTCAAAAAACTGCTTTTTCCCGAGCCATTTTTTCCAACGATGCCAATTTTTTCATACCGGGCAAATTTATAACTGAAATCTTTGAGGATTTTAACGTCGCCAAATGATTTGGAAAGGTGGTCCAGATTGATGATTTTTTGTCCCAATCTCTGAGAGTTAATGGCTAGTTCCATCCGGCTGTCGTCGATCCGCTTCGAGGCTTTTTCTTTCAGGATATAGGCATTCTCGGTACGGTATTTTGATTTGTGCGTGCGTGCTTTCGGCATTCTTCTCAGCCAATCGAGTTCGGTTCGGAAGAGGTTTCTGGCACTTTCTATTTCGCTGTTGAGATTTTGAATCCTTTCGTGCCGCTTTTCAACATAATAGGAATAGTTGCCTTTGTATCTGAAAAGTGATTTGTCATCCAATTCTACTATCTCGTTGCATACACGATCCAGGAAATAGCGGTCGTGGGTCACCATAAGAAGTGTGCATTTGGCTTTTTCGAGGGTTCGCTCCAGCCATTCGATCATCTCGAGATCGAGGTGGTTGGTTGGTTCATCCAGAATCAGAAAATCCGGCTCATCGATCAGTACATGCGCTAAAGCCACTCGTTTTTTCTGTCCGCCGGATAATTCACGAATCGGTTGATTCAGATCGTGAATATTAAGTTCTGTGAGAATCTGCTTAATTTTTAGCTCGAAATCCCAGCAATTCAGTGTGTTAAGTTTGTCCATAGCCCGGTCAATTGCCTTGCTGTCATTGCTTTCCAGGGCACTTTCATATTCACGAACAGCGGTGATTGTTTCGCCGGAAGAGCTGAAAGCTGCTTCAAGGATGGTTTCATCCGGATTTAATTCCGGCATCTGCCGAAGATACCCGATACGAATATCCTGACTAAATAGGACTTTGCCGCTATCGGATACTTCGTCGCCCGATAAAATGTTCATTAAGGTTGTTTTGCCCGCACCGTTTTTTGCGATGAGCGCCACTTTTTCGCCCTGATTGATCGTTAGTGAAATTCCTTCGAATAGCGGTAAATCGCCCCAGCTTTTTGATAGATTATCGAGTTGTAAATATGGAATCATAGAATATTTTATCTGGCGCGAAGGTAGTTTCTAATTCTCTATCTTCCAATCTTCATTATTTTCAAGGCAATATCTTCGTTATTTTCGGGTGATTTTAATCTGATTTTTCCTCCGGTGTGCCTTATAGTTTCTTTGTTTCTGTAAATTCCACTGCATGGATAAAGCCATTCAATTGCATATTTTCCGGCGGGCAGGTTAAATTCAGGGGAAATAGTCATGCCTGCCATTGCATAAAAAGCATATTGTTTACCCTGTTCGCTTAGCAAATACGCCTTTATACCTTTCGGCATTCCATCCAAAAGAAAAGTTGAGTCGGGAGTCATGTTTTCAAATTGAAAAGACTCTATGAATTTCTTCAAATAGCCCAATTGGTCTCTGTATTTTGGATTTCCACCACCGGGTTGTTTTTTGTGGTATTCAAAAGTGCCGTTTTCATGCCCAACTGTAAAGGAATAATCGAGGTTGTTAAATAGTCCGCCGCCCGCTAGGATAAACTCCCAGGCTTCTTTTCGATAGGTTGAATCTTTTTGTCCTTTAAATCCGGTTTCATTTTCACCGATTACTTTATTTAAACCGAAGTTGGAAGTTACAGCAACTGGTGGTGCGGCATAGTGAAAATTAAAGATGGAAACTAATGGATTGGCATTCAGTATCTTTTGAGTTCCGTTGGCAATGTTTTGCGAAATTAGGTGTTGGTATATGAAATTTTTTTCAGCTACTGCTATCACTTTTGAGATATGTTCTTGCCATTCTAACGTCACTCCACCAAAATATGGTTCGTTACAAATTTCATAGATTAAATTTGGAAAATCCCTGAGTTCATCGACAATTTTACGAACCATTTTTTCCTGGACGGCAAGCAAATCGCCATTTTTATCAAGATTATATGGATCGTTTCTTGTGATATTGCCAATTCCGTTGATGTTATTTATCGAATTAAAAGGGCTCAACATCCATTGAGCATCTTCGTAAAAAGGACAAAAAAGTGCAAGTTCAACAATTACATCTTGTTTCTCTGCCTCCTTCATGAAAGCTTTCAATCGCAGAAAGTAATCCGGATTCCAAGTATCGAGGTTGAACTTAGCCCCTTTTTCAAAGGTGTTTTCAACGTTGCTTCGTGCAAAGGGGCAAGTGAATTTTTGAGGATCCGGGCCTAAGGTATTTTGCTGAATATTGAAAGCGCCTGACGGCTCAAAATAGGCTCCTGACATGGTGCGGGTTAAGTTTAGACCGTTTCGCTTTAACTCCTTTAAATAGGACACGAAGTCGAAATCAGGATTTAATACTGCACCATAATGTTCGCCTGAAGTAATAAGAATAGTGGGTTTCCCTTTGTAATCAAAATAATGCGGATTTTTTGGAGCTAAGCTTATTGGTTTGATTTGGGCAGTTAGATTTAAGGTAAAAAACAGCAAAAAAGACAGCTCGATTTTTTTCATATTTTTTATGATTAATTGATATACTGTATATTATAAAATGATAGTCTATCCTTTTTAAAGGGTACTCAAATAATGCAGAATTGGACGAAATCTACAAATTTTTGGTTTTCTTTTCCAAAGAGAGGTTAAATAACTAATTTTAAGTTTTTTCCTAAAATGATGAGTCCGAAAGAAATTTGTGAAAAGGTAACTGAATGGTTCCAGGAAAATGTGCCGGTAGCTGAAACAGAGTTGCACTTTGCAGATCCGTATCAGTTGTTAGTGGCAGTTATCTTGTCCGCTCAATGTACGGATAAAAGGGTTAATTTGATAACTCCGGCGCTCTTTGAACGTTTTCCGACTGCAGAAAAAATGGCTGCTGTTGAGCCGGACGAGGTATTTGAGCAAATCAAATCCTGTTCTTATCCGAACAACAAGGCCAGGAATCTGGTTGGAATGGCACGAAAGCTTAT
>JBBQJE010000145.1:0-8659 GCA_038325635.1 Bacteroidales bacterium
AGGGTTTCCAAGCCTGGCACATAGAAATTTTTCCTTTGTGAAAACTCCATTAAATGATTACTCACATTGACTTAGATTTTTCTCGCGGGGTTTTGGGGTTTCGGGGCCTCCGTTGCCGGACTTTTGAGTGTGCTGATGACCTATTTGGGTGTTAATTACTACCTGTCAGGATTGCATTCCTACGGTAGTGGAAGTGCTTCTTCTTTCCCGGTAGCCTTGATAGTTGTCATAGTCCTTGTTGGAGGTATCGCCTGGAAGGCCTATAACAACCTCTCAAAATTAGATCTCAAAAACGAATAATGATCATTTCGGGCGATCGAAAGAGTCGTCCCTATACACAATTTTTCATTTTTAATTAATATTTTACCATGAAATTTCTACCCATTTTAATTCTGGCATTAGGGCTGTTCGTAGGATGTAACAATGCCAAAGTAAAAAAGACCGACAATAAACCTGCCGCTGAGACGGCTGTGCAGTCTGCAACAACAGTTTCACAGCATACTGTCGTGGCAAAAGATGTAATCCAAACCAGTGGTTATACATACCTTCTGCTAACGGAAGGCGACAAAGAATATTGGGCCGCCGTTACCCGTTTTGAAGGTGTGAAAGGAAAGACTTACTATTACAAAGAGGGCATGGAAATGACCAATTTCAAAAGCAAGGAGTTGAATCGCGTATTTGAAACCATCCAGTTTATCATGGAATTCAGCGATCAGCCAATCCAGGAGAAGAAAGCAGCTGTCTTGACAACGAAAGGCAGACAAACGATGGAAAAAGTAGATGGAATTAAAGTTGAACCTGTAAGCGGCGCCGTAAAACTTTCTGAAATATTCGCCAATCCAGGTAACTACGCCGGAAAAAAAATCAAAGTTACCGGACAGGTAATTAAATTCAGTCCGGAGATCATGAGTAAAAATTGGATCCACCTGCAAGATGGAACTGAAGCGAATGGTTCTTTCGATTTGACCATTACTACCATGGATACGGTTGAGGCGGGCAAAGTGGTCACCCTCGAAGGTGTTCTGGCTGTCGACAAAGATTTTGGATATGGTTACAAATATGATGTGATTCTTGAGGAATCAAAATTGATCAAATAGTTGTTTAAAAGATTTTATTCGACTATACTATTAAGAAGGTTTGTATTGTTGGTATGCACCAACAGTACAAACCTTTGTATTTTATACCATTTTTGTGAAACTCTGTGTATTATTGTATTGAATTTGAGAAAAGAATGTAAAACCAATTTATATGACAAGCTACAAAGTTTACGGATATCGTTGGGTGATGTTGGCTCTTTTCATGTTTATGGTGGCTGCCAACCAGGTATTGTGGATCACCTTTGCTCCGATTACAGTGGATGCAGCCTCGTTTTTCAAGGTGTCGGATTTGATGATAGGCATTCTATCCATGTCGTTTATGATTGTTTACATGGTTGTGTCGATCCCTGCATCCTGGATCATTGATACTTATGGGATAAAAATTGGTGCTGGTATCGGTGCTCTACTAACCGGATTCTTTGGATTGATGCGCGGTTGGGTCGGCCCCGATTATTCCCTGGTGCTGATTGCTCAGATTGGCATTGCTATTGGTCAGCCTTTTCTTTTGAATGCGATTACCAAACTTTCGGCAAGCTGGTTTCCGCTCGAAGAAAGAGCTACCGCCAGCGGTTTAGGTACTTTGTCTATGTATATTGGCATCCTGGCAGGAATGGTCATTACCCCTATCCTCTTTACTGCCAATGGCTTGATAGGGATGATGAATCTATACGGCATCGTCTCTGCCGTTATTGCCGTTATCTTTCTGGTCTTTTCCAGAGATACTCCGCCAACACCTCCGTGCGAGGCACATGGCGACGAACGAGCCTTAGCCATGGATGGTTTCAGGTTGATGTTCAAATCCCGCGATTTTTGGTTGCTGATGGTGATCTTTTTCATCGGACTGGGTGTCTTTAACAGTGTAACGACCTGGATCGAAAATATACTTATGCCCCGCGGTTTTACTGCCGTTCAGGCCGGGAATACCGGCGGCACAATGATTGCAGGTGGTATTCTGGGTGCTTTGATCATGCCTTTCCTTTCTGATTATTATCGCCGAAGAACACCATTTATCATGATTGCACTCGCCGGATCGACCATCGGATTAATCGGCATCACCTTTGCTACCAGTTACATGCTGCTTCTGACATTTGGAGGCATACTTGGGTTCTTCCTTTTAAGCTCCGGGCCTATTGGTTTTCAATACGGTGCGGAGATTACTTTCCCAGCCTCTGAAGGTGCCTCGAATGGCTGGTTGCTCCTGATGGGACAAGTTTCCGGCATTGCCTTCATCTTTGGTATGGACGGATTTAAATCGACGACAACCGGATCCATGACCTATCCTTTGATGGTGATGATCGGATTGATGATTTTTAGTTTTCTGCTTTCGGCCGGATTGAAAGAGTCCAAACTATTAACTGCGAACAGTACTGTAATGAATAAGGAAGTGCAGAACGTGGTTGCTGTAAATAATTTAACTGATAACTTCCATGAGAAGAATTAAATCCTGCGGCGGAGAGATCGTTCCAATATATCATTGGATGGTCCTTTTTCTGCTTGGAATGCTGGTGATGGTTCAAAATTCCAAGGCTCAGAATCTATCGGATTCGCTGGTAGTTCAGCGCATCAAATTCTTGCAGAATAGCCTTCATATTGATCAGCAGGGCACAAAACTGTGGTGGAATGGTTGGCTGGTCGGCTACGGCACGGCCACCATTGCCCAGGGTGCTATTTGGTATTCGAGCGACGAGAAAGCACTCCGACAGGATATGGCTACCGGTGCAGCTACTACGCTTGTTGGCTTTATCGGCCAATTTATTTCCAGAATTCAACCACAATCGTTTGCCGATAAATTTGAGCAGTTACCTGATGAGAATTCCGGTCAGCGACTGCAGAAAATGACCCAAATGGAGAAATTTCTGGCCGATCGTTCGCTGATGGAACTCGAAGCACGAAAATGGAAGGCGCATATTTTGCCCACCAGTATTAATATTGCCAGTGGTTTAGTTACCTGGATAGGTTTCCACCGAACGGTTTGGGATGGAGTGGCTAATTTTGCACTCAATTGCGTGATATCAGAAGCTCAGATTTGGTCGCAACCCCTCCGCGCCAAAAGAGAACTTAAACGTTACCACGAGCGATTTGACCAGGGAGATTTACCCGTTGTCGGTCTGCGCGAAATTAGCTGCAATTTCATCGTCACCACCTCCGGAGCGGGGATTCGCATTCACTTCTGAATAGTCATTTCCGGATGCTCTCCCAGTTTTGTCGGATGAATCTTGAAGGTTTCCTTTAAAAAGTGCACCGACAAAATAACGTAAATAACAAATACCACCAGAATAAGTACTTGCGAAACAGATATCCTCTGAATAGCCACTCTTTCCTTTAATTCGCAGGTATAGCCGGGGCAATATCTTGCTTTTTCCTTGTATATAAGATTATACATCAGGCAACCCAGGCAGATACCAAAAACGGATTCAAAAAACAAGAATATCAGGCAGATAAGGCAAATTAAGCCGGTGTAAATACTGTAGGTATTTAATATGATCAACAAGTAAAACATCGATACCGCGAGCACCAGACCAATTATCCAGGCAAATTTTTTCTGCGGTGCACCAACGTATTCCGGCTTTTGATTGGTGACGATCAGTCGGCCAATGATCATTGTCGGAGAAAATCTTGGATTGATAAACACTCGCACGGCAAAGTCACACATAAAGATAAACACGAAGAATTTGGCAGGAACAAAATTTCCTTTCATCAGGATTAGAAGCAGCGAAGTATAGGCAAAAAAGAACATCATGCCCGCTGAGGCTCTAACCTCCCGCTCATTCAAAACCGGAACCTGATACCCCTCAACTATTTCGCCGAATTGAAATATTTTACTCATAAACTAAAATTTATTTTTTTCAAAATACAAAATTTTAACAATAACTAGTATTACGAGCACAATTCACATTTGGGTTCAAAAAGGATGCTTAAATGCATAGAAATCGAGAACTACGCCCTAAAAAAATAGTATATTTCAAATTTGAATCAATAAAGAATACTCCTTCTTAGAGGGTGGCAATTCTATAGCATAAAGGAGAAAAGACATCAGGAGGTTGGTTGATATTGGAAATATAAACCCTTGGGGCTTGCCAAGGGCAGAAATGAAATGGGCATTAATCTTTTTATGCAACGATTCGCTTTATTACAATGCCATGTTTTAATATCTCATTTGCTACCGGGTTGTTAGCATTAAAATCACTAGGGGAAAACGGATGTGGCTCGATTCGCAAATCGACCTTCCTACGAAGCTTCATCAAATCGATTTGAGCATCAATAATATCAGAAACATTGTTTACTATAATAGCAATATCAATATCACTGTCTTCATGGTTAGTTCCTTTCGCAAAAGACCCGAAAAGAAAAGCCTGACTCACACTGTATTTTGAGCTAATTGAATCTAAGTAGATTCTAGCTATTTTTAAAGCTTCTCTTTTATCCATGTTCTTAATATACTAATTTTATCAATCCATTCCGAAGTAAATTCAAAGGTGCATTTTCTGTAAAAGGCTTCTTTGTAACTGTCATATCTTGCATTCATATTAAATGTCGAGATTGTATCTAACCAATCTAACTGCTCTTCAGAAAATGGGAATCCTGAATGATTGGCTAATTTGGAGAGGTCATGTGTAAAGGGAGCGTGGTCCAATGTTTGTTTAACTATGATTGCTTTTAGTAACCTTTCAATTACAATATGACCAATGAATAATGACCAATGATAATCCTTCGATTTATATAGATTCATCATGGTAATAAAGTCTTTATTGGATGTGTTAATCCAATGATTATAAGTCTTATCAATATCAACTTTATCAACCATTACCAAGATTTTAAACAAAGTTAATCAAATCTTTGAAATTCTGTGATTGCTGTTGATGAATGCCTTTCCGACCATACTGTCAGACATGACCGGATGAATTGCCGTAGTAGAGACGCGATTAATCGCGTCTCTACTACGGCAACAATCCATTGGCCGGAGAACCGTTCAGTATAAAATGACCAATTGTATGTCCATGGAGTATTAAATGTTACCGAATCATCTCCGCAACTTAAATTTTATTGAATTCCGGATTTTGAAGTATTGGAGTGGTTTAAGCGACCAAAAATCCGATCTGGCGATTTCAGCGGTAGCGAAAAGTTAGCGGTGATAAGGGAGGTTCGCTGGAAGCTGTTAAATAGTATAATTATTATACTACTAGAGAATTATACGATTATGGAATTTGGTTCAATCCCGAACCCAAGTGAAGAAGAAAGGATATCAAAATAGAGGAGTTAGCCCATAGTCCAGGAGGGGCTTCAACCTTACTTCAATGTTAAATTAACTCTTTATGCAGCTTATATAATTGTTAAGATATTGTAAAACAGTATTATTGGCTATTTAGAATCAATTTAATGAGTAAATTTGCCATTATTTATTTAAAGAAAAGAATGAAAAAGTTAGTATTTGTATCGATGACATTCCTATTCGTTTTGGCTATGACTCAATTGAGGGCTAAGAGCGCGGTAGACAAGGGAGTGATGACAAGTGAGTCAAAATCGATCGCCACCAATTTCAAGGAAATAGATGGCAATAAAGTGAGTTCGTCTACGATTAAGAAGTTTACAGAAGATTTTGGTTCCACCTCAAATGTAGTATGGGAAAAATCAAAATCATTGAGCAAAGCCGCATTTACATTGAATGGACGCAGAATGACTGCCTACTATAATTCACATGCAAAGTTAGTTGGAACAACCTCTGCTAAAAGTATCTTGGATATGCCAAGTCAGGCTCAAACCCAGATAAAGTCGTTGTTCAAAGATTATTCTGTTGTGTCGGTAGTCCTCTTCGATAACAACGGAGCAAATAATACTGAATTGGCAAAGAATGGTAGTTCTGTCAACAATGGAAATTACCTGGTCTCCTTAATAAAAGATAACAATACCATCGTGGTTAGGATTGATATCGTTGGGGATACTTATTCCTTAAAGCAGATATAGTACCATTTTTGCAAATTTTAAAGAGGGGTTTCAGTGATGAAGCCCCTCTTTTTTATGTTCCGACCAACGGATCGGTCTTATGCCAGATTGGTTTGACTCCGAAAGCCCCTCGACTTTACTCGGGGATCAAAATCCGCATCGTGAAATTAGTTTTGACTTTTCTTGCTTGGCGTCATTTTGGTTTCGCGGTTCATCTCGAAGATATCGGTGCTGATGGAATAATCACCGATCAGGTGTTTGCAGAAATAGTCCGCTTTCAGCCAGAAAGCATATTCCGTGAATTCTCCATAAGCATGGCGCTGACCGGGCATAATAAAAATATCGAAACGCTTGTTTGCCCTGATTAGGGCATTCGCCATACGCAGCGTATTTCCGGCATGAACGTTGTCGTCAACATCGCCGGTGATCAGCAATAATTTGCCCTTCAAATTTTTGGCCAATTGTGTGTTTTTCTCAATATCGTACAGAAATTGAGTCTCGCCTTCATCATTCAGTTTCTCTTTCACACCGTTATGGGTTTCACTCCACCAACGGTTATAGATATTATTTTCGTGGTTGCCGGATGAGGAAACAGCAACCTTATAGAAATCAGGGTACTGGCATAAGGCAGCTGTCGACATGAACCCACCGCCAGAATGACCGGTTATCCCAACTTTCGTGATGTCGATGAATTTGTATTTGTCGGCTAATTGCTCGGCGACGTATTTTTTATCGGCCAATCCGTAATCCCTCAAATCGCCGTAGCCGTAGTTGTGGTACCACTTGGAACGATTTGGATTTCCGCCTCTGTTACCTAGCGTGATCACGATAAATCCAAGTTGTGCCACTCGGTCGGTTCGATCCATTTTACTTGAAAAGGCTGCATTCACAGCTTCCGTCTGAGGCCCGGGATAAACGTATTCGATCAACGGATATAGCTTCGTCGAATCAAAATTGTACGGTTTGTACATCACGCCATAAATATCGGTAATACCATCGGAGGCCTTTGCCTTAAAAGGTTCAGGAAATTTATATCCGGCCGCGAAAAGGTTGCTGAAATCGGAAGTTGCCAGTTCCATCACCAACTTTCCGGTGTTGTCGCGAATGTCTGATTTTGGCACTGAATTCACTCTGGAATAAGTATTGACAAAATAGCGGAAAGAGTCGCTCATGTCCATGCTGAAGGTAAAATTTCCGGGATTAAGCAGTTGGAGTCCGGTACCATCCAGGTTTACGCGATACAGGTGTTCGTAATAAGGATTCTCATCCTGTTCGCGTCCATTGGCAACGAAATAGAGTACCCTGGCTTTTTCGTCCACTTTCACAATCTCGCCGCAATGCCACGGGCCGGAGGTGATTTGGTTTTTAAGTGTGCCGGCATCATCATACAGGTAAAAATGACCCCAACCGTCGCGTTCCGACCAATGAATCAATTCCTTACCGTTGTTGAGGGTAAATAGCCGTTTCGTTTCGATGTAGGTGTTCATCCGGTCTTCGATCAACACTTTCGTTTCGCCCGTTTCTGTATTTACTGAGCAGATGTCTGTCCGGTACAAATCGCGGCTCTTTCTGGTGAGTAGAAGCTTGTCGGAAGTTTCTGAAAGCCAGGTACTAGGGACAAAATCTTCCAGCCGTTGCTTGTTGGTGAGATTTGCGCGATGTATGGAAAGGGTTTGATCTTTGAATTGATCTACTGCAATCTTTTTGCCCTTTCCGGATGCCATATCGAATACCCATAGTTCATCCTGAGGAGCATCTTTCTCGCCCGGCATTTGGTATTTGTAGGTCTGAAGTTCCGGGCGGGGATCTTTTAATACGTTGATAACCCATAAATCTTTCACTTTACGTTCGTCTGTCCGAACTAAGGCAAATTTCTTGGAATCCTTTGACCAGCTGAGATATGCGCCTTTCCGCTTTTTCTTCTCTTCCTTTATTTTCTTCTCATCATCATTTTCAGTGGCCGTAAATCCACCGCCGAAAGCATAATCTTTCACGCCATCGGTGGTAAATTGGTGCTCAATAACGGTAGAATCTTTGTCGTCTTTTTTCGCCTTCAGGTAGTTATCTTTGTCCATCCAGAAAAGATTGTAATCGCGGGCAAAGAAAATATATTCGCCGTTTGGAGAAATATTGGCCCATTCGGGATTGTCCTTTTCCTCTTTCCAGTCCTTGATTTCAGTAAGTTCGCCCGATTTTAGGTTATATTCCAGATGAAATACCTTTTTCTTGACTTTCTCCTTTTCTTTATCGACGGTTGGTTTGGTACCTTTTTTAGTTAACAAACTATCCTTCCCAACTACCGTGGAATCCTTTTTTACTCCAGCTTTTGAGGTAGCGGCTTCTTTTTTCTTTTCTTCATCCTGACTGCTTGTTACATCGAACTGAAAGACAGTGTCGTTCTTTTTGAATTTAGGTTTTATAACGGGAAGGTGCTGCCAGTCATAAGGATCCTTCGTGATTTTAGTAAGCATCGAGGCCATCCTGTGGTTGTCGAACAAAAAGATTTTTGTGCGCTTGTCCATGTCAACCAGATAGTAGGAGACACCTTGCGAGGTAGTATCGGAATACCAAAATTGATCACCTGTTTTCAGCCATTTTGGGTTGACCGAGGTGCTGAAAAC
>JBBQJE010000146.1:0-8649 GCA_038325635.1 Bacteroidales bacterium
AAATGCGCTCCAATAATTTGAACTCCTATTTTGATTTTTCAAGCAGATATTTCTCTGCTTCCACATTCCATAAACCATTGTATTTCTGACAAAGACGATCCAGTTCTGCAAAAACCGGATCCGTTTTTCCTTTTTCAGCAAAATCGGCGATGGGGGTTAATGGCATCTCTATGTGATTGTATATCAATTTCTTCCCTCCGGGGATTTCGGGAAGGTGGAGGGTCGCTTCAATTACGGCATTTAATCCGCCAATGTGAGTGACCAGTCCGGCGGGATCCAAACCATTCGACATCAACTTAATTGCTTCCTTCATATCGTCGGTATTGCCACCACTCGTGCCAACTAAGTGCGTGTAAGCATAATGCACGTTGTAGAAATTAATCTTCGCACTGAACTCCGGATTCGACGGACCTGCAAAAAAGTTCAAACATCCGTCGAAAGCCAGCAGGGCATCGGCTTGCTCGACCACCGGAGTTACCGGTGCAAAAACGAATATATCATCAAACCCGACATCCCCCGTTAGGGATTTAAGCGCTTTCACCGGCTCAGGAAAAGCGGATGTATTGATGTAACGAAGGTCTATCCCGCGTGATGCGGCGAAAGCAACAGTGTAAAGGGATGCAGCACGGTCGAGGCGGGATTGCTCGATATCCGTGACGACCACCAAAGCGGGTTTACGGTCATCGCGATTCAATACGTAATTGATAGCAGCGAGTCCCATCGGACCAACTCCTGCCAATATGGCCATCTTTCCGCCGTCCACAATTTCCATGTTGTGAATATACGAACCAGGCGTGATATGGTAGTTGGCATGCATAGCTCCAATGACACAGGATAATGGCTCGGCCAAGGAAGCCGGATAAAAACCGTCACCTGAAAATGGCAGCAATGCGCCCAATTCCATTACTTCATTCGGGATGATCACGTAGGTTGCATCTCCGCCAATATACTGATACGAATAGCCGGGTGCGCTCAAAACCCCAACCGGACCTTCCGCATAATTCAGGGCAGGCTGGATCGAAAATTTATCGCCTTTCTTGAACTGATTTTTCCATTTAGCGCCAATTTCGATAAGCTCGCCGGCAAATTCGTGTCCGATGATAACCGGATTTTCGGCAACATCATTTGGAATTCGCTTATGATCAGTACCTTGAGAGGCCGCCTTGTAAGACGACATGCACAACGAGTCACATATTACTTTCGCTAATATTTCGTTCTCTTTGATTGCCGGAAGTTCAAATTCCTCTAATCGAAGATCTTTTTTTCCGTATAACCGGATGGCTTTTGTTTTCATAATCAACTATTTATCAGTATTATAAATTTTCGATTTTCGATTTTCGATTTTGGAATATTGAACTCCGAGCATTTCTGCTTTAAACAAAAATAGGCAATAATCAGACGCAATGAGCTGACGCAATAAATTGCGTCTCTACCATAGTCCATCGCAGCGTTATTCCAAAATCGAAAATCCAAAATCCAAAATTAATTCATCATGATCTGTCCGCCCGTTACCGGAACGGCCTGACCTGTTTCGTATTCCTGTTCGATGATGTATAAAATGGCACGGAAGACATCCATTGGCCGACAACCTCTGCCGGCAGGAACCTGTGCCTCGTAGAATTCTTTCACATCTTCGATCGTTTTTGCTCCGTGAACCTTCCCCGCTTTTAAATATTGGACAAATAATCCCTTATCAGGATCGCTCCAAAGCGGTCCTTCGAAGAAATTACCCGGACAAACAGAATTGACTTTTATCCGGAAGGGCATCAGCTCCATGGCGAAAGACTGCGTCAAACCTATGCCTCCAAACTTTCCGCCGGAATATGCGAAATTCTTATTACTACCTTTTAATCCGGATTTGGAGTTTATCTGGATGATATCGGTGAAATAATCCTTTCTGTACTTCGACTGGATCTTCATCACCACTGAACTATATTTTGCACAAAGGAAATAGCCTTTGTAATTTACGTTTGTCATAAAATCGAAATTCTCCGGTGTCATTTCTTCCAGTCCGCCGGCACGCAAGACCCCAGCATTGCTGATAACCAAGTCCAGGCCTCCGAAATATTTTGTGGTAATTGCAACCATATTTTCGACTGAGGCAGCATCCGAAACATCCACTTTCACGTACAAAGAGCGGTTGCCTGTCGTGTAATTATTTAAGAAAGTAGCCATTTTTTGCCCCTCAACTTCGTTCCAGTCGGCGATGACCACATTGGCACCTTCATGAAACAGCAATTCGGCTATTCCGGCACCGAATCCCATTGCCGCACCGGTTACAATTGCAATTTTGTTGGCCAATCGACCTGTAGTCAATGGGAAAAAATCATTTCCATATCCAAACATCGAATCTAGTTTTGCAGCGCATGGAGCCAAAGCCACCAAACCCAAATCCTTAATCAAAACATAATCAGGATAATAAGGCCGGTCATCTTTCCACATGGATAGCTTGACCTCCAAATCGGCAACCAATTCAGATGGGTCGGTCGTTTCATCGACGATTAAAACAACGGCGTGATCGGAAATAAAAGGAAGCTCTTTGAGTGCTTCAGCATCTTGCAATTTGGAAAAAATTTCGCGGTCGTCGAACCGCAGATTCAGCACTTCTTCAACGGATGCCAGCATCCGAAGGGCAGGAAGAACTTGTTTTACTATTTTTTCAAGCATTCTTATTCCTATTTTGATATTCGATTAACGCTTTTCCAACAGAGATGAAATTTTCAAGGCTTTCAAATTTTGGCTTACCATCTTGATCCAGATAACCACTCCCTTCGGTTGCCAATAAATATTGATGTGCTGCAACCACGCAGGCTCCGTGATAGTTGGTCTCCTTTAAAAATGCTGAAAGCTCTGTTTTTTTACGTGCCAAAAGCTCAATTGGTTCCATTGCAGGCGTATTGTGTTCACTGCCAAGGGTTACAACAAAACCTTCACTTTTTAAATAGCTGACATATTCTTCCAAAACAGCCAGACTATTTCTGGTTGTAATCAGCTCTACCGACCAGATATTTCGCTCTTTCAATGTTTTTGCTGCTTCTTCTTTAAACCCTTCGAATGGTGTGAAATTTCCATTGTTATCATCTGCTAAAAATGGATAAGTGGGAATTCCACCCTGATTCAGAATCATTTGGCAAACCATATCGGACTCCAGAAAAGCCTCTGCTGGTTCCGGGATAAAGGCAGGTCCGCCAGCTTTCAAGAGGTTATTGCGCAATTCATTTTCAATGGATGCAGGTGCATCGAGTGCTGATACCAGTTCTTTTCCACCAAATAGTAGCAAGTAAAAGGCCTTTTTATCATCGGCCGAAGTGAACAACGAATCCACCTTTTCACGAATGGCTTTGGCTAAGTGGCGTTCCCGAACCATCCCTTTGGTCATGCCGGATTTGATGACCTCAAAATCCAGTAAAAAACCAGCTTCAATATTTTGAAGGAGAATATTCAGTTTGGCGCACATCCCGGCAACGTGTTTGTTCGATTCGGAACGCACTGTTGCTAAAGCAGATGCATAAGGCTCTCCCATTTTAGGTGGAAATGCTAAGCCCTTGCCGCTAAGATAAGTCCTGCCGGGATTTCCAGGATCGTTAACTTTTAATCCGGCGAGCTGATCTGCTTTATTTAAACTGATGTATTCGATGTTGAAAAGGGGAAAAATGCCTCTGGATGCACATTCTTCGGCCCATTCGCCATATCCATCGGTCGTATAGAAATCATTGATTCCCATCACTTTAACGTTTTCAGCTACGGCCATATCCAGTGCTTGAGGAATATCTTTGAATGCACTGAAAGAATACGGAGTATGCAAGTGGGCATTAACGGAAAAAATGGTGCCTTTGCCGTTGGCCGCATACCACCTTAGCAGTTCCTCCTTAGCGGGAAATTGGTTCCAAAAATCAAACATACTATTGATTTATTTCGATAATTACATATTATTTTAGATTCCTAATTTCGCTCTTCTCATTTGCTCCGCGTCCGAGAAGTTCTCGCCTACTACGTGTCCGGCAAGCGGAACGATTTTCTCGTGGATGGCGTCAATGAACCAGCTGGGTTGCGGGAAGAATGCCTCTTCCAATTCGTAGGCCGGTGTGATCCAGTTACGTGATCCAACCACTACGGGAGGAGCATCGAGGTAATCGAAGGCTAATTCTGTAATGTTTCTGGCCAGATCATTCAGGAACGAGCCGCGACTGTTGGCATCTCCTGAGATCAGGATCCGACCGGTTTTTTTCACCGACTCAACCACCAGCTCATAATTAAAAGGAACGAGCGAACGTGCATCGATAACTTCCGCCGATAGGCCATATTTTTCTTCCAGGATCTTCGCAGCATCTAACGCTCGGTACAAAGTGGCACCGATAGTCAGGATTGTAACGTCTTTCCCGGCTCTTTTAACATCAGGTTCACCCATCGGAATTTCGTAATACCCTTCCGGGACACCGCCTTTATGGAATTGTTCGCCAATATCATAGACCCGCTGACTCTCAAAGAATACCACAGGATCAGTACCTTGTAAAGCTGTATTCATCAAGCCTTTGGCATCGTAAGGTGTGACCGGAAATACGACTTTCAGTCCGGGGATATGTGCAACGAGGGAGGTCCAGTCCTGCGAGTGTTGAGCGCCATATTTGGAACCAACCGAAACGCGCAATACCACAGGCATTTTCAACACATTACCGCTCATGGCCTGCCATTTTGGCAACTGATTGAATACCTCATCGCCGCAACGGCCAAGGAAGTCGCAATACATGATTTCCGGAATCACACGACCGCCACACATCGCATAACCGATAGAAGTACCAACGATGGAAGCCTCTGAAATTGGAGAATTGAATAACCGATGGTAAGGCAAAGCTTCCGTCAATCCGCGGTAGACGGCAAATGCACCACCCCAGTCGCGATTCTCTTCGCCGTAAGCAATCAGCGTTGGATCTTTGTAGAAACGATCGATGATGGCCTCAAAAATTCCATCACGAAGTTGGTATTGTTTCATCTTGGAGAAAGGCTTGCCCTCGGAATCGAAAGCAAAACGCTCTTTTTTAGCCAATTGAATCACTCGAGCATTATCAGCCATGGCATGATTTACATCGACCTGACGATTCTCCATGGAAACAGTCGGAGTATTGGAGAAAATCATCTCGCCAATTTGTTCCGGCCTTTTATGGATATCCATTCTTGGTGAGATCTCAAGGTTGATGGATAGTTTCAACATTTCTACCATCAGGGTTTTGATCTCTGCCCAGATTCCATCCAGTTTTGTCTGATCTGCCACACCCGCTTCTACCAGGTTTTTGGCAAAAGAGTGGATACAATCCTGATTTTGCCAGGCTTCTACCTCTTCCTTTGAACGATAAGAGGATGCATCGGACGGTGAGTGACCGCTGAAACGATAGGTCAGAACTTCCAATAAAACAGGTCCCTTTTTATCGGCAATAATTTGTAATTTTCTCTTGTAAGCATCGATAACGGCAAGAGGATTGTATCCGTCCACCCGTTCGGCATGCATCTGTTCGGGGTTAACGCCGGCTCCGATGCGTGCAGCCATGCCATAACCCATGGTTTCGCCGGTTGTTTGTCCGCCCATGCCATATTGGTTGTTCATCACGTTGAAGATGACCGGCAGACCGCCTTTCATTCCGTCCTCCCAAAGTTGGGTAAATTGATCCATGGTTGCGAAGGAGATCCCTTCCCACACCGGACCGCAAGCCATGGAAGCATCGCCAATATTTGCAACGACCACACCTGGTTTGCGGTTCACCTTTTTGTACAAGGCAGCACCGACGGCTATGTCACCGCTTCCACCAACAATGGCATTGTTTGGATATACGCCGAATGGCGTAAAAAAGGCATGCATACTTCCTCCCAAACCTTTATTGAATCCGGTTTCGCGGGCAAATATTTCGGCTAACGTACCGTATATCAAAAATTTACGACCTAATTCTTTGACAGAACCTTTGAAATCCTTTTGAACGATCTTTAGAATGGTTCCATTGAAGAAAGATTCCATGATTTCCATCAATTTCGCATCGTCCAGTTTTTGAATCGCACTCAGGCCTTTGGCCAGGATTTCTCCGTGGCTACGGTGAGAACCGAAGATGAAATCATCTACTGTGAGGGTGTATGCCATCCCAACAGCAGAAGCTTCCTGACCAATCGAAAGGTGAGCAGGACCAGGGTGATCGTAAGGAACACCGCTGTATTCGCCAGCTATTTTAATCTGGTTCAGCATGGTTTCGAACTCGCGTATCACAACCATATCGTGATAGATACGGATTAGATCATCGTTGGAAAAATTTTTCTTTTCCTCTTTAATGGTCTTTTTGTACTGGTTTACCGGAATTGGTTTAAACGTAATCTCACTGGATTTTCTGGCCACGATTGGGTCAATAAACTGAACTTTTGGCATACTATTAATTAAAATGAAAAATGAAAAATGAAAAATGAAAAATGAAACACGAAAAATGAAACACGAAAAATGAAAAATTGGCATTCGAACTTTAGATTCCTTCCCCTTCTACAGACTTTGCTAGAGAAAATCCAAAATCCAAAATCTAAAATCCAAATATTGTTTCTTTAAAGATCTCAGACACTGTCGGATGCGGGAAGACGACCTCTTCCATTTCTTTGAGGGTCATCTCCATCTCAATGGCCATGCAAGCACCATAGATCATCTCGCTGGAAGGATTTCCGAGCATGTGAACGCCCAAAACTTCTCCATATTTGTCGCCTACCAATACTTTGCACAATCCGGTCCCGCCTTCATTTTCGGCAATGAAACGACCAGCATAAGCCATTGGAAGTTTCACCATTCGATAGGCAATATTTTGTTCTTTGGCTTTCTCCTCGGTTAGACCGACACCCGAAAACTCAGGATTAGTATAAACAACGCCGGGAATTGCATTGTAACGCATCCGATCGTTACGGCCTGTCAGATTGTTGACTACCACTTCCCCTTCGCGACTGGCAGTATGGGCTAAAAGGGAAAATCCGGTTACGTCGCCTGCAGCATAGACATTCGGAACATTGGTCTTCATTTTCTCATCTACCTTGATGCCGCCTCTGTCGAGTTCAACACCCAGATTTTCGAGACCAAAACCTTTTGTAACTGGCTTACGGCCAACGCTTACCAATATTTTTTCTCCGGTAACGGATTCCATCTTTCCATCCTTTTCAAAGATCACTTCAGTACCTTTCACCTCCACCACTTTGGAGGAAAGATGGAAGGTGATACCTTTTTTTGTGTAGATCTGGCGCATCGAAAAAATCATTTCGCTGTCCATACCGGTCAGGATTTCGGGAAGCATCTCGACTATGGTGATTTTTGTTCCGAGAGAATTGAAGAAACTGGCAAATTCCATGCCGATCACGCCACCACCAATTACCACCATCGAAGCTGGCAGCACTTTCAATTGGAGGATTTCGCGGTTGGTCAGGATCGTCTCATTCGGAGTTCCTAATCCCGGAATCGGAGGAACGAAAGCCTCTGAACCGGTACATATCAGTAAATTAGTAGCTTCAATTTCTTCGTCACCGGCCGTGATTGAAATTCCGGAGGCCGAACGCCCCTTAATGTAGGCTTCTTTTTTAAGAACTTCCACATGATGTTCTTTCATTTTTAGTCCAACGCCGCCGACCAGTTTTTTTACCACTTTATCTTTTCTGGACATCATCTTTCCAAAATCGATAGTCACTTCTTTGGCCATTACACCATATTTCTCTGCGCCAACAGCATTGTCGTACAATTTTGCGCTGTACAAAAGTGTTTTGGTCGGAATACAGCCTTCGTTCAAACATACACCGCCCAATTCACCTTTTTCGATCAGGACTACTTTGAGTCCTTTGTGTCCGGCGCGTTCAGCTGCCACATATCCTGCAGGACCGCCACCAATAATTGCGAGATCGTAATTTTTGCTCATCTTGATTTTGCTTACTAGTTAAAGTTCAATGCTTAAGTTTTCGATTTCTGTCGCAATTTGTTTCAAAAATCGTGTAGCTTCTCCACCATCGAGGGCTTGATGGTTGTATGTCAGGCTTAATCCGAGGTGCGGAACGAAGCCATAAACACCGTCGCCCAAGTCTTTTGGTCTTGGAATGATCGTGTTTACACCAAGAATAGCCGTTTGAGGAAGGTTTATCACCGGAGTAAACATTTCAACTCCATAATTTCCAAGGTTGGAAACGGTAAAAGTTGCAGCCTCCGAGGAGAGAAGATCCGGATTGATGCTACCGTTTTTGCAGGCAGCAGCTACCTCCTTCATTTGATTGGACAATCCCTGAACAGACAGATCGTCAGCATTGCGAATCACTGGAACCATAAGTCCGCGATCGGTATCTACTGCAATACCCAAGTGAATTTTCCTGAAATATTTCATAGAATCATCACCAAAATGGCTATTAACCTGGGGATATTTTTTCAATGCCTTGATAACTCCAAAGCAGATCATATCATTCAATGTAATATTTGTTGGATAGCCTTCGTCGACTGCTTTTTTTATCACTTTCCGCAGATGCGTTATTTGACGAGCATCGGCTGACAAATGGTGCGTTAATTGGGCGGAATTTTGCAATGAATTCAGCATCGCCTTGGCAATCAACTTCCTTATGTTAGTCAATTTTTTTATTTCAAAATCGCCGGATGAAATTACAGCTGGT
>JBBQJE010000147.1:0-8593 GCA_038325635.1 Bacteroidales bacterium
CACCAAGGTCATTAACGGGGATCAGCCTTTCGATTTAGAGGAGAATTCGGATGAATCGGTCGAGGAGGATGATTTGAGGTTCAATTAGTTATAATTAAAATCCCAGTCCTGAATGTGACAATTTGTCGGATAAATAAGCGATATAAACTGTTTACTAGTCATTCAACCGTTTTATACCCAATTCGTTTTCGTTGATCCTGATCAATTTTCTGTTTATCTTTCTGCAACAGAAAGTTAATGGCATCGTACACGTCCTTAAATTGCAGGTTATACTTGCTTTCAAGTTCTTGGAGTTTTTCGGTTAAATCTTTGTGGGATAATGAATATTGCCTTATATAAACGAAAGCCCTCATTATTGAAATATTCACTTGTAAGGCGATTTTACTTTTCAATACACCGGATAACATGGCTACCCCTTGTTCTGTAAATGCATAGGGTGTTGCCGGACTAAACTTCACCCCTTCTGCGAGCTTATCACATTTTGTGATAACCTCCTGCCACTCGGTTTGAGTAAGCTGAAACATAAAATCATCAGGAAAACGGTCCATATTTCGTTTCACAGCTTGTTTCAATGCCCTGTTTTCAACTTCATAAAGTTCAGCAAGGTCAAAATCAAGCATTACTTTTTGACCTCTAACTTCATGAATTTTCTTTTGAATTACTGGTTGCTGCATGGAGTTACTTGAAAATGTGCTATTTGACGATTAATATTTGGAATCCAACCTATATAAATATACACAAAAAAAATGACAAAAAAGGATTCCATGTCAGCAACAGCGAGTCATTCGTCGCGAACCGAAAGATTTTGTAGTATAAAAATTGTGAAAAACGGGAGACCAATATCTTGTTCTACAGTCTTGTCTGGTCTCCAAAACCAGGCGTTATTGTTTTGCTTTGCAAAGAAGAATTTAAAACACTAACTGATCCAATAATCTTACATAAATCTCTACCCCACTCTTGATTTCATCCAAGCAGATGAATTCGTCGGCTGTGTGGGATCTGGCAGATTCGCCCGGACCGATTTTGATTGATTTACAGGGGATTACAGCCTGATCGGAAGTTGTGGGTGAGCCGTAATGCGACAATCCGATAGAAATACCACGTTGAACCAAAGGATGCGTGATGGGTATGCCGGATGAATTAAGCCGCACAGACCGGGGCTTTACTTCAGACTGAATGCTTTCGGCAATAATTCGATATACTTCCTCGTTTGAATAGCATTCATTGGTGCGAACGTCTATCACAAAGCGGCACGAATCGGGTACAACATTGTGCTGAGTACCGGCTTCAATCTGGGTAACGGTCATTTTCACCGGGCCAAGAATCTCGGATTTTCTGGGCAAATCTAATTCTGTAATAATCTGAATATCAGCTAATGCTTTGTAAATCGCGTTTTCACCTTCATCGCGTGCTGCATGACCAAGTCTTCCTTTGGCTTCACAGTCGAGAACCATCAATCCCTTCTCAGCAACGGCCATTTGCATGCCGGTGGGTTCACCGACGACGGCCATATTAATCTTTCCAAAATTTTTCAAAACGGAGACGACACCATTTAATCCGGATATCTCCTCTTCTGCACTGGCACAATAGATCAAATTATAGGGTTGTTCCTTTTGTTCCAAATGCCGGAAAGCACACAATAGTGAAACAACTGACGCACCGGCATCATTGCTGCCTAAACCAATCAGTTTCCCGTCAACCTCCACAGCACCAAAAGGATCACGGGTCCAGGCTTTTGCCTGACGAACTGTATCAACATGAGAATTCAGTAAGATTGTAGGCAGATCCTCATTCCATTTTGTGGAGAAAATCCAGACATTATTGCCTTCCCGGTAGGGTTTGTAGCCCCAAGTTATCAATTTATGCTCGATCATGGTTGCCACAGGGCCTTCCTCCCGACTTAACGAAGGAATTTTGATCATGGCTTTTAAGAGTTCAATGGATTCTTTTAGATAAGTGGGGTTCATTGGGTTCAAATTTAGATTTGGTTTCAGTCCAAAACCAACCGTGTTCCTCTCAGTCCTTCAGAGATCCCGGAAGGATTGGTTATGACAACTGCTCCCACACCGCGTCGCAGTGCAGCAAATCCATTCGATAATTTTGGAATCATTCCGCCAGAAACAACACCGCTTTTTTTCAAATTCTCAAAATATTCAGGGGTAATTTCATCGATCAGCGAATTATTATCGGCTTCATTCATCAGGACACCATTCTTTTCGAAACAGAAAATTAATCGCACTTCATAATCGAAACACATGGCAACGGCCAGTTCGGAAGCGATTGTATCTGCATTGGTATTGAGCAGCTGCCCGTGACCGTCATGCGTTATCGGGGCGATGACAGGTATCGCCCCTGTGCCTATCAACTCGTTCAAGGCTTGATAATTAACGTATTTAATATCGCCAACAAATCCATAATCAATTTCAGCAACAGGACGTTTAGCCGCACGAATCAAGTCCAGATCTGCACCCGTTAACCCGAGTGCATTATTGCCCAAGGCTTGGAGTCCGGCGACAATATTCTTGTTGACCAATCCGGCATAAACCATTGTGACCACTTTTAAGGTCTCGGCATCCGTAATCCGTCGTCCATCCACCTTTACACTTGCCAAGCCAAGCTTTTCAGATAAATTAGTGGCAGTTTTTCCACCGCCATGAACCAAGATTTTATTTCCAGCTATCCGTGAAAAGTCCTTCAATAAAGACTTTAAGGAAGCTTCCTCTTCTACAACGTTTCCTCCTACCTTGATGATTGTCAGGCGATCTCTCATAAATTTGTCTCCAATATCATTTTTAAAACTGTCTGAGCCGAATATACACGATTTTCTGCTTCTTTTACCACGATAGACATTTTGCTGTCTAAAACGTCATCGGTTACGATCATATTTCTTCGAACTGGCAGACAATGCATGAACCTGGCGTTGTTGGTTAACTTCATTTTTTCCATGGTAACGGTCCAGCACTTGTCTTTTGAGAGAATTTTCCCATATTGATTGTATGCGGACCAGTTTTTTGCGTAGACAAAATCTGCTCCTTCAAAGGCTTTATCCTGGTCGTATTCGACTTTCAGGTCACCCATGAACTCAGGGGCAAGCTCGTAGCCTTCCGGGTGAGTAACAACCAGTTCGTAATCCGTTTGACGCATCCACTCTACGAATGAATTAGGTACCGCCTGTGGCAAAGCCTTCGGGTGAGGTGCCCAGGTAAGGACAACTTTAGGCCTTGATTTCAGTTTGAACTCTTCGATTGTTAGCAAATCTGCAAAACTTTGCAGTGGATGTCGGGTTGCTGCTTCCATACTTACGATTGGTACTCCGGCAAAATCAATGAATTGGTTCAATATTTTCTCCTGATAGTCATCCGCTTTACTCTCAAAACGAGCGAAAGCACGAACACCGATAATGTCGCAATAGGTGCCAATTACTGGGATGGCTTCCCGAAGGTGTTCCGGCTTTTCACCATCCATGACTACGCCCAATTCAGTTTCGAGGCTCCAGCCATCCTGACTAACATTCAGAACCATCGTATTCATACCCAGGTTCATAGCAGCCTTTTGTGTACTTAGCCTTGTTCGCAAACTAGAGTCAAAGAAAATCAGAACCATGGTCTTATTCTTACCAAGATGTTGATGTCCGTAGGGATTCTTCTTAACTTCCATCGCCATTTTTACCGCCTCCTGAAGGTCTGGCAGGTCGTACACTGAGGTGAAATGCTTCATACTATTTTGGATTTTCGATTTTCAATTTTATTATTAACCATCTAATTATTCCCTTATCTGCCCCTCGCCCTCAACAATCCATTTATACGTCGTTATTTCCTGCAATGCCATCGGTCCACGAGCATGTAATTTCTGCGTACTTATGCCGATTTCGGCACCCAATCCGAATTGAGCCCCGTCGGTAAAAGCGGTGCTTGCATTAGCGTAGACTGCCGCGGCATCAACGAAAAGCAAAAATTGATCGAGCGTTTTCCGATTGGCAGAAATAATGGCTTCACTATGTTTTGAGCTGAAAGCAGCAATATGTTCCAAAGCTTCTTCCAACGAAGATACCGTTTTTATGGCCATCTTGTAATCGAGAAATTCTGTTCCAAAAGAATCGGATACAGCCAGATTAAGCAAATTTGATGGGTAACTTCCTGATAAGGCATTGAATGCATCCGGATCAGCAAATATCTCCACGTTACTTTCTTTCAACAATCCAGTAAGAAAAGGCAAATCATTCAACCTGCTTCGGTGAATTATCAGGCAATCCAGGGCATTGCACACACTGACCCGGCGTGTTTTGGCGTTGTTAACCACCGTACGACCTACCTCTTTATCGCCGTATTCATCAAAATAGGTATGGCAGATACCTGCGCCTGTTTCGATAACCGGAATCTTTGAATGCTCACGCACATAATCAATAAGTCCCTGACTTCCGCGAGGAATAATCAAGTCAACAAATCCTCTTGCATGCAAAAGTGCGGTTGTTGCCTCTCTGGTTGGAGGGAGTAGCGTCAAGGCATTTCCATCAATATCAGCATCTTCCAACACCCTTTTGATCAGCGAAACAATTGCTTCATTCGAGCAGGCGGCATCGCTCCCACCCTTTAATACCACAGCATTGCCTGATTTGATACAGAGCGAAAAAACATCAAAAGTAACGTTTGGGCGAGCTTCGAATATGATACCAATTACGCCAAACGGAACGCTTACTTTCTTTATCTTCAATCCATTGGGTAACTCTTCCTGACTCAAAATTTTCCCTAACGGGGATGGCAGTACAGCAACATTCCGTATATCAGCGGCTATCGATTGAATTCGTGATTTCGTCAATTTTAGACGGTCATATTTTGGATCAGATGGATCCATC
Source organism: Bacteroidales bacterium (assembly GCA_038325635.1). Taxonomy (GTDB): domain Bacteria; phylum Bacteroidota; class Bacteroidia; order Bacteroidales; family Prolixibacteraceae; genus CAINVV01. Next base: position 4,853 of record JBBQJE010000147.1, read on the forward strand.
CGATCGAGATCCTTTTGATTTTCAAGCAAAATTTCTTCCGTGGATTGCTCGGCTTCATCGGCCAAACGAAGCAGTAAATGACTGATTTGGTCATCTGATAATTGTCCAAGTTTCCTGCTTGCCTGCAAAGCCTGAATAAAAATTTCGGTCGTTGCTGTTTCCATCAAATCAGATATAGATAATCGTAATGAATAAATGGTTTAGTCTTTTTACCGCCTTTTTCCAATTCTGTTTCATCCGAAGTAAAAGATGTTTTGCCCAATCCTAATAAATTTCCTTCTAAGTCTTTGATCCTCACGATGTCACCTTCTTTGAAGTAACCAGAAACCGAACGGATGCCGATCATAAGTAAGCTAACGGCACGATCGGAAAGTAATGCGGATGTCGCTCCTTCGTTAATAACCACTTCTCCACGGGCAAAATCATCGGAATGAGATAGCCATTTTCGTACACTGCTCGATTTCTTTGCCGAAGGCAGAAAATGAGTGAAAGCGGTCTCTGTTGTACCATGGATTATATCCTGCAATATGTTTTCTCTGAAGCCATTGGCAATGAAAACGGATATCCCCTGACTGGCCAACTTAGCTGAAATATTGTATTTAGTGAGCATTCCACCTCGGCCGAAATTTGATTTTTTGGCCGAAATAATTATCCCTTCCTTAGATCTGTTTGGATGAATAGTTCGTATTAATTCACTATCCGGTTGATCCGGAGCTGCGGTATAGACACCGTCCACATTGGACAGTAAAAACAGTGCCTCCATATCCATCATCGAGGCAATCAATCCCGAAAGTTCATCGTTATCTGTGAACATTAGCTCGGTCACAGAAATGGTATCATTCTCATTGACAACAGGAACCACATCATTTTCCAAGAGTGTTTGCATGCAATTACGCATGTTCAGATAATGGATCCGGTCACCAAAATTTTCTTTGGTAGTCAAAACTTGTGCGCAGATAAGTCCTTGTTCCTGAAACAACTCAGCATACCGGTTGATCAGCTTTACCTGTCCGACGGCAGACCACAATTGACGACTCGATACAGGATCTAATTTTTTAAGAGGCTCAACTTCAGCACGTCCGGCGGCAACAGCTCCAGAGGTAACCAGAATTACCTGAATCCCCTCCTTTTTAAGTTGGGCAATTTGTTCCACTATATGAGCCATTCTGGCGATATTCAACATCCCATCTTCTCTGGTCAGTACATTGCTGCCAACTTTTACTACTATCTTTTTGAATATCTGTGTAATGCTCATTATTTATCAAATGTAGATTTTAGCCTTTCGGCATTTTGACATCCACATAGGGTAGCCCCTACAGTACCAATGCCACAAACCGTGCGACTCTTCCGTTCATGGCCTGCATTCCGTGAGGAATAGCGGAGTCGAAATAGACGGAATCGCCAGGATTGAGGATTAGCTCCTTATCTCCGATACATACTTTTAACTGTCCTTCGAGAATAAAATTAAATTCTTGTCCGGGATGTGCGTTAAAAGAAATTTCAGGATCCTCCTTGGGTTCGACAATCACAAAAAAGGGATCTGCTTTCCGGTTCATGAAATTGGCAGCCAGCGATTCGTAGTTGTAATTGCTGCGACGTTTCACAATGACGCCCTTGCCCTTCCTGGTAAGCGCAAAAGTGTGAACATGTGGTTCTTCTCCGGTTAGCAACGTGGTAATATCGAAGCCAAAATGTTTCGCCATTCGATGCAAGATGCTGACAGGAATATCTACTTCACCACTTTCAAATTTCAAGTATTCAATGACAGAAATATCACAGGTTTGAGCCGCTTTTTCAGGAGTTATCTCCAACGATTCGCGCATACTCCTGAGTCGGTCGGCAATCTCACTAATTTGTTGTTCCATAGCTAGCTATTTATTGTTGTTCAGTTTGTTGTACGAAACCAGCAGACCTCTTATCAGCGCTGAGGAGAATCCCTGGTGCTCCATTTCATTTAATCCGGAGATGGTAATTCCCTTTGGCGTAGTCACTTTATCGATTTCCTGCTCGGGATGTCGTCCTGTTTGCAAGATAAGTTCAGTGGCACCTTTCACTGTTTGCGCCACGATTTGCTGGGCTACGTCTGCTCCAAAACCAATTTCAACGCCTCCCTGGATAGCAGCACGGATAAAACGCAAGGCAAAAGCAATGCCACATGCACCCAAAACAGTGGCGGCAGACATCAATTCTTCATTAATAAAAATCACTTTGCCAAGCGTTTCAAAGAGATCTCCAACCATCTTTTGTATGACCGGATCACAATCGGGAGCGGCAATAAGCGTCATTGATTCTTGCAAAGCAACGGCGGTATTGGGCATCACCCTGAATACCAAAACACCTAACGGAACTTGCTCAACCAGCTCTGACATGGAAATTCCGGTCATTAGAGAAAGGAGAATTTGGCCCGGTTTCAAATAGGGATTCATTTCTTTGAGCAGATCAACAGCTTGGTAAGGTTTTACTGCTATAATGATCACATCCTGACCTATCACTGCCTTTGAATTGTCCTTCTCCGCCCGCACACCTTTTGATTTGAGGCCATCCAGCAGATGTAACCTACGCCGGGTAACAACAATTTTTGAAGCTGCAATACCCGACTTCAGGAATCCTTCGGCAACTGATATTCCAAGGTTTCCACCCCCGATGATTCCAATATTTATGTTATTGATTTGCATAGCTAAGAATTATAGGATTGAAAGTGCAAATTACATATTTTTCAACACAACGGAGAAGACTTCCAGAAAACGAGAAGCATCTTTCTGCGTTAAGGTTAATGGTGGCAAAATCCTGATTACCTTGGTTCCTGAAACACCGGTAAATATTTTCTCTTCAAATAATAATTTCTTTCGAAGAGCTGCTACCGGTTGATCAAATTCCAGTCCGATCATCAATCCTTTTCCACGAACTTCTTTTATTTGGGAAAATCCGGAAAGCTCTTTCATCATGAATCCGCCAACCAGTGCCGCATTTTCGATTAATTTTTCGCTTTCAATGATCTCCAAAACCGCAAGACCTGCGGCACATGCTAGGTAGTTGCCCCCAAAAGTTGTACCGAGCATTCCATGCCACGGCTTGTATTCAGGCGCAATCAGTACTCCTCCTATCGGGAAGCCATTCCCCATCCCTTTCGCTACCGTAATCACATCCGGCCGGATACTTGCAAATTGATGTGCGAAAAATTTTCCGCTGCGGCCGTATCCGGATTGTACCTCATCCAGAATAAACAGGACACCATTCTCTTTGCACAAATTACTTGCAGCTTGCAGAAAAGTCGGAACGGGAACTCTGCATCCACCGATTCCCTGGATTCCTTCTACCAGAACTGCGGCTACTTCACCTGACGAAAGAGCTGATTTTAAAGCCTCAACATCATTGAGCGGAAGAATAAGCCGGTCGTGCACATCGTTGATTGGCGCTACAATTTTGGGATTATCAGTCACCGCCACTGCGGCAGAAGTTCGGCCATGAAACGATTTTTCAAATGCCACAATTCTTTTCTTACCAGTTAGAAACGAGGCAAGTTTAAGTGCGTTTTCATTGGCTTCGGCACCTGAATTACACAGAAACAGCGAATAATCATTGTACCCCGAAAGCTCTCCAAGCTTCTTTGCCAGTTCTTCCTGCATTGGATTTTGAACAGAATTGGAATAAAACCCAATCTTTTTCAGCTGTTCACTAATTCGTTGAATATAATGTGGATGCGAATGCCCTACAGAAATAACGGCATGACCGCCATACAAA
>JBBQJE010000148.1:0-8440 GCA_038325635.1 Bacteroidales bacterium
TCTGTAATTGTTGCAGTTGCTGGGACTGTTATCGCATAGTCTGAGGCTCCTTCACCACCTACAGAAAACTTTGCTGATGAGGATGTTGAAGTTGCAAGCGATACTGTACTAGTAGCACTTCTTTCACCTCCAGCGTGATTAACGATTACAACTGTACCTCCACTTGCACCTGCCGAAAATTTTCCAAACGCTAAATTACGGTCAGCTGTAAGTGTAATTGGAGTAAAAACGGTTGCAGTTGCAGTTCCATTCTTACTAACTTGTCCATAAGAGCTAACCCCGAACCCAACCAATGCGATAAATAAAATTCCTAACTTTTTCATAATTTTTGTTTTTTTTTAAATTTTTGTTTTTTACTTTTTTACTTAATTTTTATCTCTAATTTTTATTTTTCCGTTTCAACCATTTGACTGGTAGCAGGATAATATTTGTTTTCTACTTTGATAACCTTTCCTTCGTTTAGCAACTTGCGGGTAACGTAACCCAATCGAAGCCTGCTTTGTCGAAGAGAATCTTCCATCTCTGCGATCTTCACCCCATTTGGTTTCGAGTTGATAAAGCTTTGTACTATTTCTTCCATCATTACAAATTTTAAAAGCACCTTAATCGGGTACGAGGAGATATCATCAAATGGCGTGCCATAAATTTTTTTATTGATTGCGCGGATGGGGGCGGATTACGCTAACGCCACGTAGACAGATAGTTAATAGATGAAATATTTTTTAAATAAATTTGAATAGATGGAAATTGACAGGGATGGGTGGGGGATTGTGCGGGGGATTGCTACAGGTGTGCGGACAGGTGTGCGGGTTGGGAATTCCCTCATTCCGTCCGATAAGAGCGATTCCTCTTTTTTCAAAATGCTACCGCGGACGGAAATCAATACGTTTCGTGATTTTCTACAAACAGGTCGCCGCGCTGCGGCTGGCATTCCACCATTCCACCAGTTATTCTTCTTTCATCATAATCCAACTCTGGAAACGGAAATTGCGTATTTCTTCATCTTCCTTATCAGTGCATCGCGGGTGATGCCCAGTGCGGCGGCTGTTTCGGTTTGATTGTAGTTGCAGCTTTTTAGCTTTTCGCGGATCAGATCTGCCTCTCCGGGATTGAAAAGTGATAGGTCGGATGGCTGCTGCAGGGAAACAGGAGGTATGATCTTCATCACGAAGTCATTCACGCAGAGACGGTCGCCTTTGCAGAAGATAATGGCCCGTTCGGTGATGTTTCGTAACTCTCGTACATTGCCGGGGAAGGGGTATGCTTTCAGTGTTTCGATCACATCGCGGGGAATTTCAGGGGTTACCTTGCTCATTCGCGCTGAAAACTCGGATACAAACTGGTTGAGTAGTGGTTCAATGTCTTCGGTGCGTTCGCGTAACGGGGGAATATGAATGTGCAGGGTGTTCAATCGGTGCAACAGGTCGAGCCGGAACCGTTTCTCGCAAACCATCTGATCCAGATCGAAGTTCGTGGCCGAAATAATCCTGAAATCTGAACGAATAGGCATCGTATCGCCAACCCTGGTAAAAGTCTTCTCCTCGATGGAGCGAAGTATTTTAGCCTGCAGATTCAAAGGCATATCGGCAATTTCATCTAAAAACAACGTACCCTGATCGCTGACCTCAAAAAAGCCTTTTTTGTCGACGATGGCCCCGGTAAATGAACCTTTTTTGTGTCCAAAGAACTCACTTTCCAGTAGCGAGTCGGTGATGGAGCTGCTGTTAACGGCACAGAAGATGTGGTCTCGTCTGTTGCCTGAATAGTGAATAATGCGGGCTATGTTTTCTTTGCCGGTTCCGCTTTCGCCTGTGATCAAGACATTGGTGTCGGGGTATTTTGCCGCAACAGTAGCTTGTTCGTTTACCTCAATAATCTGAGGTGATACACCAATAAATTTTCGGTTGATCTTATCTTCCAATGCCTTGGATATCAGAGAATTTCGTTCCTCTGCAATCGTCAGGCGTCGCTGCAACAAAAGATACTTCCGGGTACGTTCTATCGCAATCTGAATATCGAGATGACGGAATGGTTTACGTAAATAGTCGAATGCGCCCAAACGCATGGCCTTGATGACGGTATCCATATCGCCGTGACCGGAAACAATAATAACTTCTACCATCGGGTAGTCGTTCTTAACTTGCTGAAGGATATCCAGTCCGTCGGCCCCGGGCAGGCGAATATCGAGTATCAGGAGGTCAATTGTATGCTTTGCAAGCATTGCCATACCATCGCGAACCGTATTGGCTTCGAATACCTGATGTCCGGAGAGGTCTAAAAATTCGGCTAACTCTTCCGTGAAATGTTTTTCGTCGTCGAGTATGAGAACTCGAATTTTATCTTTATTCATTAGCCTTTGTTTTTCGTGACCGGTAATTTAATGGTTACGGTAGTACCTTTATTTACTTCACTTTGGAAGGAGATTTCACCTTTCATCTCTTTGATAATCCCAAAAGTAATAGAAAGTCCGAGTCCTGTACCTTTTCCTGCTTCTTTTGTCGTATAAAAAGGCAACATTATTTTTTCCAGATCTTCAGGCTTAACACCGGTTCCGTTATCTTTAACCTCAATTACCAGATTTTTGTAGTATTCGTATACTTTGATACTAATCTTTTTCTCCATGTTTCGACCTAAACTTTCCTCCCATTCTTCGATGGCATCTTTTGCGTTAATAAGCAGATTCAGAATTACTTGCTCAAATTGATAGGTGTTTCCATACACAAATGGCAATACTCCGATGAAGGAAATATCCAATTCGATCATTTTGTGTCTGAACTGTTCAGCGATCATCGAAATGGCATTTTGAATACTCTCCTTTACATCGAACATGGAGAGTATTGTATCGTCCTGACTGCGTGAGAATACCCTTACGTGATCGATGATATTTTTTATGCGAAAGATGTTATCATAAATCTTCTGAGTTTTCTTTTCCAAATAACTTTTGGGTAGGGCATCTTCTTTGGAGGCTGCCAGTAACATGTTGTCAAATACGATAGAAAGGGTATTAAGCGGCTGGTTGATTTCATGCGCAATACCGGTGGCCATCTCGCCTAACGTAGACATTCGGTCGTTATGAATCATCTGGCGTTCGAGCTTTTTGCGATGGGTAATATCATGAATGACAATCATAAATGCGATAGATTCACCTTCTTTGTCTTGAATTAGGGTCGTACTGATTTCGGCTGTGAATGGAACAGCATATTTAGTAAGAAGTTCTAACTCAACGCTTTGAACAAGTCCTTCCTCGAGTGTTTTGTTGTAAATTTCTTTAAATTTTGCTTTTAATGCAAGCGGAAACAATCGGTAGATATGCTTTCCGATCATTTCTTTTGATGAATTTGAGCCGTAGAGTTCATTACCGATTTCCGAGACATCGGTAATGATTCCTTTTGCATCGACGATAATAATTCCTTCGGGCGATGCATTGAGCAAGGTCCGGTATTTTTCTTCCGACTTCATCAAGGCATCGGCTGAAGCTTTATTTTGGGTGATATCTTTGCTAAAACAGAGGTATTGATCTTCGCTTAATTTTACGCCATGGATACTACACCACCTGGTTGTACCGTTTTTATGCAGAAAAGGAAGGTCTGCATTTGCGGTTCCGCTAGTAAAAAAATGTGTTAAAAAGGTGTTCCATTTGTTCTGACAGGCTACAGTGAACAGGTTGTGAATGGTCATTTCCAGGAGTTCTTCCTTCGGATAGCCGGTAATGCTGCTCACAGCATCGTTGGTATCGAGGTATTTCCCCATCTTGTTCATGATAAAAACGCCGTCCGGAGCGTGTTCTAGAAAGCTTCTGAATCGAACTTCGCTGTCGAGTAGTTCTGCATTGGAACGAGAAAGGTTATCTTTAAACTCTTTCAGTAGCTTTAGGTCTTCGGGAAGATCCTTTTTCTGATTGTATAATTCGAGGAAGACATTTATTTTACTTAGCAGGATTCCCCTGTTCACTGGTTTGAAGATATAATCAACAGCTCCTGATTGATAGCCTTTCAGAATTTCGGCCTGATCCTGGTAAACAGCCGTTAGAAAAATGATGGGAACCAGGGCGCCTATTCTGTTTTCATTGATTTTCAGCGCAAGTGTGTAGCCGTTCATCTCAGGCATCTGGACGTCGAGAATAGCCAATGCCAGTTCCTTTTTTTTGATCAGATCGAGCGCCTTAAGCCCGGAATTGGCCGATAGGATATTGGCTTTTGTCGGCTTGAGAACAATCTCCATGTAAGTAAGCATCTCTTTTGAATCGTCGACTATCAGTATATTAGGAAGTTCCATTTAATGTGCTAAGGTGCTAATGTGCTAATTTGCTAATGTGCTAATTTAGAGACGTTTAATTAAACGTCTCTACTTCATTGTACTTGTTTGATGGTGAAATGAAAGGTACTTCCATTTTCGCTTTCTGCTCCTATCTTTCCGCCTTGTTTTTCTACGAACTCTTTACAAATTAGTAGGCCAAGTCCGGAACTGGATTCTCCTTCTGTGCCTTTCCGTGTAATTTGTCCATTTAATTGAAATAGTTTATCAATAATCTCTTGACTCATACCAATTCCTGTGTCACTCACGGATACTTGAATCACCTCTTTTGATACAGGTTTAGCGGATATTACCACAGATCCACCGGGGTTGGTATATTTTAAGGCATTTGAAATTAAATTCCTAAAAATAGTCTCCGTCATCTTGATATCACATTCAATAAAATAGGTTTGATCCAGGTTTAGTGTAATCATTATGTTTTTCCGTTTGGCAGATTCAAGAACCGGATCTATACTTCGTTGGATAATGCGGTTCAAAGAGATTTTCTCCGGCCTAACTTCAGAATTGCCTTTCTTAAGCATCGACCATTCCAATAAATTTTCCAACAGCTGAAAAAGATTAGTAGCCGACTGATACAATGACTTCGTTATTTCTTCAATTTCGGGCATTGACATCGTGTTAATGTCTTCCGCCATGACTTCTGCTAATCCGAGGAACGAACTGAGCGGACTGCGCAAGTCATGAGCAAGAATAGCAAAGAATTTATCTTTTTCAGAAAGGCTTTGCTGCAGTATTTCGTTTTTTAACATGAGATCATCGTCCGCTTTTTTTCTGGCAGAGATATCATTAACTGTGGTGATAAAACGAAGCGGTTGACCATTTTCTTCACGAAGCAGAAAAGTGTGTATATCAGCCCAGATAATGGATCCATTTTTGTGAATATACCTTTTTTCCCATCGGCTGGATTTATTCCCATTTGAAAGGATATTCTCAGTGATATTCATATTATATGCAATATCATCAGGATGAGTATAATCGGCCCACTTTTTATTTTTAAGCTCTTCGGTTGAATAGCCAATCAATTCACAAAAAGCTGAGTTAGCGTTAAGCCTTCCATCGATAGATGTAACTGACATTCCGACAACCGAATGCTCAAAAAGATTTTTGAAAATTTCGTTTCCTTCTATATCGTTAAGAATATCCATAATATTGAAATTATTTTAGGGTTTCAAAGCTATTGGCTGTTAGCAATTAGCATTTAGACCTGAGTTAATTTTAAATTATTCAATTTATTCATTTCCACATTTTCCATCATCGTCGAAAAGTCACATTCCTTTTGTTGAACCAATTGGTATTGAAAAATAAATGGTTGTTCCGATCCCTTTTGCTGAGGACAAGGTTATTTGACCACCTAGCAAGGTGACGATTCCTTTTACGATAGATAAGCCCAAACCACTACCTTCGTACATCCTTGTTGAAGAAAAATCCTCCTGCATGAAAGAATCAAAAACATAATTTTGAACATTATCTGCGATGCCTATGCCTGAATCTTCAACATAAAAGATCAAATTATTAATTTCACGGGTAACCCCAATTCTAATGCTTCCTTTCTCTGTAAATTTTAATGAATTACCCATGAGATGGTTGAAGACTTTATGAATCAAATCGTAATCAGAGAAAATGGTCTGGTGTTTCAGCTCTTGCGGAATAGTGGCTGAGATCGCAATATTCTTTAACGATCCCATTTCGGAAAATTCTTCAACAACTTCTTCTATCAGATTAAGGATCAGGAAGTTTTTCCGATTGGCTTCCTGATTTCCGGTAACTAACATCGAGATGTCGATATAATCATCAATAGTGTGGATTAAGCGTTCGCTACTCTCCTGTACTACCGTCAAGAATTTATTTTTCTCGACTAAAGTCAACTCTTCATTCGCAATTATCTCTCCAAAACCGATAATACCATTCAATGGAGTTCTGATTTCGTGGGAGATATTATTCATGAAAGCTGTTTTAAGCCGGTTGCTGGCCTCTGCTTTTATTCTGGCCTCTACCAGAGCTTGTTCAATTGTGATTTTTTCCTGCAAATTGGCCAACATACCGGTGAATATTTTTAGCAAGGATACTTCAGAATCAAACCATTTTCTATTATCCTTTTTCGACTCAAATCCCACGAAACCCAAGCAGTTTTTTTGAGACAGCATTGGAATAGTAATAATTGACTGAATGTCAATGGATTCCATCAACTGGCGGACCGGATCTGTCGGATTAAGTTTTTTCGGATTCTCTACAAACGTTGTCTCACCTCTCTGGTGCAACGATGACCAGTCTGCCATTACATGGAGCGCAAGCATTTGGCGGGACTTAATTAGTGGCAAAATTCCTTGTCTGCACCACTCGTGCGTGTTGGTCATCGAGACGTTTTCAAAATCATAGCGGAAAATGTAGCATCTGTCTACCTCAATATATTCACCAATTTGTCGAAGCGAATCGCTGATGACGAAATCAGTATCAGATTCAGTAATGTAGATGAATCGGGATGCCAGTTGCATTAGAATTTCTTGAAATCCCGATTGGTAGATGAGGCTTTGCCTCATTTCATACGATTCGGTCACATTCCTTTCAATGACCAAAACATGTTCTTCATCCATTCCGGATATTCTGACTTCATAGTGTTTCAGCACTCCCGAAAAATTCATTTCGTGCTGATAGGTAGATAATTTTTCCGAATGAAGGCTATTGTTCAATATTTGCATTAGCTCATTTGCCTCTTCTTCATTGAAAAGCTGTTTCAGTGAGGCTCCTAATACTTCGTCTTTATTCAAAAACAGTTGTTCCGTATCTGAGGCAAAGAAGTCGGTGATTACACCCGAACGATCAATTACAAACATCATATCCGGCATTGCAGCGATGACGGCATCAAGTTTTGAAGCGGTATAATTTCGAGCCTTTTCAGTGTTGACTAAATCCGTAATATCATTTATGACAACTAGTTTACCTTGTTTTATGTCATTTCCGTTTTCAAGAACGAGTAAATTTATTTTGTAGTAAAAAGTGTTCCCATCATCCAGGAGCTTTATTTCTAGTTTTCCCGAATTATAATACGCAACAAATTGAAGGATTTCTGGCCACGGTTCGAGTAGTTCATGAACAGATTTACCAAGATCTTTTTTGTTAATTTTCAATTGTTTACATGCCATTTGATTAAAATCAACCAAACGATCAGTCAGATCAAAAACAAATACTCCGTCCTGAATCATTTCAAATAACTTAGAACGGGCAATTGGCATAAGATCAAAAAGTTTGAAACGTGCCAATGCGAGGTATATAACAATCCCGCTTAAAGTAAATGTAAATGAAACAGGATCAATACCGAATGGTACCAAACGCAATTGGTATGCCAGATATCCAAGGAAAGGAAAGAGGGTAGCCAAAAGCATCAATATTAGTTGCCGACGATAGATTAATGCTGTACGTTTTAGCATATTGCCCAGGAAAAACAGGGATAAGGTCATTGTCAGAATAACATAAGTCTGCTGAACGAAATACCAGAAAGAAGGCTTGAAGGCAAATGAGGGAAATGGACCCAAATCGTTCATTTTTCCTTCGGTGTAAAAAAGATGATGGGATTCGTTGGTAAAAACCAGTATCAGCGTGGTAATTGGAATGATAAGCAGGAAAAATTTATTTCTTAAAGTCAGCCACTTGCTCCTTCCCGAAAAATGAAGCGCAAACATTAGGTAGAAAGCGGATAGAAAAGAGATTCCGAAATATTCGAAACGGTAAAACCAAGTAATCTCTTCTATGGTTTTAAATGAAATTTCAAAACTATAAAACAGGGAATAAATCGCATTAGCCAGAAAAAGAAATAGGATGAATTTTGTTTGAGGTGAATAATATTTCATCCATAAAATAAATCCTAATAACATCATTACCAAGAATGAAGAAAAGGAAATTAATGCATAAGGATTCAAATAAAATGTAGTCACAGGCTATTTAGTAATGGTTTCAATAAGTTGGTTAAATTACAAAAAAAACAGTTCGTGGTTAGTTTCCTTTAAAATTTGAATGATTATAAAATTTGGCGCCAAAGCCATTATTTAGTGCAAACATAGGATTAAGGATACAGACAAAAATCTTTTCGTACCATTCATACCCATTTTTCCCCATATTTAGGGTTGTTCGG
>JBBQJE010000149.1:0-8415 GCA_038325635.1 Bacteroidales bacterium
ATGCTATTTCTTACCGGAGGCACTGGAATGCTTGGAGCGCATATTCTTTTTGATCTTACCAGGAGCGGAGTAAAAGTGCGGGCTCTCCGGCGGAAAAATTCCGATCTGCCGATGGTGAAGAAAATCTTCGCGTGGTATAGTGACGATGCAGAGCAGCTCTTTCAGCAAATTGAATGGGTGGAAGGAGATCTGCTCGACAGCACCTCTCTTTTTGAGGCATTGGATGGTGTTGATTGTGTGATTCATGCCGCCGCGAAAGTTTCCTTCGACCCGCGGGATCATGCCGATATGCTTTATGAAAATTCGATTGGGACGGCCAATCTGGTCGACTTGGTTCTAGAATTGAACATTCCCCGCTTTTGTCACGTTAGTTCTATTGCTGCTTTGGGCGAACAGGTTGCCGGCATACCGGTAAATGAGGAGTTTTCATGGAAAAATGACCGCCACCGATCGGCCTATACTGAAAGCAAATATCTGGCGGAAATGGAGGTTTGGCGCAGCGTTCAGGATGGTTTATCCTGCGTAATTGTGAATCCATCAGTTATCCTGGGACCCGGAAATTGGGAGGTAGGATCGCCCCGCTTCTTTCGAACCATCGACAAAGGGTTAAAATTTTTCACGACCGGAAGTACCGGATTTGTAGATGTGCGAGATGTTTCGAAGGCTATTATTACCCTTGTGCAATCAGACAGATGGGAAGAATTAAAAAATCAGCGCTATATTTTATCAGCAGAGAATCGCACCTACCGGGAAGTCTTTGACATGATAGCCGTGGCGCTGAACCGACCAAAACCAGCCATTCGGGCTACCCGGTTTCTAGTTCAGGCAGGATGGAGGGTTTCACGATTAGTGTCCTTTTTTACTGGAAAGCTTTCTACGCTTACCAAAGATACAGCGCGGACTTCAATGAAAGTTTCACTTTACGATGGTTCAAAAATTACGGGAACGATTGATTTTGTGTACACACCGATTACCAAAACGGTGAGGGATATAGCGGGCATATACAATCAAATATTGCAACAATAAATTCGTTACTATAAATTGTTCTTTTGTAACGAACAATATTGACTAAAATTGTTCGTTACAAAAGAACAATTTCTATTATATTTGTTTGTTGCAAACGAATAATATTCATTATATTTGTTCGCTGTAAAGGAATAACTTAAGAATGAATAAAGATCGGTTAAAGGAGATAATGTTGGATCAAAAAGATGTTTTTAGCAATAAAAAGCATCTGATTCCAAGGAATATTAACCTAACTAAGTATATTAGAACGAAACAGGTAGTGGTCATATCCGGCGTTCGCCGATGTGGAAAATCATCGTTGATGTTTCTCATCAAAGAAAAAATGGTGCTTAAAGATCCGGATTATTGTTATTTCAATTTCGATGATGAACGAATCCAGCTTGATGTTTCTATCCTCGAAGATATTTACAATCTCCACTTGGAAGTATTTGGTAAAGAGCCTGTTCTTTTTTTTGATGAAATTCAAAACATCAACAATTGGGAAAAGTTTGTGAACCGAATGTATGAACAAGGCACAAAGATTTACGTCACGGGGTCCAACGCAAAACTACTTAGTTCGGAAATCGCTAGCAGCCTAACCGGAAGGAATAAACTCATTGAATTATTCCCATTTTCATTTTCCGAATTTCTACTGTTCAAAGATTCCAATTCAAGAACGGATCGACTTACACCAAAATCAAAGGCGCTCTTAATCAAGGACCTTAATCAATACATGGAATTGGGTGGATTTCCACTCGTTGTAAAAGAGAACGACACGGAACTGGTAAATGCCTATTTTCAAGATATCTTGTATCGCGACATCATTTCTCGTTACAGGCTAACCCAGGTAAACGAAATAAGGCAAATTGGTTTATACTTTGCTTCTAACATCGGCAAATTATTCTCTTATGCTACCTTGCAGAAAATTTCAGGTGTAAAGAGTACGAGTTCAGTCAAGGATTATCTTTTCTATTACGAGCAATCCTATCTTTTTTTCTACCTCAAAAAATTTGACTACTCGGTAAAAAAACAGCTAATGAACTCGAGGAAAGTTTACGCCGTTGATCTCTCTTTTGCTAACCGATTAGGATTCCATTTTTCAGAAGATAAGGGACGTTTGTTGGAAAATCTTGTCTTTTTGGAATTGCTTCGAAGGGGGAAAGAGGTATATTATCATTCGGGTAAGAACGAATGCGATTTCCTTGTCAAGGAGGGGTTGGAGATTGTGGAGGCCATCCAGGTAGTTTACCAATTGGAAGTGGGCAATTATGAACGAGAATACAAAGGCTTGTTTGAAGCTATGTCTGCCTTTTCTATCAAGCGGGGATTGGTAATTGCTTATGATGCTGATCCATCCTGTGCTATAGTGAAAGATGGTGTTGAAATGGTTTCTGTCTGGAAGTGGTTATTGACATAGTCGGGTAACATTCTGATAATTTGTATCCCACAAAGGAGAATTGGCGTCTGGATCACAAAATAATTGCTCTGAGTGTAGCGTTTCAATCTTCTGTTTACGTATAGAAAGCAAATCAATTTGATAGAGACTTGATGAAATCTATGTTTCAAATTATGTCCATACGATAAAGATATCCCTAATTCAAGTTATTACGTAATTTTATAAGCGGATATCTTATCAATGTAATTACATTTTGGAAAGTTATAAAGAGGAGAATTTAGCAGTAATAATTCAAGGATGTATCCGAAAGAATCAAAAATCTCAGGAACTCCTGTACAAAAAATTCTTCGGGTATGCATTGAGTGTTGCGCTGATATACAATCATCAACGCAGCGATGCACTGGAGGTTGTGAATGATAGTTTTGTGAAAGTATTTTCGAAAATTGAGAAATATGACACATCAAAACCATTTCAGGGATGGTTTCGAAAGATTGTGATCAATTCGTCCATTGATAATTTAAGACGCGAAAACAAAAATTTCCTTCATGTTGAAGCGGAGAAACAGCAGATTCAAGACGAAACACCTACAATTATCAGCCAGCTTGCTGCGCAGGATATTCTTGAATTGATGAACCAGTTGCCTCATTACCACAAAACTGTTTTCTGCCTTTACGAAATTGAAGGATATAGTCATGATGAAATTGCTGAACAACTTGGCATTCCAGTTAGTTCATCCAGGGTCTATTTAACACGAGCCAAAAAACAACTTAGAGAGTTGCTGCCGGCAAATTTTGATAGGAATGATGAGAAATGATATAACAGATAACGAAATCTTCGCCCGAATAAAGCAATCCTTGGATAGTTACCAGGAAGACTATATCCCGGGTTCATGGGAGAATTTCCTGCTAATTCAGAAGAGACGCAAACGAATCTTCTTTTTGCGGATTGCTTCCGGTATTGCCGCCTGCCTGATCGTTGGGTTCTTAGGATTCAATTTCCTGAACTCTTCTACCGGGATAGATCTTGTTATCAGCAATCAAACCAGCACAAATATTAGTTCGCCAGAGAAAGTTGAGGATCAAAAAATAAAAGAGGAGTTTACTCCTGCTTCCATTCCTGCATCGTCCATATTAAAACAATTTACATCCAACAGGGTTCGTTCAATCAGTCCATCCATTTCAAAGCAAGGTTTTATTGCCGAAAGGGAAGATACCACTCCCAATCAGCAAAAAGTTTTGAACAATTTAATCGATTCCTCCGCTAAAAAATCGGTTATGGCTACCAATATCAATCTTAATATTACTAATAAGGTCGATACGGTTACTTTAAAGGTCGATACAATTCGTGGTAAACATGTTAACACTTTATTGGACTCGAAGACAACATCCGGGAATGAAGAAATTGCCGCTGTCAATAAACGTAAAATTAGATTCGGACTCAACCTCTCACCCGGATTAAACTCTACCCAATCGGCCAGTACATTTAATTATATGGGTGGAGTGAGTGCGGATATTCCACTGTTTGCCAATTTTGAACTGTCTACTGGCATACAAATTGAAAATCAGATGATTATGAATAAAACTCAGGGAATGACACTGGCTTCGAGTAGCAATTCCGATTACACGTCCCTGGCATCCAATAAGACCGTTATTCCTTCCAGTCAAATGGAGATAAAGCTGATCAACCTGGACTTGCCGGTAAATATTACTTGGAAGTTTATCAATGAAAAAACGCATGCATACTATGTTTCAGCTGGATTATCCTCGTTGGTTTACCTGAAGCAGGAAAATAAAAATACCATCTATTCACAACAGCTTGTTCCTGCAGCATCCTCGGTAGTAGGGCAGGAAGTTAAATCGTTCGACATTGTAAGCCAAGTAAATGTAACTCAAAACATCTTTACGCCCAATCAGGTATTTGATTTTGCCGGCAGATTAAACATCATTTTGGGAGTGGAGAGAAAACTGTCAAAAAGATTTTTTATCCACCTTGAGCCGTATGCGAAAATACCGGTTGCCGGACAAGCCTCCGAAAACTTGAAACATACTTCAACCGGAATAAATTTTAAGGTCTCATTTTAACACAAAGGTTGTAGCGTTTCAATAGGGCAGGTTCGTATTGATTACAAAACAAAAAAACAAGGAATGAAGAATTTTTTAATATCAGCAATTTTAGTAAGTCTGCTTTTCGGATGTATTCAAATTATAGAGTATCGTCAGGATGATGTGCGGCCTATGATTTTCCAATCAGAATATACCAATTATGCCTGGGGCTATAACCATAATGGATGGATAATGGAGAGTTCAGGTGAAGTGAAACGGTTTCAGAAAAAAGCCAGTTGGGTATTCCCGGATTCATTGGGATACATCGCGGAAAATGACATGCAGAAAAATATTCTGGCTTGTGATTCAATTATGGCGTCCGTTTCGCCAAATGTTTTTTCAAAGTATGCCAATAAAGCATTTACGTGTGCGAACGGAACCCTTACAAAACCTAAGAATACGATGGCCGATGCCGGAGAACACATTTATTGTTTCTATCTGTATGATGCAGGACGCAAAAAATATAAAAGGTTTATTCTTGACATGACTGGCGACTGGTCGCAGGAGAACCTTGCGCCGAATGCGAAAGAGGTGGTGGATTGGATGAAGACAATAAAATAATGTGCTAATGTGCTAATATGCTAATGTGCTAATTAATAGTGATTTTAGCTTTAATTGCAAACAAATAGCTACAAAATTCACAAGCAAAAAAACAAAATTATGCGAGTAAAATATTTATGGATGACCGTTTTATCTACAGTTTTCGCGATAGGTTGCACAAAAAGTAATGAGCCTTCACCCGTAGGGGAAAAAATCGTTTTGAATGAGAAATCGGGAAAACTAGTACAAGCCGGTAACAATTTTGGTTTTGCTTTGCTGAGCAAAAGTCTGGACGGAACGATTCAAAACCGGATGATTTCACCGTTGAGTGTTTCGACTGCGCTTTCGATGACACTCAATGGGGCGAAGGGAACTACCCTAACGGATATTCAGAAGACGTTGGGCTACGACGGACTCACCAAAGAGGAGGTCAATGCGATCCAGAAAGATTTGATCGCGGCATTAATTAAAGCAGACCCAAATGTGGCGATGAAAATTGCCAATTCGGTATGGGTACGGAAAGATTTTACCGTTCTGGATCCCTTTATCACTGCTAATCAGAGCTATTACAACGCGCAGGTATCGAAAATTGATTTCAATCCAGCGGCAGTTACCACCATCAATAAGTGGGTAAGCGACCATACCAACGGGAAGATTCCGACAATCTTATCAAGCATTGCCAGTAATGAGGTGATGTTTCTGATCAATGCTATTTATTTCAATGGCAATTGGAAATATCAGTTTGAAACCTCTAAGACCGCTAATGAACAGTTTACAGGCACGGATCAGAAAGTTATTTCGGTACCCATGATGAAGATGGAAAATAAATTTGCCTATTCCGTTCAACCGGGATTCAAAGCGCTGAAAATGCCTTATGGAGCAGATAAATTTCAAATGGTATGGTTGCTCCCCGATGTTGGAACGACCCCGGATAAACTCGCAAGTACCTTGAATTCTGCCAAGTGGACTACCCTGATGGCTGCACTGCAAAACACGACCAAGCTTCCTGTTTGGATCCCAAAATTTAAATTTTCGTGGGAAAAAACGCTCAACGATATGCTCTCCTCGCTGGGAATGAGCATCGCCTTCGATTCCAACAAAGCCGATTTTTCGGCCATCAATCCAACTCAGCAATTGTATATCACCAAGGTTATTCACAAAACATTCATCGACGTCAGTGAATCCGGCACTGAAGCGGCAGCCGTAACGTCTGTGGGTGTTGGCACAACCAGTATGCCAATAGATCCGCCAAGTTTTTATTTAACCCGCCCCTTCCTGTTTTTTATCACGGAGGAGGATACCGGCGCGATACTCTTTGCCGGGAAAGTGGAAAATCCGTTGTTAACGAACTAATGTGAAAATGTGCTAATATGCTAATGTGCTAATATGCTAATGTGCTAATTTGGAAATGAAAAAACTGGAAATGAGATTAATTACTTTATTATTGGTCGTCGTTCTTCCTCTCGGGCTTATGGCACAGAGGGGGAAGAAGGATGTGGTTTACCTGAAAAACGGAAGTGTGGTGCGTGGAACGATTGTGCTTCAAGATCCTGGTAAGTTTATCAAGCTAAAAACAGCCGATAACAGTCTTTGGGTGTTCAAAATAGCAGAAATTGACAGCATCACCAGGTTGGAACCGGTCAAGGTGAAGATTTCGCCCAAAACCGGCTATTTTAACCTGACGGAAATTGGAATTCTGGCAGGCACTTTCTCCAATGCCACCAGAACGCCCCTTTCGCTGATGAACATCAGCAGCTGGTATTTCGCCAATGGGCTCACTGCAGGTTTGGGTGCAGGGGTTGAGCTCTCGCGAGAATCCTACTTGCCGGTAGTGGCAGATTTCAGGTACTATTTCCGCGACAGAAGGCCTTTGCCATTTATTTCCCTGCAAGCGGGTTATTCCATTCCTTTGGGAGGCTCCTATACCCAAACTTTTTACGCGGTTGACGACCGCCGGATGAGTCCGCTCATCTATCCGGGTCCAACGCCCAACAATAATGACCCGATTAATGCCCGGGGTGGATTTTTGATCAATCCGGCACTTGGTATTCAAACGCCGCTCAATGAGAATCTATTTTTGACCTTCAGTGCCGGCTACCGCTGGATGCGGCACAGCTACCTCCGAAAGGCAGATAGTTACCAACTCGATATTGATTACAACCGTTTGTCACTTAAAATTGGACTACTTTTCAAATAACAATTACCATGAAGAATCTATTAATCAAGATATTCGCTCCAATTCTGTTGATAGGCATTTTCTTTGCAGGATGCAAAGATAAATATACCGAGCAGTATCTATCTTTAGAACCAGTTTACCTAAGTTTCGATGATTTCAGGGCAGCCGTGAAGGTGGTCGGCCAGCAGGACCTGGTTAAACCGGGAAAGATCTACACGATTGGCAACTACCTTTTTATCAACGAAATGAGCAAAGGAATTCATGTGTACAACAATGCCAATCCTTCTGCTCCGCAGTATGTTAGTTTCATCAATATTCCCGGGAATGTCGACATGGTCGTCAAAAACAACATCCTATATGCCGACAGCTACATCGATCTGGTAGCCATTGATATCACCGATCCTTCAAAGGCCAAGGAAGTAGGCCGGGTGCAAAAAGCATTCCAATATTCGGTTCCTGCTTATCCGGAAACGACCTACCGGATTGGTCAGGTCAACCAGGATCTTGGCGTGGTTGTTAGCTGGGAAGTTAAAACTGTCCGAAAAGAGATCAACACCATAGAATATCCGATTTTCCCTATGTATTTTGGAGCTAAAGCCTCTCAGGATTTTGCAATGTCCAATAGCTCAGCAGGTGCTTCTTCCGGAGCATCCAGCGCAGGTGCTGGCGGATCAATGGCACGATTTGGATTGACCGGCAATTCGCTTGTCGCAGTTGATACGTACAATTATTACAATTTTGATCTGTCAGAACCGACCAATCCAAAATTAGCCGCTAAATCGTGGCTAAATTCCGGAGTGGAAACCATGTTTCTGAATGGGAAATACATGTTTTTGGGCACTAGAAACGGGATGCTGGTCTACGATCTGTCAAATGTAATTACACCAGTTTATATTTCTCAGTTTTGGCATGCTACCGGATGCGATCCTGTGGTTGTACAAGGCAATCGTGCTTATGTCACTATTCGTGGCGGTAACATTTGCAATAGTTCGATCAATCGTCTCGATGTCCTGGATGTGACCAACATCCTGAAGCCTGCCCTGCTGCGTTCCTATAACATGGATAATCCTTACGGTTTGGGTATTAGCGGAGATATTTTGTTTGTCTGCGACGGAACCTCCGGATTGAAAATTTACGACGCTGCCGATCCGCTCACCATTGATCTGCATCAGCTGGCAAAATTCCCTGCCATCCAG
>JBBQJE010000150.1:0-8389 GCA_038325635.1 Bacteroidales bacterium
TATTCCGTTTTTAAGCCATCCTTCTCCATTGATCATTTGTGCCAATTCACCAACGGTGCAACCATGGACTACAGGTATCGGATCGACACCAACTCCGGATTTGAAACTAGGTTTAAGTAGGGGTCCGTCACAGTAATCACCATTTGGATTTGGCCGATCGAGAATTAGCAGGGGTTTACCGTTTTCGGCACAGGCCTCCATCACATAATGCAAGGTACTTATATAGGTATAGAACCGGCATCCGACATCCTGGATATCATAAACCATTAAGTCGATATCATTAAGTTGTTCTGGGGTAGGTCTGTTGTTCTTGCCATAAATGGAGATAATAGGAATACCTGTTTTCTCGTCAATTGAATTGAAAACCTTCTCGCCGGCGTCTGCTTCTCCCCGCAGTCCGTGCTCCGGTGCAAAAAGAGCTTTTAAAATAATGCCGTTTGATTTTAGAAAATCTGCCAGGTGTACCCCTTGCGCCGTTGAAGTATGATTTACAACTAAGCCAATTCGTTTCCCTTTTAACAAGGAAAGATATTGATCTGGTTGATCTGCACCACAGATGACAGAGTTCTCCTTTGCATTTGCAGTTGTGAATGTTATCACTACAAGGAAAAGCCAAGAAAAGAAACTCATCCTAATAAAAGAAAGCAATTCAATTTTGGCTATGGCACGACTAGCAGTTTTCATAAGCTGATTTTTTTTGCTAAGATAAATATAACCAATGGCAAGATAAGTTTTTTGTCGTACCAATTTTACTGACAAATGAAATATTAGAATTGGCAGGTTTTGGTTAGATTTGGAATCTCTATTACTAAGACATTGTTGATGTATAAATATATATTTTTCCCTTTTTTACTGCTATTATTTACTGCTCCGATGTTTGGTCAGAAAAATGTCAGTACAACAAAGTCCACCACAACTAAAAGCGCCATAACTAAAAGCGCATCAACGAAAATTTCTTCCACAAAGGCTAATGCGACAAAAAGAAAGACAGTTAAGGCTGTTCCTTTGAAGGCTAAGGCGGTTAGGGTAATTAGTAAAATTCCGGCTGCTAAGATTAGTTCAGTGTCTTACATCTCGCCGGAACGCAATAATCGATTAGTCCAAAGAGATCAGGCAAAAAATTCGCTGGTAATCCTGAAAAATAATTCACATCTTTTGCCTTTGAACCGGTTGGACACCTTAAAAATCATTGTTGTCAGCATAGGAATGGGGGAGGTAAATCCTATGCCTCAAATGATTAGCCGATATATTAAAGCGGATTATCTCAACATTGCCCCAAATGCTAAAATTGAAAGTATCCACAAGCAAATACCCAAATCGGCATTTTATAACTTGCTAATCTTTGCCATTAATGAAAAGAATTCGAAGAAGATTGCCAAACAGATAAATGAAAATCGGTCTGAAAGTAATTCATACGGAGTAGAGGAACAACTGATGCTGGAAGTAGAAAACCTTTTGCCGGGTGATTTTGCCAGAGGAACTAAAGTTGTTTATATGCTTTTCGGGTCACCGGCTTTTATCAGTAGATGGTCATTATCAGATAGATCGTCTGCCCTTTTAACAACGGAGAAGTTGGATTTTGATCGAATTGATTTGTCGACACAATTGATGTTTGGAGCCATCAATTCTAATGCCAAGCTACCATTTGACCTCGGTAAGTATAAGAAAGGGGATGGAATTTCTTACCCTGCTATTGACAGATTAAGTTATGTCCTACCGGAAGAGTTAGGCATTGATTCTATTAAACTCTCCTCAATAATGGATTCTTTGATTGGAGTCGGATTGCGGGAAAAGGCCTTTCCTGGTTGTCAGATGCTTTTGGCTAAAAAGGGAAAGGTGTTTTACCAGAAATCCTACGGTTTTCATACATACGATCGCTCGCAACCAGTTCGGGATGATGATATATATGATCTGGCGTCTGTGACAAAAATTTTGGGACCGGTTCCGGCGCTGATGATATTGGCGGATCAAAAGAAATTTGTCGTCACCAAAAAAATGAGTGAATATTGGCCCGACTGGAAGGGGAGTAACAAAGAAGGGATATTAGTCTCCGACTTACTTTCCCATCAGGCCAGGCTCAGACCAGGTGTCGTGTTATGGCAAAAAACAGTTGATCAATCAGGTAATTATAATCCTGAATATTATGCGTTTCATCCTACTTCCGGTTACGATCTGAGAGTATCAAAAAATCTTTACTTGATTGATAGTTACCCAGATACAGTATATAAGATTATCCGTGATTCCCCTCTTTTAAAGACACAAAAATACGCCTATTCTGATTTGGGATTTGTGCTGCTTCCTAAAGTCATTGAGAATTTATCCGGAGAATCGTATGAAGCGTTCCTTCGTAAGAAGTTGTATTCCAAATTAGGGGCTTCCACTTTAATGTATCACCCTTACCTGTTTGAGCCGATTAGTAAAATTGTACCAACTGAGAATGACCAACTCTTTCGCCATGAGGTACTTCAGGGCTTTGTACATGACGAAACTGCTGCTTTGATGGGCGGAATATCAGGGAATGCAGGTTTGTTCGGATCGGCGGGGGATGTCGCAAAAGTAATGCAGCTCTATCTTCAGGAAGGTGAATATGGGAAGGAAAGATATATCGCAGCTGAGACCCTGAAAAATTGGACCAGTAGTCATTTCCAAAAAACGAACAATCGGCGTGGCTACGGATTTGATAAACCCGGGATCTATAATAGTAGACCTTCAGGTACTGAAAAATATCCTGCCACGGTGGTTTCGGATCAAAGCTACGGTCATTCAGGGTATACAGGAACTTTTGTTTGGGCGGATCCTGCGAATAATTTGTTGTTCGTTTTTTTGTCCAACAGGGTTTTCCCTGATCGGGATAATCATTTGATCAATAGATTGAGATTGCGTCCTCTTCTGCTGGAGACATTGTTTAAACTTGCCGGAGATAAACCAACAGATCGTTGATTGGACATGTTATAAAACAGTTATTTGGAAATAAATTGCATAGAAAATTAATTCTTTGTATATCAATCGATAATACTTCAACCGCAGAAAATCAAATGTTAAAAAACCTAAATTTCAGTCAGACAATTCCAAATGTTGCAACAGGATGTAACAACATTGAAGTATTAGTATTAATTTGGTGAAGTGAAACATTTTAATTGAAACAAATTATATCGAATTATTTATTAACTTTTTAAAAAACAATAAGATGACTGAGAAAATAACCTTTAATGAGTTAAGAAAAATTAAAGACACATTACCTGACGGTTCAATGCACCGCATCGCCAATGAATTGGGGTTAGATGTCGAAACCGTCAGGAATTATTTTGGTGGAGCAAATTATGCCCACGGAAAAAGTGTTGGCATGCACATCGAGCAAGGACCGAATGGGGGCATTGTATTGTTGGATGATACCACAATATTAGAAAAAGCCCAGGAAATTCTTCAGGGACATTGATATAAATAATTAATTTTAGCCTATAGTAACTGCTCCGGTTTCGGGGCAGTTTTTTTAATCTTAATCTACAACAAAATGCGAAAAATAGTATTCCTTATTACGCTGTTGCTTCCGCTGTTCGTGGTGGCAAAACCAAAAGAAGTTAAACTGTTTAATGGAAAGAATCTCAAAAATTGGGAAATCTATATTGGCAAGAGCAGTGCACAACCCTCCGAACCCATTTTCAGTGTGATAAATTTAGCTGGCGAAAATTTATTACGTATTACTGGGGAGATCAACGCGTCTCTTGCAACAAAAAAGGAGTATGAAAATTATCATCTCAAGATGGTTTTCAGATGGGGGGAGAAAGTTTATAAGCAAAAAAATTCGGGCATATTGTACCATAGT
The DNA here is from genome assembly GCA_038325635.1 of Bacteroidales bacterium. Classification (GTDB taxonomy): domain Bacteria; phylum Bacteroidota; class Bacteroidia; order Bacteroidales; family Prolixibacteraceae; genus CAINVV01. The sequence continues at coordinate 3,824 of JBBQJE010000150.1, forward strand.
TACGGCCCTTTTGGCGAAGGTTTAGGAGTATGGATGAGTGCTCATGAATTCCAACTTTGTACAGCAAAAATGGGTGATTCCTACTGCATGGGTAACAGCTATTTTGAAATTCCTGCGACAAAAGATCCGGATGGAAAGACAATTCGCTTTTCTCCTGATGGTGAGAAACTGCAATTTGGGGCTATCTTCCCGGCAAAAAATTGTTCAAAGCAAGCCGACCACGAGAAACCGGCTGGAGAGTGGAACACCGTCGATCTCTATTGTTTCGGTCAAACTTCCTTGCATAAGGTAAATGGTGTAGTTAATATGGTGAACTACAATTCTGGAAGGATAGAAAAGGATGGCAAAATTTTACCGCTTAGTAAAGGAAAGATTCAGATACAATCGGAGGGCGGCGAACTCTTTATCAAAAGTATTACCCTTGAAAAGATAGATCAGATTCCATCGGAGCTGATTAAGTGAGCAATGAAAAATGAAAAATGAAAAGTGAAGAATGGAAGAAGCGCTTCCTCCATTTTTCACTTTTCATTTTTCATTTTTCATTGCTTAGAAGTCCGAGTAGTCGGCAGGATGGAGGAATAGAATAACTGATTTTGAAACTGTATTCTTGTATTCAGGCAAGCCAGAAAGCTTTTTCCATACAGGAGAAGCTTTAAAAGCATCCCAATGTGCAGTGCGGGAGGCCATATCTGCAAAAGTGGTCATATACATCAGGTTAGGCATGGTGCTTCCTGAAATGGCCTGAGCATAAAAGACGGCATTAAAATCGAGTGTTTTAAATAGGGCACTTTCACCTCCTTCATTGAACATTTGCACTTTCTTTTTGTGGAGATTTTCTGTGGCACTTTCATAACTTCTTAGTTCATAAATGCGATCTGCCTTTGGCGTTGGAAACGAAGGAATTGCAAAAGTTGGAGATAAGGGAAAAGCTAAAAGCAGCGTTGATTCTTTGCGGACAAAAGGAGCCTGATCAAAGGCAGCTCCCAAAAAGTCGGCACCACTCTTTTGATATTCACTGTCTTTCGCAAGCAGTTCCTGCGTTTTGGCAAAATGATCAAGCGAGGTGAACGGCATCCAGACAAATACACGTTTACCGGATGTGGTATCGCTCTCAATGGGTTTAAAAACGCCAACTGTCTTGATTCCAGCACGGTGCAAGGCTGGTAGGTATGCATTTTTCAGAAAATTATCCACTTTCTCTTCCTGTACTTTCCCAGTAAGTTTGTAAACCTGAAGCTGATAATAATCGCGCGATTTTGCGATACCTGAATTGGAAAAAATTAGGACGAAAATGACCAAAAATACCATTTGTAAAATAGATACTTTTGAGGGTCGGTTCTTTTGATTCATGGGATCTGATTATTAAATGGTTCTTAATTGAATGTCAAAACTAATAATATTTAAGATGATTAAATTATTTTTCTTTTTCCTATTTGCTTTGGTAAGCTATTCGGCCATTGCCTTTAAAACTGAGATTAAGTATCTATCAGGTCAAGATAAGGATCATACAATTTCATGGAATTTCTTTTGCACAAAGGGAATGAACAGTGGAAAGTGGTCAACTATTCCCGTGCCCTCGCATTGGGAATTCCAAGGTTTTGGGGCATTTAATTATGGACAGAATGAAAAAGTGTACAATGATGAACAAGGACTCTATAAATATGAATTTTCTGTTCCCAAATCCTGGAAAAAGAAGAAAGTGTTTATCGTTTTCGAGGGTTCAATGACCGATACGGAGGTGAAAATTAATGGGATTTCTGCCGGACCAACTCATCAGGGCGCATTCTATCGGTTTAAGTATGACATTTCCAGCTTGTTGAAGCCTGGTGATACTAATGTTCTGGAAGTTACTGTAAGCAAGGAATCATCCGATAAGAGCATAAATAAGGCGGAACGCAGAGGCGATTTCTGGGTCTTTGGAGGTATCTATCGTCCGGTATATCTTGAGGCTTACCCAACTGAATACATTGAGCGGGTGGCCATTGATGCCAGGGCAGATGGTTCCTTGAAACTGGAGGCATTTTTAAGCGGTGTATCAAAAGCTAAGACCCTTGAGGCTCAGGTTCAAACGACGGGTGGCAAAGCAATTGGATTGCCTATCGTAATGCCATTGTCTTCGAAAAATGAGCAGATACAACTTTCCGGTACTATAGTAAATCCTGCCCTTTGGAATCCTGAAACTCCGAATTTGTACGATGTTGTTGTTCTTTTGAAAGATGGGAAGAAAGTTGTTCATCAGCAAAAGCAGCGATTTGGATTTAGAACCGTCGAGCTAAGGGAGAAAGATGGTATTTATGTGAACAATCAAAAGATCATTTTCAGAGGAGTATGCCGTCATACTGCCTGGCCAACGTCAGGAAGGTGCTCCAGCAAAGAGTTGAGTATTTTGGATGTGAATCTGATGAAAGATATGAACATGAACGCTGTTCGGATGAGTCATTATCCTCCTGATCAGCATTTTCTGGATGTCTGTGATTCGTTAGGGATGTTTGTTCTCGATGAATTAACCGGATGGCAGGCTTATTACAGTACCGAAGCAGGAAAACGCCTTGTCAAAGAATTGGTCATCCGTGATGTGAACCATCCCTCTATTTTGCTTTGGGATAATGGGAATGAAGGTGGATTCAACAAGGATTTACGAGACGAATACGCCAAATATGATCCTCAAAAGCGAATTGTCATTGAGCCATGGTCTAAAATAAATGGTACCGATACCAAGCATTATTCTGGTTATAAATATGTTGACAATGCATTGAACACAGGTAATCTGATTTTTTTCCCGACAGAATTTTTACATGGGTTGTATGACGGCGGACTAGGTGCTGGTCTGGATGATTACTGGAATCTCATGAGTTCAAAGCCTTTGGCAGCCGGTGGCTTTCTGTGGGTTTTTGCGGATGAAGGTATTGTTCGGAAAGATTTAAAAGATTCAATAGATACGCATGGTAACAATGCCCCTGACGGGATACTCGGGCCTTACCGTGAAAAGGAGGGCAGCTATTATACGATCAAAGAAATCTGGTCGCCGGTACATATCGATAAAATCACTATTGGCAGAACATTTGATGGCAGTATTCCGGTGATAAACAGGTTTTTGTATACCAACATCAATCAATGCAGGTTTTCTGCTGAGTTGGTGAAATTTTCAGGGGTTTTAAGTAACTCAAACCTGCAAAAGCAACGACTTAACCTTACTGCTCCTGATGTTGCTGTTGGCGGAAGTGGAACATTGAAATTGAATCTTCCGGTTAACTGGAGTGATTATGATGCAATTTATCTATCTGCAACCGATCCGTTTGGCAGACAAATTAATAGATGGTCGTGGAATATCACTGATCCTGATGTGTTTAGGGACAGGATTGTCAAAATATCCCAAGAAGTTGTAAAAGGAGAAGAAAACGACGATTTTATCTCGATGTCTTCGGGAAAAACTACAGTTCAATTCAGCAAAAAAACTGGTCTATTGACAGATGTCAGGGTAGGAGACCAGTCGATTCCTTTCAGCAATGGACCGGTATTTGTTGGTGATTCATTAATCTTTAAGCGTATAGCCTTAAAAAAATCGGACAGCAATTTTCAGGTAGAAGTCAGCTATGACAAATCGCCTGAATGTTTCGCACGTTGGACCATGCTCCCCGGAGGATGGCTCGAATTGGAATATCAGTTTCATCCGATAGGAAAGACCAACTTTGCAGGCGTTACGTTTGATTATCCTGAGAATAAGGTCACTGGTGCGACCTTAATGGGCAACGGCCCATATCATGTTTGGAAGAATCGAATAAAGGGAACAGAATTTGGGATTTTTGAAAAGAAATACAACAATACGGTAACAGGTGAAACTTGGAATTATCCCGAATTCAAAGGATACTACGCTAACTTTTATGCAGTTAAGATTAAAACAAACGAACTTCCGTTTACCATAGTTTCCGCAACCAAAGACCTGTTTTTGCATCTCTTTACACCTCAGTCAGGAAAATCGGCCAAGGGTGGAACGGCGCCATCTTTCCCATCCGGAAATATCTCATTTCTTAATGGTATAAGTGCGATCGGTACAAAATTTACGAAGCCTGAAGTTGAGGGGCCACAAAGTCAGAAATTAGATTTTCTGCCTGAAGCCAAACCTCTCTCCGGGAAGATTTATTTCCATTTTGGGGAATAATTTCTTTGGCAGCGAACAATTTGTTAAAATGTCCTACTTATAGTTTGTAAGTACAAATTACTTTTATTAATTTGATCCCGCTTGCTAATCAGCAGCCATAAAAAATATAAATTCTATGAAACTGACCTTCCGTTTTCTTCTGTACTTTCTTTTTGTTGGGCTATCGGTAAACGCTCAAAATGCTCAACCAGTTAATCCGGCACCCGAAAAAACAATTGAACAGCTAACGAAGGAGAACGAACAGCTGTTGCGTTCTAAAAATGACTGGCCAAACTTTGGCCGCTACCGTGAGGCTAATGCCAAACTGGGACTGCCTTCAGCCAAGGAGCAAAGGGTCGTCTTCATGGGAAATTCGATTACCGATGGTTGGATACGGATTTCACCCGAGTTTTTTGAGGGTAAGTCTT
>JBBQJE010000151.1:0-8374 GCA_038325635.1 Bacteroidales bacterium
CATGTTTGGATTAGGTCATCGACTAAATATTGGGATGGCTCAAAAAAATGCATTTCTTCCTGAAATGGGTATCTATCTTTCCTACCATATAAACAACATTATGGGAAGATTTATCAATTCGACTATTGGCTTTTCTGATACTTATTTAAAGAAAGGTTGGAATATTTCTATGGAAAAAAATTTCCTTACCTCAAGAGATTTAAATGCAGGAGGTTTTTCATTCGATCACGTCTCCAAATTTAATTTCATTTCCGATGACCATCCCATCAAATTAGACACTACTATATCTTATGTTTTGGGAGATATTTGGTTTTCACATGCATTCTCCAAAATAGAAGATCCTTTGAAAAATACAGTACTCTCTTTCAGATATTATCATCAAGAATTTAATACTAATAATTATAAACCTTATGAAGAGAGTGTCTTTTTAAGAAATCACGACTATTTTCTTTCAAGCGTTAGTTTCTCACGAAGAAACCTTTATAAAAACAACCTTGTTTATGGTTATGGAGTTACTGAAGATATACCGTACGGTTACTATCATGAAATCACTGCCGGATTAGATAAATCGCAATTTGGAACATGGCCTTATTTAGGATTATCATTGAGTCGTGCACTAATTGGCAAAGAAGGAAGTTACTATTCAGGTAGACTTGCACTAGATGGATTCCTGGATAATTGGTCGATGAGACAAGGTACTATCCTCCTAAATGGTAATTTTTTCTCTAAAAAATTTTATGCCTTTGGGGATCCATTCCGTGAATTTATCAAAATAGAATTCATGGGGGGAATAAACCGGTTTAAAGAAGAATACCTGAACATTGATGGCAGATTTGGCATAAGAGATTTTCATTCACAAGATCTGAAAGGAAACTGTAGATTAAAAGTCAACCTCGAAACTGTAAGGTACTTAAAATGTAATATTTACGGATTCAAATTCACCAACTATTTCTTCTCTGATTTTGCCCTTTTATCCGATAAAGTTGGAACTATATTTAAACAAGACTTTTATGCAGGAGTTGGAACTGGACTTAGAATTTACAATGAATCACTCGTATTTAAAATAATTGAAATCAGACTTACCTGGTTCCCTATACTACCTCCCAATGGAATGAACTCATTTGGAGCAAACCTTCAAGGACTAACAAAATCAAGATTTGATGATTTTTTGGGAAGAAAGCCTGAACTTATCAGGTTCCAATAATAAACGGATATGGATAAATAAATAATAACGACAATAGCCTTGCTAAGGGGGCAAAGCTTTATCGTTCAATATTACATTATACTTAGACTAACCTATTTTACACTAACAGTTACTGCATCATTTTGCAAGGAACGAATAAAGTAACTTATTAAGGCTTTTTCTACATATTCAATATCTCCACTATTCTAATTGTTTCAATAATTTATTGGATTGATTACGATAGAACCCATTTCTGGCAACTATTGATCTAAATTGATTGATGGCCTTTTCTCGCTCTTCAATTCGGAGAAAGCACAGCCCAATATACCATTCGGATTGTTCAACTAAAAGGTTATCACCATGCTTAACTACTTCGTTGAAAGATCTGATTGCACTTTTATATTCACCAAGTTCTTGGTAAGCAACGCCCGAATAAAAATTAATGCTAAACCCATCAGCGTCATCATGTGAAGCATTTCCTAGCAGCTGTAATGCAGAAGAATAATTACCTCTATCAATTTCACGAATCGCAGTATTCATCTCATTCGAAGAATTAGTGGCTGATCGTGAAATATTCGCCCCATTCTTATAGGGATGGTAATTTGAAGAGTATAGCTGTTGAGTTGAATACGCTTTTTGTTTCAATAAAGATGAAAACGCAATAAGTAGTATTATGGAGGAGGCAGCAGCATACCAAATTAGCTTATTCCGTCTGGGTGGAGCAACACCACGCATCTCGCTATTTTGGCTTCTCTCTTCCAAGGAAATATTCTTTAACTTTGACCGAAGTGCCATAATATCATTCTCCTTAATAGCCATATCTAATTCCTTATGAAAGGTAAGATCAGCGGACAATCCCGAGTTACTCAATAATTCTTCCTCAAACTGAGCCATTGTAAACTCATCCAATTCTTCATTTAAGAAATCGTCAATTTCTTCAATCGACCGAGAATGTGAATATTCATTTTTCATCATATCCCTTAATCCCGCTCTAAGATTCATAATATCCATTTCTTCAATGGCACTATTGATCTCGCAGTGGAGATCTATTTCATTAGAAAGAGCAGTATTCAACAACGATTCTTGCCTAATTAATGTTTCAAGTTCATCATCTAGCTCCCCATTGACAAGATCTTCGATCTCTTCAAATGAATGTTCATGTATCGAAACGCTTTGCGAAATTGATTGCAAATTGGCTCTGAGTTCTATAATCTCCTTCTCTGTTACTGCGTCTCTGATGTTATCGAAAAGAAGTTCATCTTCTGGAGAAAACTTCTGATTATCAACCTCATAAATAAGATCATTATCAAGAAAAAGATCGTGAACAATTTCTTTTGATGCAGAAGAGTGATTTTTTATGTGAAGTTTTTGTAGATAATTCCCGATTTGAGGATCTTCAGTTTCCAGTTGTAGATTTTTTGGATTAAATATCTCCTCCGATAAGCCAAAATAGGCTTCGTCATCAGCTATGCGCTTTTTTACGGAGGTTGTTTCTGTTTGTTTTGAAATATTTTTCAATTGATTTCTTAATGATATAATATCCCCTTCACACATCGCCTCATCTATCTCTATCGATAAATTACTCTCGTTTTGCCACGTTATAGCCTCCTGTAAATCAGACTGAAGAACCTTTAGGTCATCACTTGGTTGGTTGCCGTTTACAAACATTTTAACGATTAAATTTTGAATGTCAGGGATCATGGTACTTGTTTTAATGTTTTAAAAAAGCTTAAAAAAGCTTTAACAAAATCCAACATGCGCTATATATAGACATTTATATATAAACATAAGATCGCATTGTCTAACTTGCCAGGACTTTATTGAAAGACCCTCAACAGAAAGAACTCTGAAAACAAAGAATTACGGAATATTATTCTTCGATGATGATTGGAGTTGGGATGTTATAACCACCTTTAACTGATGCTAATTCTTCGTTAGAAAGTATTTCTACTGTTAGGTAATCAAAAATTTTCATGGTAAATTGTTTTAATAAGTTAAAGAATCTCTATTGTTCCTTGCATTTCTTAATACAATTAAACATAAAAAGGTTACCCCAATTTTAGAGGAATAGTTATAAATTATTTATCCTGATTTTTAAGACACTGTTAGAAAGAAGATTAAAACATACTTTTTTTTCGTAGTTAACAATATTTTAATCTAATTTCGCGGAGACGAAATGAAGATGTCGATATGGCGAGCCTTTTAAATACAAGTAAAAAAAATCTATTAACAATTTGCTTGATTTTGCTTTTTTCATCAGTGTACTCTTCCACACCACAAAATTTGTTAGACAGGGAGAGAGAAACTCTTGCACAAGCCGTTAAGGAATTAAAAAATGGTTCGTATGACACAGCCCTAAATCTTTTTAACACACTACTCCAAATACGCATTGAAATCCACGGATTATCTTCTGTACCAGTGGCTAATGTATTGACAAACCTTGGCGTCACAAAAAGTCAGCTGGGACTATATGACCAAGCGATTGATTTTTACCAACGTGCTGTTATAATATATACTGCAGCAGGCGATACAGCACTAAAAAAACTTGCCTCTGCACAGCAGAATCTAGCAATTTGTTTTAATGAGAAAGGCGATTTTGAGAAAGCAGATTCTTATTACGAAAATGCGGAAAGAATTTTTCGGACACTCAAACTAACAAATTCAATCTCATACGAAAGTTTATTACTAAACCTCAGCTCGTTAAATTTAGACAATAATAATTTACGTAAAGCAGAAGATTATAACAACTTAGCTTTCAAGATTATTACACCCGGAAAATACGAATACAAAAAATGGGTTAATAAAGGCCTTATCCGGTACAAGAAAAAGGAATACTTATTGAGTATATCTTTCTTTGAAAAAGCAATTAAAGTTGGAGAAAAGGACAATGGGAAGGATTTTGCAGGAGAAGAGTTAATTGATATGAACCTCGGAATGGTCTATCTTGCAATGGAAGACTTTGAAAATTCAATTGCCAATTATCAAATTGCCAAAACATTTATTGAAAAAAAAAATGGCAATCAAGGTATTTCTTATTCCTCCTGTTTGAAGGACATTGGTTTAAACTATTTGAGAAAAAAAGAGAATGAAAGTAATCTGGATAATTTCCTTGTCCTTCGTAAGAAAAATATTGAATCATCACTCAATTTTTTCCAAAAAGCAATCATTGCCATAACTCCCGGCTTCACGAACATGGATTGGTTTAGCAATCCTGAACCTGAAAATTCGATTGACAAAATACGCTTGCTTGATGCATTGAAAAACAAAGCGGAAGCTTTGTATTTAATGGCTCAACTGGAAGAACGGCAGGAGAACAGCGAAAAATTCTTTGACAAAATGAAATTAGCATTAGTCACTTATGATCTTGCCATTAAAACAATTCATTTGATCAGAAACAGTTATCAAAATCAGGAGAGTAGGCTATTCCTTGCCGAGAATGAACATCCTGTTTATTCTGAGGCTGTAGAAGTAGCCGTCAGATTATACGAAAAAACAGGTGACCGACACTTTTTTGAAAAGGGATTTGAATTTTCCGAACGTAGTCGATCTGCGGATTTTCAATCCATGTTACGAGAGTTGCAGGCGAAAGAATTTTCTGGATTACCTGACTCATTACTCCAAAAAGGGACAGAACTAAAAGGTGAGATTGCAGCGTATGAAAATTTCATTTTCAATGAAATTAGTTCTCCTGAGCCGGATCGAAAAAAAATAAACCTTTGGAAAGACAAAGTATTTTCCCTAACTCAAAGTTATCATGAGATGATTACGGTTGTTGAAAAAAAATATCCCCGATACTATCAATACAAATACGCTGATCCAATTGTAAGTGTTCAAAAAGTGCAACAATCATTGGAAAGGCGCGAAGCATTCATTGAATATTTCATTAAAGAAGAAAAGAAAACCGGCACAAGGGAAGTCTATACTTTTGTTATTACAGATCATGAATACAAAATAATTCGCAAACATTTGCCCTACAATTTTGACGGAACGATTGACCAATTTTTGCAATTTATAAAGAATGGGAACGTACTTAAAACACGGAAAGTTGATTTTACAAAATTTTCAAAAAATGCACACGAACTATATGTTATTCTCATTGAACCAATTTTATCACTCATTCAAAATTCGCGGCTGGTAATAGTACCTGATGATAAGCTTTCCTATCTGCCCTTTGATGCTTTCCTTGCCACGAGTGCCGACACATCGAAGATGGACTTTAGCAATTTAGACTATCTGGTACATCATCATGCTATTTCATACACCTATTCGGCAACACTTCTTTACTATTACTTTCAAAGCAATTTAAAATACAATAATAAATTAGGTGCTTTTGCACCTGACTACAGCAATGATTCAACTACTTCACCTCTCTCATCAGAGCATTTACTTCCGTTACCTGGTGCGGAAGCAGAAGTTAATGGAGTAACAGGTCTGATAATAGGAGATCAATATAGCGGGTCAAAAGCCACCAAGCAAAGTTTTCTTCAAAATGCCGGCAAGTATGATATCCTTCACTTAGCGATGCATACCATTTTAAATGACACGTTACCTCTTTACTCCAAAATGGTTTTTTCCTCAAACCAATCCTCCAAAGATGAGCGGACCCTTAACACATTTGAGGTTTACAATATGAAGTTGAAATCGGACATGGTTGTTTTGAGTGGGTGTAACACCGGTTCCGGAAAGCTTCAGAAAGGAGAAGGCGTTATGAGTCTGGCTAGAGCTTTCCTCTATGCCGGATGCCCAAGCATCATCATGACATTGTGGAATGTTGAGGATATTTCAAGCTCCGTCATGATGATTGAATTTTACCGAAACATCAAAAACGGATATTCCAAAGATGAAGCATTAAGGAGAGCAAAGATAAATTATATCAGTCATGCAGACCCAATGAAGGCTCATCCTTATTTCTGGCTAGGGTATGTTTCGATCGGGAAACAAACTCCGTTATTCAAAAGTAAGGCAGGATATTTTGTCGGCTTGATAATTTTTGTATTTTTAGCAATCGTTTTGGAAAAATGGTATTTCAAAAGGAAAAAAAGAATTAACCGACTAAAATGATCAACTACAGCAACGAAGAGCTTCTGACTGGCATTTTACGTAATGACAACGTAATTCTTCAGCATGTATATAAGAATTTCTATTACAAAGTCAATCTGTACATTAAAAAGAATAGTGGAGACGATGATGATGCCAACGACGTTTTTCAGGAAGCTATCATAGTTGTTTACAGAAAATTAAAGGCAAACGATTTAATTATCAACTGTGCTTTTGAAACTTATCTTTATTCTGTATGTAAATTTTTGTGGTTAAAACAACTTACTCGTCTTAAGTCGGAAAAAGAAATGATGCATGATTCTTCTGCATTTGAAACTGAATTCGATCACGATTTTTCTGAATTAGTAGAAAAAAATGAGCGATTCAAGTTATATCAAAAGCATTTTCAAATGTTAGGAAGTGATTGTCAGAAATTACTTCAGCTCTTTTTTGATAAAGTGCCCTTAAAACAGATCGCACAAATTATGGGTTTCAGTGGTGAGAAATATGTCAAGAAAAGAAAGTTCAAATGCAAAGAATACCTTGTTACGAGTATCAAACAAGATGTGAACTTTAAGAGAATTGGACAATAATCTGATCCTTTTTTTGGCAATTCTTACAACACTAAATCCTTCCCAACTTTCTATTATTCCGATTTCTCTGATTGATCCGGTTGCTGATTGACTCTTTTAAGGATTGCTTTTTGTTTATAGGTTCCTTTGAACAGTTCAAATTTTCTGAAACTACACGGTAATGAACCATTAAATAGTTCTATTTTCCGTGAGGGTTTTAAACCAATACTTTTAAATCCATCCTCCGAACTGGATATAATCCAAGCAGAATATCCTGCATATTTTTGTTTCAGTATATCTCCGATCGATTTGTATAATTCCATTATTGATTGAGTTCTTAATCTTTCACCGTAGGGTGGATTGGTGACTATGATTCCATTTTCAAAAGGAACATCCAAGTCCATAAAATCTTTTGCTTCCACTTCAATCACTTTGGATAACCCTGCATTTTTGATGTTTGCTTTAGCTATTGCACAACTCTGAACTGACATATCAGAACCGAATATCCTGATAGTAGATTCCCTTTCATAATCAGCATTATAGATCTCTGACAATAGATTTTCATCAAAGTCAATCCATTTTTCGAAGCCAAACGCCTTCCGATAAATTCCTGCCGGGATACCCCTTGCAATCATAGCCGCCTCAATGAGCAATGTACCTGAGCCGCACATTGGATCCAGAAAATCAGATTCTCCGTCCCAACCAGAAAGCATAATCATACCTGCAGCAAGAACCTCATTAATTGGTGCTTCACCCTGCCCCATCCGATATCCTCTTTTGTGTAAAGAATCTCCGGAACTGTCGAGCGAAATTTCGCAATGATCACCCATTAAGTAAATATGTACTCTAATATCGGGATCATCCGGGTTTACTGATGGTCTTTTCCCGACAGATTCCCGGAAATAATCTGCAATGGCATCCTTAACTTTTAATGAAGCATACATTGAATTAACGAATAGATCGGATTGTACCGTGCTGTCGATAGAAAAGGTCATCCCTAATGTGAGGTATTGAGACCACGGAATAATTTTTGCATGATTGTACAAATCCTCCTTTTTATCTACCCGAAATTGACCTATCGGTTTTAGTACTTTTAAAGCCGTTCTCAATAGAAAATTAGCTTTGTACATCAGTGACTTATCACCAATAAACGAAACAGCCCTCCGCTCAGGAGTTACTGATTCTGCCCCTAATGCTTTTAGCTCTGCAGCCAATACTGATTCCAGTCCTGCAAATGTTTTGACAACAATTTTAAATTTTTTCACTAAAATTAATTCAAGTTACTTGTTAATAAAATGCAATTGCGATTCTTTTGATCTATTAAAACTACGAAAATTAGATACCTCCTCCGAATATAAATTCGGCTGTCCTTGCTCTGTTTTGAACAATTTTAGAAAATGGCGGAAGGTCATTTGTAATCCAAATATTCCCTCCGATTATTGAATCGTGACCAATTGTTATTCGACCAAGAATGGATGCACTTGAATATACAATTACATTGTCTTCAACAATCGGATGCCGTGGTACTCCCTTAACGGGGTTGCCTGCCTCATCTAAAGCAAAGCCTTTAGCTCCTAAAGTG
>JBBQJE010000152.1:0-8369 GCA_038325635.1 Bacteroidales bacterium
CTATTGGAGCCGCTCCCGAATTCTCGAGAAACTGAATTCACTCCCGGCAGGAACATTGCCTCAGGGAGTGCAACCCATGCTTGGACCGGATGCCACTGCCCTAGGTCAAATCTACTGGTACACCCTCGAAGGTCGTAATCCGAAAACAGGCGAGCCAAATGGCGGTTGGGATCCTCAAGAGTTACGCTCAATACAGGATTTCTATGTAAAATACGGACTATCAACTGCCGAAGGCGTTTCGGAGGTAGCATCGGCTGGCGGATTCGTCAAGGAATATCAGGTAGATTTGAATCCGGAAGCACTCAAAGCATTCAGCGTTAGCGTAATGGATGTAATGCAAGCTGTACGAAAAAGTAACCTCGACATCGGAGCCGAAACCATCGAGTTGAATAATGTGGAATATATCATCCGGGGACTCGGTTATGTCAAAAATCTTGAAGACCTTGATAATTCTGTTGTGGCAGTTCGCAACAATGTGCCGGTTCGGATAAAAGACGTTGCGCATACATCATTTGGTCCGGCGAATCGTCGCGGAGGACTCGATAAATCCGGGTCAGAAGCAGTTGGGGCTGTTGTAGTGGCCAGATATGGCTCAAATCCCATGGAAGTCATTAACAATGTCAAAGCTAAAATCAAAGAGATTGAATCGGGGTTGCCGCAAAAAATCTTACCGGATGGTACTGTTTCAAAAGTCACCATTGTTCCGTTCTACGATCGAACCAGTCTGATTAAGGAAACAATTGGAACCCTCGAATCCGCACTTTCCCACGAAATTTTAATCAGCATTCTGGTGATCATTGTTCTGGTAATGAACCTGCGTGCTTCCTTTATCGTTGCCGGATTGCTACCAATTGGTGTCTTGATGACCTTCATATTCATGCACATCTTTGGAGTAGAAGCCAATGTGGTCGCCTTATCAGGAATCGCAATTGCCATCGGAGTAATGGTAGATATCGGGATTGTGGATGTCGAAAATATCCTCCGGCATCTGGAAATGCCTGAAAACAAAGGTATCCACGGTAAAAAATTGATGTCGGTAATCTACGATGCCACAACAGAGGTAAGAGATGCGGTGGTTACTTCGATCGCTACGACTGTGGTTAGCTTTTTGCCGGTCTTTGCCATGGAGGCCGCAGAAGGAAAACTCTTTCATCCGCTGGCTCTAACCAAAACATTTGCTCTATTATCGGCATTTATTCTTGGAATTATTGTATTACCCACACTGGTTCATATTCTTTTTGACATCCGATTTGACACAAAAAAAATTAAGAAAATATGGAATGGAACCTTAATCGCAGCCGGCAGTATATTCCTGATTATCTTCCACTCATGGCCGGCATTGGCGCTGGTTGCCATCGGTTTGAACAATCTATTCGCACCCCGCTGGCCAGAAAGCAGAAAGGAATTTACCGGTTATATCAACATTGCTATTACCATTTTTGTGGCTGTATTCTTCCTTTCGGAGGAATGGCTTCCATTGGGTGCTCACAACAGTCTATTTATTAATTTTCTCTTTGTTACCGGCATAGTTTCGGTTGTCCTTGCGGGTTTGATGTCGATGGTCCATTTTTACGAACCTATTCTTCGCTGGGGATTGGAAAACAAATGGAAATTCCTTATGCTGCCGGCTTTCACCCTGCTCTTTGGATTCTTGGTCTGGCAGGGTTTCGACCGGATTTTTGGCTTTGTTGCCAATGGATTCGAAAAGATCGGTTGGAAAAGTTTCCGACATACGGCTATATGGGAAAGTCCTGCAAAATCATTTCCCGGAATCGGTAATGAATTTATGCCTTCACTGAACGAAGGTTCTTTCTTGTTGATGCCCACCAGTATGCCTCATTCGAGCATTGAAACAAACCTTCAGTACATAGAAACCCTCGACAAACGGCTTTCGACCATTCCTGAAGTTGAAATTGCTGTCGGCAAATGGGGGCGGGTTAATTCTGCGCTCGATCCGGCGCCAGTGCAAATGTTTGAGAATACAATCAGTTATCGCTCCGAGTATATTCTGGACGAAAATGGAAAGAGGATGCGTTTCAAAGTTGACCGGAACAACAATTATATCTTCAATAGCGGTACTAAATATAATCCTGACAAGGAAGGATTCAGAGTTATTCCGGCGGATAGTCTTATTCCCGACGATAATGGCGAGTATTTCCGGCAATGGAGGCCTCAAATAAAGAAGCCCTTGGATATCTGGAATGAGATTGTGCAGGTAACAAATATTCCGGGGCTTACCTCCGCTCCTAAACTTCAACCGATTGAAGCTCGTCTGGTGATGTTATCAACCGGAATGCGAGCACCCATGGGACTGAAAATTTATGGTCCGGATTTGGAAGCGATCGAAAAAGCTGGGATGCAATTTGAACAGGCTTTGAAGGAGGTCCCATCCGTGAAGGCTTCGTCGGTATTTTACGATCGGGCTGTCGGTGCTCCTTATCTTGAGATAAAACTAAACCGCGAAGCGATGGCACGCTACGGAATGACGGTAAGTGACATCCAGGAGATTCTGCAAGTTGCAGTAGGAGGCATGACGCTGAGCACCTCCGTCGAAGGAAGGGAAAGATTTCCAATGCGAGTGCGCTATGCACGTGAGCTGCGCGACAATCCGGATGACATCAAACGAATACTGGTTCCGGCCATGAACGGTGTACAAATTCCGCTCGGAGAAGTGGCTGATATCAGCTATACACGCGGTGCCCAAATGATCCGAAGTGAGAATACTTTTCTTGTCGGCTACGTGATCTTCGACAAAATTGAAGGAAAAGCAGAAGTGGATGTAGTGGATGAAGCGGCAAAAATTTTACTGCAAAAGAGTTCATCCGGAGCCCTCAAGGTTGCTTCCGGGATTTCCTACAAATTTGCTGGAAATTATGAACAACAAATCAGGGCCACCAAACGGCTAATGATCGTTATCCCGATCAGTCTATTGATGATCCTGCTCTTGCTATTCTTTCAATTCAAAACCATAACAGCCTCATTCATACATTTTTCAGGCATTTTTGTTGCTTTTGCCGGAGGTTTTATCATGATATGGTTATACGGCCAGGACTGGTTTCTTAATTTTTCAGTAGCCGGGGTTAATCTTCGGGACATGTTCCAGATTCACCCGATCAACCTGAGTGTTGCTGTTTGGGTTGGATTTATTGCCCTTTTCGGGATTGCTACAAATGATGGGGTGATCATGGGCACGTACATTCACCAGGTATTTGAACAGCGGCATCCGGCTACGGTACACGATGTACGTGAGGCAGTTGTAGCTGCCGGATTGAAACGAGTCCGACCGGCCATGATGACAACAGCCGTGGCAGTGATCGCTCTTTTACCGGTTCTCACATCCACCGGAAAGGGCGCAGATATCATGGTTCCGATGGCCATTCCAACTTTCGGCGGGATGATCATTCAAGTGATGACGGTCTACGTAGTTCCCTTATTCCAGTCGATGTGGCGCGAATCCGCTGTCAAACATACGAACAAGAAAGCAAGTGAAGCAATCACAAATCCAATGCAAAATGAAGATAATTAAGAACCTCGCTGTTATTGGACCTACTTTGACGCATCCGAAAGCGATTGTGAACGGTCCTTTCTTTGCCCTGAAAGGGCTAAATATCAATAGCCCGGGGCAACCGACGAAGGAGTGTCGCCCTGGGTTACGGCAAACCAACAAATTCCGTCCGCGATTAAATGTTGCAAAAATCACAAATTTCGACTCGGACGGAAAGGAAATAATTTTTAAAAGAACGTTACAAAAATTCGCCCTCGCCTTTCTATTAATCGCATTTTGGAATATTTCCTACGGACAACAATCCGATTCGTTGACTTATTTTCTGGCAACGGCTGCCAAAAATAATCCTACTGTTTTGCAGAAATTCACTGATTACCAGGCGGCTTTGCAAAAAATTCCGCAAGTTGGAAGCTTGCCCGATCCTAATTTTAGCTTGGGCGTTTTTCTTAAACCAATGGAATTGGTGGGTGGTAATCAGGTGGCAGACCTCCGTCTGATGCAGGATTTCCCCTGGTTCGGTGTCCTGAAAGCCGCCAAAGACGAAATGAGCCTGATGGCCAAGGCAAAATTCGAACTGTTCCGGGATGCAAAGTTGCAAGTATATTATGATGTTCAGCGTACTTGGTATGAACTGTACAAAATTCAGGAGGATATTCGCATATCTGAAAAAAATATCGAAATCCTGCATACCCTCGAAAGGTTAGCTCTAATTAAATTTAAAGCCGGACCGACGGGCAACAGCGGTTCACCACAGTCTGGAAGCGCTTCGCCGGAGAATATTTCGCGAAATGCTTCTTCCGGTTCATCAGGAGGTCAGAGTATGGGAGGCAATTCAGGAGGCGGCATGGGCAACAATTCCGCCCAAACATCATCATCCATGCAAAGCAGTGCGATGGGTTCTTCGTCAGCCGGCTCGGGTCTGGCCGATATTTACCGGATCCAGATCGAAGTTGGTGACTTAAACAACAACATTGCCTTGCTGAAAAATAAACAGCTTACTGTAGCTACCAGGTTCAACACCTATCTCAACCGTCCTGTTGGCTCATCTGTTACAATTTCAGGAATCCTGAAGCCCGACACGCTGGAGATTCCATTTCTTGTGGTTTCCGACAGCATGTTTAAAAATAATCCCATGCTTGGAATGCTGGAATTTGAACAACAATCCTTGGATGCCCGTAAACTGATGGTTACCAGGATGGGTTACCCGATGGTTGGACTGGGATTGAATTATAGCCTGATCAATAAAAATCCGATGTCAACATCTTCCATGAACGGCAAAGACATGGTGATGCCAATGGTGACCGTTTCGTTACCCATTTACCGTAAGAAATACAAATCCATGCAATCCGAAGCCGAACTTTTAAAGACCTCGAACAAACAGGGTTACAATGCAGTTGCGAATACATTGCAAACAGAATATTCAGAAGCTTTGCAATTGTACCTGGATGCGGAACGACGTATCAGACTTTACGCAAATCAAAGTCAGTTGGCTAACAAAACCCTGGATATAACCATTAAAAATTTCTCGTCATCCAGCTCCGGATTGACCGAGGTGCTCACCATTCGTCAACAAACGCTCGATTACGAGTTCAAACAAATCGAAGCATTGACTGATTACAACACGGCAATTGCCTGGATAAAACGGTTACTCCCCTACACTCAAATTCAATAATCCTGATAAATCTATCTAAAATGAATAAGATATTCTCTCACAAATACTTCCGCTACAGCGCTTTAGCCATTGGTGGATTTTTCCTGGGTTGGTTGCTTTTCCATTCGCCAAAAAAAGTTGAAGAAGTTCATAACCATGCAGCTGAAATAAAAAAATCTGAAATCTGGACTTGCGCTATGCACCCGCAAATCCGCATGGATAAACCGGGTAAATGCCCGATTTGTGCGATGGATTTAATCCTGCTAAATCAAAGTGGTGGTGCAGGTATTGATCCTTCTGCCATTCATTTTACCAAAGAAGCAGCTCAGCTTGCCAATGTTATGACTTCAGCTGTTTCTGCGCAATCAACTGTCAAAGAAGTACGTCTATACGGCAAAGTGCAGGCAGATGAAAGGTTGATTCAAAGTCAGGTATCTTATTTTCCGGGCCGCATTGAAAAACTATTGGTGAATTTTACCGGCGAAACGGTTCGGAAGGGTCAGACATTAGCAATAATTTATTCGCCTGAGTTGGTTACCGCCCAGCAGGAATTGCTCGAAACGGTAAAATCCAAGCAAGCACAACCTGAGATTTATGAAGCAGCAAAAGAAAAGCTTCGCCAGTGGAAACTAACTGATTCACAGATCGCTGACATCGAGAATTCGGGTAAGGTACAAGCAAATATGGAAGTTAAATCCAACGCCGGAGGAATCGTTACCGCCAGACGTGTAAATAATGGCGACTATGTCAGTCAGGGTACTGTATTGTACGAAATATCAGATCTTTCAAGTGTTTGGATTCAGTTTGATGCCTACGAAAGCGACCTTCAGTTTCTTAAGAAAGGCAGCAAAGTAGATTTTACCATTCAGGCCTTATCTGGTGAAAATTATTCCGGAATTATCGCTTTTATTGATCCTTCTATCGATCCGGTTACCCGGATTGCCAAGGTTCGAGTGGAGATCAATAACTCAGCAGGAAAACTCAAACCTGAAATGTTTGCCAACGGTATTGTAAAATCCAATTTGGATGAATATCGCAACAAACTAATCATTCCACGATCGGCTGTTCTGTGGACAGGCAAACGCTCCATCGTTTATGTAAAACTACCAGGTGAAGAACCAATTTTCAAAATTAGGGAAATTGGATTAGGGCCGATGCTGGGCAATAGTTATGTGGTAACTGACGGATTAACAGAGGGAGAGGAAATTGTTACCGAAGGAGCTTTCAGCGTGGACGCTGCCTCTCAGCTAGAGGGAAAACCAAGCATGATGAATCAGGAAGAGAGGAAGGAGTCGATGGGTGATATGCCGGGAATGGACATGAGTAAAAATCTTGGTTCCTCACTTAAAACAGAGACCTTCCAGGTATCCGGAAACTGTGAAATGTGCAAAGATCGAATCGAGAACGTAGCCAAAACAATTGCCGGAGTTGAATCTGCCGATTGGAATGTGACCAACAAAATGCTACGTGTAAAATTCAGCCAGGACAAGACAAATAAAAATACTATACAGAAAGCAATTGCCATATCAGGTCATGATACCGAAAAATTCAAAGCACCTGACGATGTGTACAATAAGCTTCCAGAATGCTGTCTGTATAGAAAATAAATGTGTTAATCATGTAACTTATTTCCAAAAGAGTGTAACACTTTTGACTGGAGGAAAATTCAACTTTGCTGTTAAATAATTCAAAGTTTTTAACTAATAAAAAAACATGAAAAATTCATACGGTACAGGGAAAGTTCTTGGAGGAATACTGGTCGGAACTATTTTCGGTTCTATGCTAACAATTTTATTTTCCAATAAAAAATGTCACAAAATACAATGCGATCACCTTGTTGGTGAAGAGGAATCCGTGAAAGACATCAGGAAAAGAATGAAGAAGGAAGCGAATAATATGCGCAAAAAAGCGGAAGAACTGGAAAATCTTGCCAAGGACTAAAATCTTGGTAATCCTATTTGCAAGGCAATTAATTAGTCCCGAAAAGCTGGCTATAAAGTGGTTTACTTTGGCAACACCCTACTGCAACTAGATGATGATTTCCTGGATTGTGTCATTCCCCTTGCTAAGGCTGTCGCTTATTATACAAATTGCTAACAAAGAGTCAAATACCTACAATCCGTGATCCGTGCACGCCGATTACTTTTCATCTTGTTATTCGCTTCCTATTTTTGTGGGCAGGCTATAGCGCAGGAAATGAGGTCCAAGGAAGACTCAATAGCTATCAAAACGGCTAAATCGTACAAATCGATTGAAGAGTTTTCCGAAAAAAGAAAATTTACCAAATTCCTCCACCACCTGATTTTTAAACCAGTTACTCCGACAATCAAACAAAAAGCAAAAAAAAATAAATTAAGTGATCCGGAAACCTATCGCAAGGCAGAAGGTGGGATAGTTAGAAATATCTATATCACTACGCTTGACCCTTTTGGTTATAACATTCAGGACACTTCGATGCATCCTTCAGGTTTAATTAAAAAAACGGGGAATACCTTGCACTTGAAAACCCGTGCAATGATTATCAGAAACCTCCTGCTTTTCAAAAAGAATGACCCCTTCGATTCTTTGCTGGTAAAGGAATCAGAAAGGTTAATCCGATCCCAGAGTTATATTCATGATGTGTTGTTCACAACTTTAGCAAGTTCGCCAAAAGCTGATTCAGTAGATATTTATATCCGAACAAATGATGTATGGACTATTCTTCCTTCCCGAAAGGCATCAAAATCAAACATCTACATTGGCTTGACCGACGATAATTTTCTCGGACTTGGGAATAGGTTTCAGGTAGATACGAGAATGAATAATACTGGAAACAGCAATGTTACGCATATCGGCTATCTGATTCCGAATATCCAAAATTCATATATTACCTGCAACATTCAATATTTTTTTTCGGGCAAAAACGATCTGATTAAGAATCTCGAATTTGAACGACCCGTTTTTTTGCCTGAAAGTTCCAACCTTCAATACCTGACTCTAGGCGACAGCTATCTGGTTAAGAGCATTGAATTTTCAAGATTGTTTTATTCACCGGTTATAAAATGGGCCGGAGGGGCTTTCATAGGCCAATTGATTACCAATCAGAATTATATCCAAACGGATACCATCAGATACCTGGCTTCCAGAACCAATATACAAGATTACTGGGCAGCACGTTCGTGGCAACTGTTTAAAGGCTATTCGGTAACCGCACGCTCCACCAACTTCATCCTG
>JBBQJE010000153.1:0-8320 GCA_038325635.1 Bacteroidales bacterium
GGTACTGTTCCAACCTGAGCCAGATAGTCGATTGGATTGAAGAACAGGCTTCCTCCCGGAGATTGTCGTGTATAGCTATAACTCAATGAATAGGAAAAGTGGTTGGCAAATTCGTTAAGATGTTCGATTTTATACGTTTTATTGTAGAGCAGTTTGTTGTTTTCTCCCCGCTTAATGGAAAGCAAAATATTGTCCTCCTGAACGAATTGAAGATCTTGTCCCGGGATTTTTGTTTCATCCTGAACACTTAATTTGATTGATTTTACCGGAAATTCAAAGATGGTTCGGTCTGTTAATGAATAGGTTGTCCCAAGATAATATTTGTAATTTTTATCTGTATAGCCATAAGCGAGGTAGGATTCAAAATTTATTTTTTTACTGAATTTTGGTGTTGTTCTACCACCTAACCTGACTCTCACACCCTCGATGGGATTAAAACTGTAGAAGGTATTTACCGGCCCAATTTCAAAATATCCACAGTCGCGGTATCCTGTAAAAACCAACATCATAATATCCATCGTCCGCTTAAAGGCCGGAACTTTCTTGACACTATCTATTACGGAGTAAACACCCTTTTCAGTTTTAGACAAAGGCTGGTGTCTGTTTTCATTCCAAAATTCCTTGTTTTTTTGATCTGCATCTTTGTCTTTGACTATTTCAACCCCCTTGAATAAATTTGCATCCAGGACTTCGTTAACCTTATAATTTTTATACGAAACCGTTCTTTGGCCAAATAACCCCATTCCATTTTTCGATAATCCGAAGTCGATCGAAATTTCATCTGTAGTAAGTAACCATCCTTTGTCTTGTATTTGGTCGAACTCCTGAACGATATTCACCTCTTTAACCCAATTTAGGTTAATCTCCTTATTGACAGCCATCTCAATTCTCTTCACAACATAACTGCTATCCATCGTGACGTACATAAATCCCTGAAAAAGTAAATCCGTCTTGTTTCTGGGCGAGAAATACAGTTTAACACATTTTGTGCCTTTTACTTCGGTGGTATCCTGGATGAAATATTTGTAGAATACAGGAGCTGAAGCGGCAATCGGACTAAGAAACTGGTTGGTTAGAAATGGAATATCGTTGCTATAGATATTGATATCCTGATACAAATAGCGCAGCGATTCAGTCATCCCCTGGTTGTCAAGGTAACCTTCAAAACTAACCATTTTATTGGCTTTGATGATCTCTTTAGTGGCCTTAGGAGACTTCCTGTAATAATAATCAGATAAGGTCTCTTTCAAATAAACAGGCAAAATTTTAGTGCCAGCTAGTTTGGTAGTGTCAACATTGTCAAAAACAAATTGAAATTTCTTCAACGCCTTACGATGCTGCAATTTGTCGCCAAAATTACTCAAAGCGAATTGTGTCTTCTCGTATTTTTCATATTCATAATAATCCAATGATTCACTGCGATTTCGGGATTTATTTTCGATTACTTTTTCGATCAATTCATAGGCTGGATTTCGCTTGTTTCTATATTTTTTCTTATCCGGTCTGACTTCCACTTCGGTTAAAGCCATCACGGAAGGTTTCATCCTAAGGTTTATGGTTTGAGATTTACCTGGAGTAATATTCTTAATTTCAGTGTCATAGCCTAAAAAGGAAAACCTGATTTTTTTGGCTATTCCGTTATTGGGAATGCTGTACTCACCCTCCATATTTGTGGTCGTTCCGTCTTTTGTATTGACTAATTCGATGGCAACAAATGGTAACGGTTCTTTTGATTCAAAATCAACCACCGTTCCTTTTATGACGAAATTTTTAGCCTCTTGGGCACTTACCTGAACAGCTAGGGTAAGAAAAAGAATGCTAAGATTGAAAAAGCTATATCTATATCTAAATTTAATTAATCTCATTTTTACTATTTAAAAACGAATGTTTTTTGAAAATAAAAGTTGAAAAAGACGCCAATTAACACGGAAACGACAGTTTTGGAAAAAATATAATGCAATCCTACTACATCAGTTAACAGAAAGAGCAAGCCAACATTTAATAGTAAGCTACCTGACCAAATAATTACATATCTTATCGCCTGAGATCGCTTTTCACCATCACTTTTTTGAAAGGTCCAATGTCTCCCTAAAGTAAAATTGACAAAACCTCCAAGTATGGTTCCCAGACAGGAGGACAGCAAGTACCAAAGACCAATGACTTGCGTTAAAAAAATGGTGACAAGGAAATCGGCAAGCGTCGAGATGATCGAAGAAAACTGTGCTTTAAGGAAAGTACGAGATAGCAGGGTCGAAAGTTTCCTTCTAACCATGATAACCAGTTTGAATGAGGACGAAAAGTTGAATCAGCACATTGGCATAAATCCCGGCTACAACATCATCCATCATAATTCCCCAACCACCCTTCAAATTCTCTGCCTTCCGTATAAAAAGAGGTTTGTATATATCAAAGAATCTAAACAGAATGAAGGCTGCAAGGGTGTACATCCATCCGGAAGGTATCATCAACAAGGCAATCCACATTCCAACAACTTCGTCAATGACTACCTTTGAAGGATCTTTTCCCCACTCTTTTTCTAATTTTCCGGAACTATATACCCCAAGAAAAAAAAACAAGACAATAAGAAAAATCAGTGAGGGTAAAAGGAATGGAGTGTATTGCTGAAGTAAGCAGGCAATCAGACACCCTCCTAGTGCTCCAGCAGTGCCGGGAGCTATGGGACTAAATCCCAAGCCCATTGCTGTGCCTATTAGAATATGCCAAATTTTTATCACCTTATTTTACTAATTGTTTTATTATGAGCAGATTATTTATCTTGAATTCACTTCCTGGCTTGAACTGATGGATCTGGCTCTCTGGATTCCCTCCGTTATTCTGTCAAAAGCATTGCCGGCAGTATCCTCCACGATGACGGATGCCAGTCCAGCTCCAACATAACCAGCCTTCTCTACAGACATCTTGGAAGCTATGCCGTGAACAAAACCAGTAGCAAATACATCACCGGCGCCGGTAGGATCGATTTCGATAGTCCTGTAGGCTCCATAAGATTGCTTACCACCATCTTTATAGATCGTATAACCATCTCTGCCATGAGTTACTGTGACTACCCTGACTAATTTGATCATTCGGTCGAGTAATTCTTGTTGGTGGTGAATATCCTGATCGCTAAGACATACAATATCAACGCTTTTAAAATCGGAATCTGTTATATCACACATTTTAGGATGAACAATTTTGGAAGAGTTGATTGTTCGAACCCAGCCCTGTAATCCAATTGCAACATACTTTGCTTTGATGAATGATACCCATTGTTTGATGTCAATTTCACCTAAAACCGGAACTAAATGTAAAATATCACATTCTAAAAAACTTTCCGGGATTACATCCGGCACGATAGGTTCGGCCTGCGCAAGACTTATTTGTTCGCGAAATAGATTTTCTTTGTAGGTATTCTTGAAGTGGGTGGTTTTCCCTTTTCTTTTTACATTAATATCCATTCCATCAAATACTTCGTCAAACTGGAAATCATCACCTACTGTAGAAATAAGTCTTACCTGCGCTCCCAGTGCGATATAAGTCTGGCTGCAATAATAGGCACTTCCACCGGGAATAAGTTGACCATTGTACTCATCTAAAGTGATATGTCCAATAACGATAACCTTCAATTTGCTTGCCATGTTTTTTTCCTATTTCTAACTATTAATAAGGATATTCTCTTGTCAGTAATATTGTTTCGTATTTCTAATGGACATTTTATCTTAACTATAGTTTAGGATTGCCAAGAATCTCAAATCCTTAATTAGATCCTTTCGTTTAACCCAGAGAAAATAGATGAACGATTTTCCATTGTTTATTGATACTGAACGTTTCGAATTTGTTGAAGTTTCACTTTTGCTGTGATTATTTTTAACTATTTGATAATTAAATAACTACCAATTATTTAAAATTCAGAATTTGATCAGCAAAAGACTTATAGCTTCCTGCAAATAAAAACTTTGAATTATCCACAGCACAAGATACTGAACGATCGGTATGCAAATGTAAATACAGTTATTAGAATAAAAAATATATTTGGTCGAAATTCAGAGAAGTTACAAATAATTAACATTGACATCACAACTAAATTAGCATTGCAAAAAAGGAGAAGGACTTGCGCTCGATTATTAGCTTCTAAAAGTAAATACTTGTCTAGGGTAATGCCTTACATATTTTTCGAAATAGTTTATATCATTCACATATTTACCTTCAAAATTTTTAATGATATGTTTTTAGGGAACTATGGATGATTAAGCTTTGTCTGTGAATCATGCAATTTATTAATAGGATTATGTAATAATCTTCGATTACAAAGTCCCCACCTTTGGGTTTTAGCAGGAGATAAAATTGAATCATGGTGAAAAAAGAGGTAATACATAGTTCGGAAGATGAATTGAGGAAATCGGAAATACGATACCGCAGACTTTTTGAAGCGGCTCAGGATGGAATTCTTATTCTTGATGCTTATAATGGGCAAATTGTAGATGTAAATCCGTTCTTATTAAAAATGCTTGGATACTCTTATGATGAACTTTTAGGCAAAGAACTTTGGGAGATTGGGGTCTTCAATAACATTGCAGATTCCAAAAAGGCATTTCTTGAATTGCAGGACAAAGGTTATATCCGCTTTGAAGATATGCCTTTGGAGAAAAAGGATGGAAAATCTATTAATGTGGAATTTGTCAGCAATAGTTATCTAGTAGAGAATCTAAAAGTTATTCAATGTAACATCCGTGATATATCAATTCGTGTGAAAGCAGAGAGCGAACTGGTAAAAGCAAAGGAAATGGCAGAGGAAGGGAATAGGCTAAAATTAGCCTTGCTTAGGAATTTGAGTCATGAGATTCGCACCCCGCTGAATGCCATTATGGGATTTTCGCGCTTTATTCCAAATGCCAAAAAAGATAAGTTGAAAAAATATTCGGATATTATTTTGCAGTGTTCGAATGACTTACTGAAACTCACGGATGATGTAATATTACTTTCCAGGTTACAAAGTGAAAAAATGTCTATAAGTAGGGTAAATTTTATGCCCTCTGAATTGATCCTTTCAATCTGCCATTTGTTCCAAAAAAGAGATTACGGCTGTGAAATTGAAATCAAACATAGCTTTCCCGGGCAAAATAAAAATATCAGAATCCGATCTGATGAAAAAAAGATCGGGCAAATATTAACCTACTTCATTACCAATGCAATCAAGTATACTCCTCAGGGTTCCGTTGAAATTGGTTTTGATATAAGGGAAAATAAAATTGTGTTTTATGTGAAAGATACTGGAATTGGCATTCCGGTAGTGGAACGAAAGAGTATTTTCGAAGCTTTTTTCCGCGGTGAGCAGGCAATATTTAATGCCATTAGAGGAAACGGGCTGGGATTAAGCATATCCATTGAGTTGGTTAAGCTCTTAGGTGGGGAGATTAAATTAGAATCCGAAGAAAATATAGGCTCTTGCTTCTACTTTTCAATACCGCATGAAAAATATGAAATAGAAGAAAAAATAGCATGAGAATTAACCTTTCAACAAAGAGGAATTATGATCCTTAAGAGAGGATTAATAAAAATGGAGGTTTTGCAAATCAACATAAAAGCCAATTATCTTATTAATAGATAATTGGCTTTTTTTCAAGTGACCCCGGTGGGGCTCGAACCCACGGCCCGTTGATTAAGAGTCAACTGCTCTACCAGCTGAGCTACGGAGTCATTTTTTAAGAAGTGCAAACATACAAATTATATTTTACTCCAAGCAGAAGCTTATGCTCCATGATCATACTTTGTTCTCCCGTACCATCAAGTATTTCGGAAAATCCGATTTGATCAGGAATAGCTTGCTAAAAATAGGCTCCTGGTCTCCTATATTTAATCCTCGTACAATACTGGACGGCGTAGTAGCGGAAAATATAAAACATAAATCAAAAAGCCAGAATCGAGATTTATAAATTCTCAAAAATTGCACTAGTCACCTTTACTAATTTTCCCTTGCTTCTTTTTGAGATAATAAAAGACAACAATAGCCACTATAAAAAATGCAATAAATGATCCCCAAACGAATCCTTCATTTTGCAAGGTTTGACTAAATCCTCCATTTTCTTTTATTGACTTGAAAACATCACCGAAAACTTTTTCCAATGATATGAGCGAGATTGAGACGAGCAAAATTGAAATGATAATGTCATACCTGGTTCGATTACGATTGACCTGATCATTTATAAGTGAATCAAGCTCTAATAATCTGGCTTTGATGTTATTAATACGATCTTGTAAACCGCGGTGAAACATACTAACTTCAAAAAGGATTCTTTCAGTTTTGTAATGGAATACGTTTGTCAGAATCTCCTCATTTAGGATTCGCTCCAGATGCTTCCTTTTGTCGCGGAGTTCGGTTAATGGAAGATCAGCTTGGCTCTTATCTAAAAGATCATCCAATTCTTTCTCAGAACTAAGTGACATATCGTCGTTATAGGCCAGAGCAGTACTGGTTATGAGTAAATAAGGACTAATTCCGATGGTGTCTCTAACATTTTGTAGTAATTGATTTCCTATAGAAAAAGAGGCAATGATTCCTTTATTTACGATTATCACCGAGTGATTGGACGAAACGACAGGAATTATGGTATCCAAAATCTCCTCAAAGCTCATCCGGTTATAATCAAATATGCCTAACGAAAAAGCGCAGAACAAGTTTAGAATCATTCGAACTTCATTCTCTTCGTAATATCGTTTTTCAAGTTTCATTTGCGCATGAATGTCGCCTTGGTGAATCTTATAGATATATTCCAATATTGTTTTCCAAGTATTTGAGCCGACCGGTAGTTGGCTGTAACATTCTGATATATCTAGTTCTACAATGCCTGAACCTATTTTAGAAATCTTATACCTCTGCTTCTCATGCATCAAATGACAAGCAAGATCTTCCATCGTGCTAAACCTTTTATCCTCATCAAAAAAAACAGTTGATTCTTTTACATTGCTAAATTCCTGTGTTCGGCAGAACAGATTAATTAGCTTAATTATCTCCGATTGGTTGAAGGAATCACTTTTAACCGGATTAAATACAATGGTCCAAATACGGTTATTATTTCTGAATTGCGTGCAGCTAATTTTAACTTCTACCCTCAACTCTTTTTGCTGGCAGGATAAAGTTTCAACACGTCCCTCCGAAGTATAGTGTATTTCTTGAGGGAAGTGAACGCTAATTATTTTAGTCTTATTTTCTGTTTTGCAGCTGGAATAATAGGGTGGACTTTGCTGGGAGCAGTATTGAAACAAGTCAAATTCATAGGAGCTAAATAACGGACAATTTTTTCGATCTCCCTTTTTGTTTTCAATGCGATTAATCTCAGTTGCATCTGAAAAATGATAGGCAATTGCAACATTAGGAAAGGAATAGTTGCAATTTTCCTTTATGGGCATTTCTTTAAGATAGATGAAATCATTCTCGGAGATGATTTTGATTTTCTTTTGCATTTTCACAAAATCAGTGTCTGATCTGGGATCTTCAACACCAAGTTCTCTGTAAAATACATCTAAAAATTTCAGCAAAGTATTTTTTTGTATCCGATTGATCTTACCGGTCAGATGCGGAAAAATAAATAGATAAAGATTGTAAACCCTCTTTTTGTTCCTATCGAGAGATGGCTGCGTGTAAGAAATGTCCAGCCATTTGGCACCCATTCGGGAGAAAACCTGATATCTTTGCCAAGGATCAAATGAATCTACTTTTGTCTTCCCAGGTATATTTGACTCAAAAAAAACAGCTTCAACTTCTATTTTTTTCTGGGTAATAAGCCTCGGAATTCCTTGATTGATCAATTTTCGGGCAATTCCCTGCCCCCTGGATTCGGGAGCAACAACAATGTAGGTCAGTAATATACACTGACTTTCGGAATAATATTCAACGATAGAGCCTCCAAGGATGTCACTTGTCTCATTAATCGCCAGAATTAGGGTTGTTGCTGGCGAAAACAATCTTTCGGTTTGATTTGTGATCCGGCCAAGAATAATCTGTGGATCCTCACGTTCATCCGGATCCGGGAAATTATTCAGGTATAATGAAAAAAATTTTTCAATAATTGATTCATGCTCATCAATATTTGCAGGACTGTCGATAAGAATGATTTGTTCCATTGACTATAGATTTAGAAAAGGATATTCGTAATCCAATCTTTCCGCGATGAATTTAAGAATGTTTTTGGATAATTTCTTCCAAAGAGATTTTTTTCGCGGGATCGTACCCTGGCTCGAAGTATATTTGGGAATCAACAAATTTTCCGACCCCATTTTTGGTGACGGAAAATCGTTAAAAGCTTATGGTGGTTAATTGCTT
>JBBQJE010000154.1:0-8247 GCA_038325635.1 Bacteroidales bacterium
GAGAATAACTCAAGGAGGAGTTAACCAGATAAAACAGGTCGTTTCTTACTTGTGCAGTTACAGTGGCCGACTTCAGATTAAAATCGAGCGCTAGTTTCAACTCTTTGGAAAAATTGAAATTAGCATTCGATTTGAGACTCCAATTCAAACTACTGTTATCAACCTGATATCCAAAGATATTGCCTTTCACAGAATAGTTATACAACGATCCGCCAAAGAAAAATTTGGCGTATTTTCCTCCGTCAATATTGGCGTTTAACTCCGCCCCGATGGAAGTAGAGTTACCTGCATTGGTATAACTTCGAATCAATACCTCCTCCTTGGTGATGGCTAAAACAGCCGGATTTTCATTGGTAACGGTATTCACCCTGAACACGGCATTGTCGACTCCGCGGTAAAATCCGGTCAAGGTGAAATTGTGCTTTTTGATTTTTCGATCGTAGGAAACCTCTGCATTAACCAGATATTCAGGCTTCAATTGTGGGTCGCCTACTTCATAAACCTCTAAATGCCTGCGATATAGAAATGGAGCCAGATTCTTTGCCGGTGGCCTGCTTATCCTCCTGCTCGCCGCAAAACTTAATTTATCCTTGCTGGTAAGCTCCCACTCCAAATGTAAATTTGGAAATAAATCAAGTTTAGAATCACCATATTTTGATTTTTTCGCACCATCGAACAACGAGAAATAATTGGCCGACAATAGGTTAAGCGACTGATCTGCATATTCTGCCCGAAGTCCGGCAATGTATTTCAGTTTACCTAAACTTCCCGAATAATCAATGTAAGCCGCATAAATGCCCCTTTTCAGATCGATGCCATTTTGAAGATCTGTATACGGAAGAAACCGATTGGTTTTTACATCAAGCGTATCGTAGGTAAACCTGCCGGCAATAGTCATAAACTGAGGCTGAATGCCTAATCCAAGCTTTGATCCATTGGGCAATTGGGTCGAAAAATCGGCAGATAAACGATAACCATCCAAAGGCGTATCATCGTTTTGTTTGAATTGCAATTCAATCGAACCCGGGATATTGGTTGTATTGTCGTAATGAAAATTCTGATTGTTTAACTCTCTGCTCAAATCGGAATGTTCGTAAAGTGCCGAGATCTTCAAGTCTGTTGTCTTACTGAAACTATGGGAAAAATCGAGATTTACATTGTGAAACTGGCCAAATCGTGTGTCTGTATTAGGATTATAAATCCAATTCTCTTTCCTCGAAACACCAGGCACACTCACGTTATTTTTGTCTGCATAAAAAATATCATAGATGTAAAAAGCCGAACGGCCTTCCGTTCTGTTGCCATAAAAATAAGATCCTGACAAAGTCGATTTTTTAGACAGCTGATAGTCAAACCCCAAATTTGCGGATAAATACTCATACCATTCCGGTCTTCCACCATCGGCAACCATGTGACGATAAACGCCATCCCTTACCAGGATTCGGGCGTCCCCTTCTCTGCTGCCATTCACATTCCGGTGGTTAAAATTTAGTCCGCCGTAAACCGTCAATTTATCCTTGAAATAAACCAAATTGAGCCCTCCACCATATCGATCGTCATTCAATTTATAACCGCTGTATTTATTTGCATTATTGGTCCAAGGTGCACCGCCAAGTAATCCGTTAACGGAAACAGATAATCCTTCATTTCCGGCCTTTTTTGTGTTGATGTTAATAATTCCACCTTTCCCTTGCGCATCATATTTCGCCGTTGGAATTGAAATTATTTCCACATTTTCAATTTGAGCTCCTGAAATTTGGCTGAGTAAAGTCGATGGATCCATCTGGGTTGGTTTACCATTTAGATATACGACAAAGTCCGTCGTGCCCCGAACAGAAACACTTCCGTCCGGATCCACAGCCACCGAGGGAAGTTTACTTAATAAATCTGTTGCAGTACCTCCTTTGGCGGTAGCGAAATCAGCAGCCCGATAAGTTTGCCGATCTATTTTAGTGACGGCGGTTTTGACGTTGGCATGAACCTGTACTTCCTGAACATCAATTGAAACAGGCTTCAAACGGATCATCCCCAAATCAATTTTTGGCGATTGCTTTGTCAAAATCAGCGAATTGAGTGTATCCGTTTTGTATCCCATAAAATAAAGTACAATCTTATAGCTACCAAATTTGAGATTTTCAATTTCGAAAGTACCGTCGCTCTTTGATACGCTTCCGGTCTGAAATGCGGCATTTTCAGATTGTACACTAATGGATGCAAAGGGAATCCTGTCATTCGTGTTTTGATCAGAAACTATTCCGGAAATGCGGCCAGTTTGTGCAATAAGTAACAAATTATTGAGTAGAATAATTGAGAATATCAACAAGAATTGCTTCATAATTTTGTGATTTTACTAAAAAATTAAATGCCGTCGAATAAGTTTATATATACTTCCTAAACAGAATAATGTTTCGATAGTTATTGTTCCCCTTATCCTCCGGAAATAATAATTACCTTAGCATTATCAAGTAGTCAAGTGCCAATAGCCCGTATAATCCATGAAATTGAAAAATCTTTCCATTTTTATTGCTTTTATCCTCCTAAATTTGGTATCCCAATCAAATGTTTTCGCTCAGTCGAGAGGAGTAGAACTTAGTCATTATGTATTCCCGGAGTTCATAAAAGGAACTGTACTGATGAAATCAGGTGTCAAAAACACTACCATGCTCAATTACAATTCAGTAACCGAAGAGATGATTTTTGATACCAATGGCAAAAAACTTGCGATTTCAAAAATTGAGGATATTGACACGGTTTATATTGAGCAAAGAAAGTTTTTTCCAATCCAAGGCAAATTTGTTGAACTACTTTATCGGAACAAGTACGAATTATATGCAATACATAAATGTGGAGTGACCGATCCCGGCAAACCTGCCGCCTATGGTGGAACGTCTCAAACATCATCAACGACGAGCTATTCCTCAATATCTTCGGGAGGACAAGTGTATAATCTGCAATTACCGGATGGCTTTAAAGCGAAACCTTATATTGAATATTGGCTGAAAAAAGATGGAAAGTTAGCAATGGTTAACAGCTTACGACAGCTAGCAAAACAGTTTGATGACAAATCGGACTCCTTTAAGAAATTCGTAAAAGAGCATAAAATAAAAATCGAAGATCCGGAAAATGTGGTCGATTTAATAAAATTTCTGGAACAAAATTAATTACATTATTGCTATTAAGCTGATTGGCTTTAACAAAGAAGGACTAAACAATTCTTGAAATAATTTATGCACTTAATTCGCTTCTACTATTTCGAGAAACGGCTAAATCGCAATTGCATTTCCTCTGTTGATGAGAAATTTTAATAACAACAAATTCCGAAGGTTTTAAGATCGCTAATCCTATTTCAATATTCATCTTTCCTGCCAAAATATCTTGGGTATTCATCGTCGTTCCAAGCTCACAACTAACATAAAAAGCTTGTTGGGGATTTACTCCGGCAAGGGCACCGTCCTGCCATTTCAGCGTGAGATAATTTTCGATCATGGAGCATACTCTATTCCAGGTAGTAACATCGTTGGGCTCAAAAGCTGCCCAACTGGTAGAGTTCCTCAAAGACTCCTTTACCATAATAATGAATCTACGAACGGAAACAAATCGTCCATCATCATTTTCATCATTATTAGCCAAAGTTCTGGCACCCCAAACAATAGGCCCCTTCCCTTTGCCTGAATAAGTCCTGATACTATTTATGGATCTATCCATTTCAGCTTCTGAATTCTGAATATCATAACTTTGATTTTCAAGACGAACAACGGGCTCACTTACACCTGCCAAATTCAAATTTGAAGGAGATTTCCACACTCCTCTCTTTTTGTCTGTTGTAACATAAGTACCAGCTATAGCTCCACAAGACGGAAGAACAATATATCGATTTTTCAGCTCTTGCCTGACAAATTTATAAAGCTGAAAATTTGACTTCCGGATATCAGCCATCCGGATTGATTCTCCTGAAAACATAATTTTCACATTTGATCCATCAATACCAATAAAGGTACTTATTGTTGTTTTAACGAATGGATAATACACACTTCCACAATTCAAGTACTTATTTCCAAATAAATCCCGGTTGGTATTCATGTCCGGACAACTGCAATCGCCGTTGTAAAGATCAAAAATAGCAAACCTATTCTCAAGCGTATGACATTGTAAGAGTGCTGCTTGCACTAAAAACGAATACTCAACTCTCGAAAGCTTAACTGCCTCAGGAATGAGAACCAGTGAAATGTCTTTCACTTCAGACAATAGGTAGAGACCATCAAGAAGACCAAATTGGGGAGATTCATCATCTTTTCTGAGAGTAACCTGCGGAGGATTTTGATAGGTATCCACTGAAAGAATATAACAGGATCCTCCTCCATTGTCGAAATAAATCCTAACACTGTAATAAAGAATATACTTCAAATTAGATTCCCTAAATCTCGTAAGTGTAAAGCCACCATTATTATTTGAAGTCACCTCCATTTCAATGTCATTCTCATACGGGAATCCAAATAAATTTTCGAATTCTCTCATGGAATTGATTTTTGTTGGAATTCGCCGCAAATCCTCAGAACTTCTTCTTGCCGCTTTTGAAGTGTAGCCGACAAAGGCTGGCAAAGCTGTTTCGACCTCAACTACTGATTGTTGAAAGGAGGAAATCTCATCGGCTCTAACTCCGGAATTTCGATAGGCTACCATAGGTTGTGGTTTATTAGTTTCCTGTTTCCAACGAAAGGGGTTGAATTTTGGATTTTCAATTCCCGAAAATTTCGCCTTCCGATTTACCACCTATTTATCTCACATTAGCCAAAAAGGTAACCCACATAACGAAAAAAAAAATCACATTTAGTAGAAATTAGACATAACTTATTTATTGCCAACAAGTTGAACATTACATCAAGATCAATTGCAGAAAAGTAAATAAAGTTTGGAGTTGTCGCAATCTCGACTTTAAGTACTCCAAACTTCAAACTCGAAGTACTTTCTCTATAAAAAATCTTCCCGAACCGGATTAAAGGTATCAATAAGGGAACCTTCTTCCAAACAGACAACTCCATGTAGGGCATTGGATGGAATATAGACTCCGTCCCCTTCTTTAATAATCCTGGACTCGTCTCCTATACGAAAATCAAAGGAACCTCCTGCACAATAGGTCGTTTGCGTGTGAGTATGGGAATGGACACTCCCAATAGCGCCTTGCGTAAACATCACTTTTACCATCATCAGTTGGTCATTAAAGCCAAGTATTTGCCTCGAAACTCCTTCGCCTAAATCTTGCACCGGAGTTTCATCATTCAGAATATAGTATTTACTTTCCATTTATCGATTTTTAAGAATTTTCAAAGATACAGATTGCTATCGATCTTAGGAATCCTGATAGACTAAATTATTTTTGAATAGCTAAGAAAAATGTTAGGAAAATTCAAAAAAAATGATTCTTTTTGTTCCTGACAGACAAGCAAATTGTCATAAAAACTACACTTTCAAACTTATAAAAATTATGGATTTTAAGAAATTTATTGTTATTCCGATCTTCATCGGATTTTTAGCCTGTACTTTTGTTGCTCTTGATCAATGGATCAGTCCATATTTACCAATTGCAGGCAACAAAGGGTTTGGCTGGGTTACTTTCCAGGCTTGGGCAATGTATTTTATGGCAGGTTGTACTTTGAAAGGCGGAGCTCGTACTTTTCTGGGTTATGTAATGGGCATAATTGCAGCTATATTGATCATTAAATTAGCAGGAGTATTGGGTTCAACCGGATTCTGGGCGGTTCCCCTTGCAGTTTTCATCATTGTAATCCCAATGTGTTCGATGGAAAGAGCGCATTCTCTGATTGACTTTGTTCCTGCCCTATTTGTATCTTCGGCTGTTTTCTTTGCCTTCACTCAATTATTCCCAACCGCAACATTCAGTAATTATGCGATGATTATCCTGCTGTATTGTGCCATTGGAATGATTTACGGAATTGTAACCGTCGAACTCAGAGGAATCTATGAGAAGATGGTGGCGAAAAAATGAGAAATAAGAAATGAGAAATGAGACATGAGACATGAGATAAGAGCGTTCTCATGTCTCATGTCTCATTTCTTATGTCTCATTCAAAATAGGTTGAGCTCAGCGACAAAGCAATTAGTACCATGGAGATTGCATAGTAGATCAATACTTTCCGATATTTCTCCTTATTGACTTGTGCGCTATTGGAAAAAATCAATCCGAGATTTGCAATAAATAAGGCAAAAAGCATCAATACGA
This sequence comes from Bacteroidales bacterium, assembly GCA_038325635.1. Taxonomy (GTDB): domain Bacteria; phylum Bacteroidota; class Bacteroidia; order Bacteroidales; family Prolixibacteraceae; genus CAINVV01. The sequence continues at coordinate 6,239 of JBBQJE010000154.1, forward strand.
TGTGTTCTATTGGCCAAAATCGTTTGGCTGCCAACTTAAGTGTAGTGGCCTGATTTACTAATTCATGACCAATAACTACCTCGGGATAGGCCATCAACAAAAAACCAAAGATTAATTGCAAATAAAGATTTATAATAAAAGCGTAGGAAAGATATTTATCCAAACGAGAATAACTCCAATTTTGTATAAATCCTTGTATTGATCTGTAAAACAACCATATAGCGATTATTAAAAAAGTCATACTGATGAAGGTATGTACCATTTTAATAAGTTGATGGTCGCTATAAATTACGGTAACAAAGGTCATTTTAATCGATTTTTTATAACAAAAATAAGAGAAATATTGGGATCGCCTCCGATTCAAAAAATAAATCAGAGATCTTTCTTAAGATGCTGAATCGGCAAGGATTTTGGCTTGAAAAATCCGATCTGCCATTCCGATCCCATCACGAAGGTTCCCACCGATTATCAATCCCGGATATTGTTCCTGAATCTCCTTAACTGTTGCAAATCGTTCACCACTATCGGCCTCATATTGAGGAATTGCCCAATTGTGATGTACAATTTTCAGAAGATCCGGATTAAATTTATCCAGCTGCATAAGATCACAAAATTCTCTTTCTAAGATTTTAATAATTTCTTCTTCAGGTAGTTGATAGATATCTTGTCTTCGAACTCCTCCCATAAAAATGGAAAAAAGCTCTCCTCCAACTGGTGCCCTCTCTTTGAAGAGCGCTGACATAAATAAAATGCCCAACAGATCCCGCTTTTCCGCAAAAGGAATCAATGCACCAAATGCATCAATCGTCATACCATTCCACTCCTTAAATCCAAGAATCACTTCAAGAACTTTTGTGTAATGAAGAGCAGTAATTTTTGAAATTTTCTCCTTATCAATAAACGGAAGTACCGTATCAAGTTGATAAGCGCCAATCGTTGAAATAACCTTTTTAGTCTTAAGCACAACCTGCTCATTAGCCGCATCTATGTAGGATATTTCAAAATAATCATTTACCGGAAGTACCTTAACCTCATTGCAGTTCAATATTATGCGCTCCTTTCCAATACTTTTTTCCAGTGCGGTGATCAATGAGGAGATGCCTCCTTTCACAGAAAACACTTTGCGGGTAACTTTCTTCTCATCTTCCGTTTTAGCCTTAAATTGCTTTTTGATGGTTCCGCCAACAAAACTGCCATATTCCTGTTCTAAATTATAAAGCTTTGGAAGTGCGTATTTGGGTACCAGCCTACCGGGATCTCCCGCATAAACTCCGATGATAAACGGATCAATGGCATAATCCAAAAAACTTTTCCCCATTCTACGTCTTACCAGTCCGGCTAAGGTCTCATGTGGATTTTTCCCCGCAGGCCGGAAAGGCTCTAGAAGGATTCTAAACTTATCACCCAGACTAAAAAGTGGAGTGCTGATTGCCGCTTTCAATCCGCCTGGCAAAGGTTCCCATTTCCCATTTTTAAGGACATAGCGCTTATTTACATTCCCTCCGGCAACTTCGAGTTCGCAATCATCAGACAATTCTTCAAAAAGCCGAAGTACTTCAATATTTCCGATGACGCCCGAATTAGGGCCTTCTTCGTAAAGAAATCCCCTATCATATACAGAATGAATAACTCCGCCAACACGGTCAGCCTGTTCAAGCACGACGAAATCTGATCCCTTCTTTTTAAGATGATGGGCAGCTGCCATACCGGTTATTCCGGCTCCTAAGATCACTACATCCTTCATAATTTCTAAAATTTAACTTCAAGCTAGTAGCTTTTAACTAGACTGGCTAACATCGCAACCAAATTTGGATCAGACTCAGGCAAATTTACTCTTGATACATGCGCAAAGCCTAGCGAATTCAATGCAAATGGTACAATATCAGTATCAAGATCATACAAAGTTTCCAAATTTTCATGCACGAAACTGATCGGTACCATCACCAAATTATCAATCCCCTCTTCATGCATTAATTTAAGATGTTCCTTAACATCAGGACCAATCCACT
>JBBQJE010000155.1:0-8204 GCA_038325635.1 Bacteroidales bacterium
CCTGATGAACTGGGGTGGCACAATCGTGTATTCGATGCCAAACCTATCCACAAAATCAAGTCAGCAATTTCTATCCTGCCGTGGTGGTTTCTATATTTTCAAGAACTACAATGTATGGGATTTAAATTCAAATCTGGGCAATACCAATACCGCTGATAAACCGTTATTCAAGATCGAAGAGATTTTGCTAAACGAGGCAGAGGCGCAATTTGAACTTGGTCAGTTTAGTCAAGGCATAGCCGACAAAACGATCAACAAACTACGTCCAAGGGCCAAGGTTGCAAATATGGTTGTTGCAAATATTGATGCAAGTTTTGATCCAAGCCGTGATCCTTCTGTCAGTCCGATCCTTTGGGAAATCCGTCGTGAACGAATCACCGAGCTAATGGGTGAAGGTTTCGGATTTTATGATGTCCGGCGTTGGAAAGTAGCCCCATGGTTCGTAAATAAACAACAATTTGGTATGTGGGCTACCAAAGCCCAGGTTGGAACTGGCGCTTTGCTGAATCTTTCCACAAAGTTGCCTGATCCTGCGCTTACAGAAGGATACATATATCTTTTCAATGATCCGGTGAAAGACGGTAAAGGCTGGTTGGACAAATACTACCTCTACCAGATTCCAACCAATGCCATTGCGTTGAATCCAAATCTGACACAGAATCCGGGTTGGTAATGAACCTACTGGGAGATGGTTTTAATAACTAAATCCATTCAACCGCTGAGAACGCAAAGTATTATCGTAGAGATCGCAAAACGCTAATTTTTACATATTTCGCTTTGCATTCTTTGCGCCTCCTTTGCGTTCTTTGCGGTTAAAAATGATCTGTTTCGAATGCTACTTTTTTATTAATCACTTTAACGGGAAAAAAATGAGAAATGTATATCTGATGCCTGCTGTCTGTCTGTCATTTATGGTTTCCCAACAAGGAAATGCACAAAAGGCCGGCAGTAACATAATCAAAAAACCTAACATCATTTACATTTTAGCCGATGATTTAGGCTATGGCGAGCTTGGCTGTTATGGGCAGAAAAAGATCGAAACACCCAATATCGACAAATTGGCTGAAAACGGTATGCTTTTTACTCAACATTATGCAGGAGCACCCGTTTGTGCACCGTCACGTTGTGTGTTGTTAACCGGAAAACACATGGGACATGCCTACATCCGCGGTAACGACGAATGGGCCGAGCGTGGCAAGGTGTGGGATTACCTCGCCATGTTTGCCGACTCCACCCTCGAAGGACAGCGTCCGCTGCCTGAAGACCTGGTAACATTTCCTCAACTACTTCAAAAAGCAGGTTACAAAACCGGTCTGGTAGGGAAATGGGGCCTCGGGGCGCCAAATACCAACAGCACTCCGCTTCAGAAGGGATTCGATTTTTTCTATGGCTACAACTGCCAGAGGCAGGCGCATACCTACTACCCGCTCCATTTGTACAAATACGACCATCGGGTTTACTTGAAAAACGATACCGTACCAATAGATATTGCGAAACTTGAAAAAGGAGCCGATCCTTACGACCTCAAAAGTTATGCACGATTTACACTGAACGAATATTCGCCAGACTTGATTTATAAGGAGATGAGCGGATTTATAGAATCAAACAAGGACCATCCATTTTTTATGGAATGGGCCACCACAATCCCTCATGCTGCACTTCAGGCACCAAAGAGATGGGTCGAGTATTATGTGAAAAAATTCGGCGACGAAAAGCCCTATCTTGGAGACAAGGGCTATTTCCCAGTCAGATACCCTCATGCCACCTATGCTGCAATGATTTCTTTACTCGATGAACAGGTTGGATTATTGGTTCGCCAACTCAAAGAGCTGGGGTTATATGAGAATACGCTAATCATCTTTACTTCCGACAATGGCCCAACTTACAATGGAGGAACCGACTCCCCCTGGTTTGAAAGTGCAGGACCATTTAAATCTGAATTTGGCTGGGGAAAAGGGTTTACGCACGAAGGAGGTTTCAGGGTTCCGATGATTGCCAGCTGGCCGAGTCACATCAAAAAAGGTGCAGTAAGCCACCACATTTCTGCTTTCTGGGACGTTTTTCCTACCATATGTGAAACAACCGGCATCAAAATACCGGCCGATACAGATGGGATCAGCTTCTTACCGGAATTAACAGGCAAAAAACAAAAAACGCACGAATATATGTACTGGGAATTTCCTGAATCCGGTGGACAACAAGCCGTAAGGATCGGAAAATGGAAAGGGATCAGACAAAATATCCGGAGAGGTAACATGAAAATGGAACTCTACAACCTTGAAACCGATATGCAGGAATTGACCGATATTTCGAACAAATATCCCGAGATCGTGAAGCAGATGGAGCAGATTATGGTGAAGGAACATGTCCCGGCGACACAGGATATATTTAAAATGAAGGCATTAGGGGATAAGTAACATCAATTGACGGGGGGGCTCTTAGTCAGCCCGTCAGTTGACAAAAAATAAGTTAGTTTTGACATCTTAGATAAGCTCTCCGAATGAAATACATACTAGTAACAGCAGCCTGTCTGTCGGCTTTGGCCGGTTTCTCACAAACAAAAAAACAGAGATTAACCGACAAACCCAATATCCTGCTAATCAATGTCGATGACATGGGGTGGCGAGATGTTGGCTTCATGGGCAGTAAATACTACGAAACGCCAAACATCGACAGGCTTGCCGCAAAAGGCATGATATTCACAAATGCCTATGCATCGGCTTCAAATTGTGCACCTAGCCGTGCCTGTTTGATGAGTGGTCAGTGGACTCCTCGTCATGGTATCTATACTGTTGATAATTCAAATCGAGGCAAAAGCATTGACCGCAAACTCATTCCGACTCCCAATAATTTAACACTTCCGGAAAACAACCTAATCATTGCAGAAATACTGAAATCTGCCGGTTATACAACTTGTATTGCAGGTAAATGGCACCTTTCGGATGACCCGACGAAACGGGGATTTGACGTGAACATTGGAGGAAGCCACGCCGGGAGTACGAAAAGCTATTACCCTCCATATACTAATGCTAAACTCAATACACCAACAGGCTACAATGGAATTCCTCTAAATCCGCCTTCGGAAGATTGCAATCTGACCGATTTAATCACTGACAAAACACTTGATTTCATCAAAGGAGTAAAAGGCAGACCATTCTTCCTTTACTACGCACCTTATGCAGTTCATACGCCAATTCAGGCAATAAAAAAACTATTGCCCAAATATGACGGTAAACCGGAATGGAATGGTCAAAACAATACCGACTATGCTACCATGGTTGAAAATCTGGACACTCAGATTGGCAGATTGATTGATCTGCTGACTTCCCTTGGCGAACTTGAGAACACCTTCATATTATTTACTTCAGATAATGGTGGTGTTTACAACATTACCAAACAATGGCCGCTCAGGGCTGGCAAAGGATCTAGCTATGAGGGCGGTATAAGGGAACCAATGTTTGGTTTCTGGAAGGGTAAAATAACAGCAGGAACGAAATCGGATATTCCGGTGACCAATATTGATTTTTTCCCAACTATTCTAGAAGTGGCCGGGATAGCCAAGCCTTCAGATAAAGTATTAGACGGGCAAAGCCTCCTCCCGGTATTGACTCAAAAAGGAATGATCAAAGAAAGACCGCTTTTCTGGCATTTCCCAATCTATTTGGAAGGTGGAAACAAGGAAACACAGGATTCGATTTTCAGAACAAGACCGGGTTCATCTATCCGTTTAGGAGACTGGAAACTAATTCAATATTTTGAAAACAACGATATTGAATTGTATAATCTGAAAGATGATATCAGTGAAAAGAATAACCTTTTCAGTATAAAACCTGAGAAAACGAAAGAATTACTAGATTTACTCGAAAAATGGAGGATGGATACAAATGCTCCTGTTCCAAAAGACCTAAATCCGGAATACAAAAAAAATATCAACTGATGAACCATTACAAAACGCTATTATCATTGGCCTTTCTATCAGGTCTTCAAACAATAACTTCCGCTCAGGCGAATAGTCAAGGGGCGGATTTAAAAGGGAAAGGCCAAAACGAAAAACCAAACGTCCTGCTGATTATTCTGGAAGATTGGGGTCCGTATCTGGGTTGTTATGGCGAAAAAGAGATGTATACACCCAATCTGGACCAATTGGCGAAGGAAGGTTGCATGTTCACACATTGTTTCAGCAGTGCACCTGTCTGCTCAGTCGGTCGGTCTTCATTGATGGTTGGCTTGAGCCAATACACTACGCATACTGAACAGCACCGGACACCAAATCCAAAACCTGAATTACCCGTTGGTGTTCAGTCCCTCCCGGATCTATTTCGCAATGCCGGATATTTCACTGCGCTTGGTTGCGGGTACTCCAAAAAGATAGACGTCAATTTCAAGTTTGATGAAAAAGTCTCTTACCAGGGTAACGATTGGAATGAACGTAAATCAGGTCAGCCGTTTTACGCTCACCTCACCTTGCAACAAACCCACCGCGTTTGGAAGGGAGACCCTCAACGTCCGATTGATTCCAAGCTGGTGACTTTGCCATTATGGTACCCTGACACGCCGATGACGCGCAGAGATTGGGCGATGGGATTGGAAAGCGCCCAAACCTCCGATCGAGATATGGGCGATATAATTGCCCGGTTGAAAAAGGAGGGCATTTATGATAATACAATTATCGTAGTAACTGCAGACCATGGTGTTGCGCTCCCCAGAAGCAAACAATTCCTTTACGACGAAGGTCTCCATATTCCACTTATTATCCGCTGGCCTGCAAAGTTCTCTCCCGGAAATATTTCCAAAGAATTAGTCTGCAACCTGGATGTTTTGCCTACAATACTTGATCTCGCAGAAGTGAAGAAGCCCGCTTATTTGCAGGGACGTTCGCTCGCAGATCCGAACCGGAAAGAACCAAAATACATCTTCGCCGGCCGGGATAAAATGGATGACACGCATGACGCCATTCGCTCTGTTCGCTCACAAAATTTCAGGTACATCCTTAACCTGATGCCGGAAAGGCCTTACTGCCAGTATAATAGATACAAAGAAGACAACTATCCGGGATTAGCCTTGCTAAATGTGCTTCATCTTCAGGGCAAGCTTTCCCCTGAACAGGATGCATTTATGAAGGATAGAAAGCCCGTGGAAGAGTTATTTGATCTGCAGAAGGATCCAAGTGAAATACATAATCTGGCAGCCAATCCAAAATATGCTGAAACGTTGAAGGAATTTCGCTACCAGCTTGCAAAATGGAGAACAGCCGTTGGCGATGAAGGCGTGACTCCTGAGTTTCGCTCAGGAGGATGGCTTGCTACCTACCCGACCAGATCCCTTGAAGAATGGATTAGCATTGAGAGAGACTGGGAAAATTATGTTTTAAAAGGCGATAAAAAACCAACAATAGCCCAGCCAATGCAATTTTTCCCTGAGACAAAATAGACAGGCATTGATTAAGAAACATATTGTTTGATTACTGAACCATAAAGAAAAGAATAAGATATGGGAAATAATATGTTATTTATCAACTCCGGGTTTTCCTTTTCAGCGATTGTTGCTTTGCGCCTTGCTGGCAAAGGGAATGTGACGGATAGTATAAAGTGGATCAATAAAAAAATACGCAGGCAAGGTCATCCGCTTTGTACATCGATAGTTTGCTTTACATGGTAAACACCGGAGGACAGGCAAAATGTTTTGTAGCAGAAACAAGTGAGGAATTATGGACTGCCCGTGTGGGAACCCAGACATCGTCTTCCCCGGTTTATGTAGAGGGTCGCATTTATATAGAATTGGGAAGAAAAGTTCCACCCATACGCATTAAATTAATAAAGGAGAAATATTCGAATGAAAAATGTACTTGTGGCCATAACCTGTTTATCAGTAGTTTCAGGATTTACACAGACTAAAAAGCCTTTAACTGTTGCTAGACCCAATATACTCTTCATTCTTGCCGACGATTTCGGCTACACCGACCTGAGCTGCATGGGAAGCAAATATTATGAAACTCCCAACATCGACCGGATTGCCAAAGGTGGAATGGTCTTTACCAATGGCTATGCCGCCTGTCAGGTTTGCAGTCCGTCGCGGGCAAGTATCCTAACCGGAAAATTCCCTGCACGGCATGGAATTACCAACTGGATCGGGGAAGCCTCGGGAGAAGAGTGGCGCAAATTGAACCGCCATACAAAATTACTCCCGGCCGATTATGTCCATAAACTGCCATCCGAATTCATCACCCTTCCGGAAGCACTGAAGGAAGCCGGTTACAAAACCTTCTTTGCCGGTAAATGGCACCTGGGCGAAAAAGGTTCGTGGCCCGAAGACCACGGATTCGATATCAACAAAGGCGGTTGGGATGCCGGCAGTCCGAAGGGCGGCTATTTTTCGCCTTATGAGAATCCAACCCTTCCTGACGGTCCAAACGGCGAAAATCTTGAAATGAGGCTGGCCAATGAGACTGTAAAATTTATGAGCACTCAGGGTGATGCTCCGTTTTTGGCTTACCTCTCGTTTTACGCCGTTCATTCACCCATTCAGACCACCCACGAAAAATGGAAAAAATACCGCGACAAAGCAGAAAAAATGGGTCTTTCTGACTCAGGTTTTGCCATGGAACGCAGGCTGCCATACCGACTTCATCAGGACAATCCTGTTTATGCCGGATTGATTGAATCGATGGATGATGCCGTTGGTTTTGTATTAATAGCGCTGAAAGATCTGGGTCTGGATAAAAATACGATCGTCATTTTTACCGGCGACAATGGCGGCGTGACTTCAGGCGACAATTATTCGACCAACAATGCACCCTTACGTGGCGGAAAAGGATACCAGTGGGAAGGCGGAATCCGCGAGCCCTTTCTTATTTCGGTTCCCTGGATGAAAATGACTGGCAAAAAATGTGATGCTCCGGTTTCGGGAGTCGATTTTTACCCAACCATCCTGGATCTGGCCGGACTGCCGTTGAAACCTGATCAGCATAGCGACGGTGTCAGCATTTTGCCGCTGCTGAAGGGGAAACACCTGGCAGAAAGGGCATTGATCTGGCACTATCCGCATTACGGAAACCAGGGCGGCGACCCAAGTTCCATCATCCGTCGGGGCAACTGGAAGTTGATTCATTATTATGAGGATAATCATGAAGAATTGTACAACCTAAAAACGGACCTTTCCGAAAAGACGGATGTTGCCGGGCAGAATCCGAAATTAGTCAAAGAATTGAGCGCTGAACTTCTTACCTATCTAAAAAAAGTGAATGCTAAACTACCCGAAAAGGATCCCCAATATTCCGCAGAAGACGAGAAGAAAACGTATCAAGATGCTGTCAATAAAACACTTCCGAAATTAGAAACACAGCGGCATAATTTTTTGTCCAAAGATTTTGATCCTAAAAATAATTGGTGGAAAAGTGAAGTAACGAAGGACTGATATTCATCCTCAAAAATTCTATAAACATGTAATGCCTCCGGTATCAATACAAATAGTAAATTTAAACTTTCTCTGAATATTTGCAAGTAATTGATTGATATAAAACTAACTTCTATGTTTTACCGAACAATTTTCTATCTCCTGCTTGTAACCGCCACGGTTCACGCCCAGGAAATTATCCCGCACCCAAACAGTTGCAAAACAACCAAAGGCGTTTATAAAGTTCCATCGACCATATCTGTTTCGGTTTCTGATGCTGCTTTCAAAAGACTGATTCCGGTTTTTGCAGCGTCAGTGAAGCAATTAACTTCATTCAATGTCAAAGAATCACCAAAAGACGGAACGATCAGACTTACCAGGAATTCGGAGATTACGGGCATAGAAGCCTATCGGCTGAAAATTGAACCCAAACAGATTACGATCGAAGCATCATCCCCGGAAGGGTGTTTTTATGGATTGCAGTCGCTCGTGCAACTTTTGCACAGCGCCGCGCAAAGCAGGCTAATAGCTTGCGCAGAAATTGATGATCAGCCTCGATATGAATGGCGCGGACTAATGCTCGATGAATCACGCTATTTTTTCGGGGAAACCGAAGTGAAGAAGATCCTCGATTTGATGGCTTTGCACAAACTCAACAAGTTTCACTGGCACTTGACCGATTCACCCGGCTGGCGGATTGAAATCAAACAATATCCATTATTAACAACCATTGGCGCAAAAGGGAATAATTCCAATCCGGAGGCAGAAGCCCGATTTTATACCCAAAAACAGATTTCGGAAATCGTAAGGTA
>JBBQJE010000156.1:0-8137 GCA_038325635.1 Bacteroidales bacterium
TGGTCCTCTGCCAAAACCGGTACAATAGTTACGCCGCAGGTCGCAGCCACGGAAGCTACTTCAAAAATATGCTGATGGGGATGAACATGCGGCTTTAACAGCTGATCAAGCGCAAACGACCCGATTGGTTCATCAAAATCGTGAGCATCAAATATTTCCTTATCCGAAATCACCCCAAGATATTCGTTATCTGTCACAATTGGCAGATGCGATACTCTGAATACATCCATCAAGGAAAGCACCTTAGAGGCAGTATCCTGTGGACTTACCGATGGGATGGAATCAGAAATGAGCATTTCAGCTATCATGATTGTATGATAATTTGTTTATGAATGAGAATCATTTCGTAAATTGCAAACCTAATTAATAGCTGGCAAAAATGTCACGATTAAGTGTAAATATAAATAAAATTGCGACAGTACGAAACAGCCGTGGCGGATTGATGCCCAGTGTAACCTTCGCTGCCGTACAGTGTCAAAAATTTGGCGCCGAAGGTATCACCATTCATCCCCGTCCGGATGAAAGGCATATTCGCTACGCGGATGCCCGTGAACTAAAGCCTCTGATCACTACCGAATTTAATATTGAAGGCTACCCTGATCCTCGATTTATCGCGTTGGTTCTGGAAATAAAGCCTGATCAGGTTACATTGGTTCCTGATTCGCCGGCGGCCATCACTTCAAATGCCGGTTGGGATACAATCCTTCACTTCGAATTTCTAAAAGAGGTGGTCGAAGTATTTCAGCAAGAAGGAATCCGGGTTTCTCTGTTTGTTGGCACGGATGCCAAAATGATTGAAGGTGCGGCAAAAATTGGTGCCGATCGGGTCGAATTATATACCGAACCTTATGCCACAGATTTTCCCAAGGATCCTGAAAAAGCCATCCAACCATTTATTGAGGCGGCAAAAGTGGCCGAAAAATGCGGACTTGGTCTCAATGCCGGCCATGACCTTAGTTTGGAGAATCTGCGCTATTTCGACCAGCACATCCCCAACCTGCTGGAAGTCTCCATTGGACATGCACTGATTGCGGATGCACTGTATCTGGGAATGGAGGAGACGATTAAGAGGTACAAGGAATGTCTGAAGAAGTGAAAAATGAAAAATGAAAAATGAAAAGTGAAATTGCACTTTCGAAAATATAGTACCGGCAACAATCCTGTGTTAATCATCCTCCACGGGCTATACGGCTCTTCAGATAACTGGATAACTATCGCCAGAAAATTAGAGGATCGTTTTACAGTTTTGCTACCGGATCTTCGGAATCACGGGGCTTCTCCGCATGCCTCAACCCATACTTTTGCGGATATGGTGGATGATCTGGCACAATTTTTCCTGGATACGAACACGGAGACGGCCTATTTGATTGGGCATAGCATGGGAGGAAAGGTCGCGATGATGTTTGCGGCAGAATATCCTGAAAAAGTAAACCGGCTGATGATTGTTGACATTGCTCCAAAAAATTACCTAGCAGGAAGCAGCTCTTTCAAACACATTCGACAACATGAGATGATTCTGGAATTGCTGCAAAATCCGGATTTAAGTCAGTTTCAAACCCGCAAGGAGTTGGATGATTTTTTTAGTACCCGAATAAAAGAGGAAACTGTTCGCCGTTTTCTTTTGAAGAATATCCATCGCACCCAAGCCGGCCTATTTGAATGGAAGTTAAACGCCACAGTCCTTCATGATTCATTTCGGTCGATGGTTAGCGAGGTAAATATGGATTGGTTTGAGGAGCGAATTCCAATCACAGCGTATCCCGTCACTTTTGTCCGCGGACTGAATTCTGAATATGTGAGCGATGCCGATTGGCAGGATATCCGCAAAATTTATCCGGAGGCAAAATTAGTCGACTTTGAGGATTCCGGTCATTGGCTGCATGCAGAACAGCCCGACAAATTGACAGAGGCAATAAAAATGATGAATGACTGATCTATAGATACTTTGACAATAAATTGAAGGTTTCTAATTATAATTCAACACATTAACACATTTGTAAAAACGACGAGTATACGTCTCTGAGCTCAAATCACTAATGATAACTCCCTTTACTTTTCCTGAGGATGAATGAATAAATTTTGATTTCATCCCATTTGCTTCACAAATAATACCGACATGACCTATTCTGGAATGGTTTTGAAAGCTGTAAAAAACCAAAACATCGCCAATTTGAAATTCCTTAGGTTTCAAGGCAGGCACAATGGATTCATAGGATCTCGAATCCCGAGGAAGGTTAATATTAAAATTTTTAAAAACAAAATAGACAAAACCGGAACAATCGAAACCTATTTTTGGGTTACTGCTGGCATAGCGATATGGTTTACCTAAATACTTTTTGGAAAATTCTATTACATCTGCCCTGTTTAAAACAAGAATCGAATTCAATGATTCAACTGATTTTGAATGAGACAGTTTACTCTGTGGTAGACATGAAGTGCAGAGCGACAAAACCGAAATAATTAACAAAAGTCTTTTAACCATTTTGGATTTGCTTTTCACAGAGGTTTTATGATCTATTTTTTTAAAAAATTCGTAAATGAAACAACACTTACCCAGATTAACCTTTCACTCTACTCATTCGCAGTGATTTAATGATCCAATTTGGTAAATGCTTGTTTGGATTCCGTTTGCGAAGGTTGAGATAAATACCCAATTTTTTTAAGATTGGCAGTCTGTGTGTTTCTACAAATTCTATCAAGGTACCGTCCGGATCTTCGATGTATGCGAAATGGCCGGCAGCTTCTCCCATGTCAAAACTATTTCCTTCGTGATGCGCATGACTATCAACAGTAAAAGAAAATCCGCGTTTAGCGCAGGTAGCATTTAATGCTTCCATACCATTAATATCATAACAGAGGTGAATAAATCCGAGATCTCCCCAGAAACGACCTTCGTATATTTTACGTGGAATTCGGTCCTCTACTTGTACCAGTTCAATCTCGCTATCTCCTAAGAGTCGCCCAAATGCACCAGCACGTGGTTTACTGTTACGTAGCAAAGCTCTTCGAAATTGTGCATCTCCCCCATTTAAATAAGTCAGGTCGGCAAATGTACCCTTCTGATCAAAAACCAGCTGATCGTATCCCAGAATGTCGGAATAAACTTTTCGGGAATTTTCGATGTTGGTAACACCAATCATGACTCCGTAGACTGAGCCGGTATGATTTTTTCTATTTCCGAACCAATTGTGCGATTCAATTATTTGAAAAATATTATTGAAAGGATCGGTGACAAAGAAGAACAAACGGTCATCAGGATCAGTTTGTATACTGCTGATATTCAATTTTTCTTCAGAAAATTTTGCATGCATTTTCCGTGCATCGCGCGTTTTTATTTTGGCGGCGAAAATTCCCAGATCGCCGAGGAGTGGTTCAAACTTTGGCGCCAGTGGAGTACGTTCGGTATATTGCCAGATCTCAAAACCTCCTCCTCCGTTCAAATTAAGCGCGAGAACGGCGTGTCGTTTCTGGGGCAATCCTCCGGTATAGGGTAACATCAACGAAGCTATTGCACAATCATCCACCACCTTGATATCCATTCCAAGATATTTGCGGTACCATTTCCATGCTTCAGCAACATTGGTCACGCCAATACCAAGCTGTTGGATACCGCTTATTACTATTCCTTCCATATACTATTGCATTATAAATCAGCCAAGAGGATTAATTCTTTGAGCTATTTTGTAAAAAAGCCACGGAGCGTATCGTTTAAGATAAGGCATAATTACATCTTTTTTCCCAATAATTACCTCTTTTCTGTTCCTTTTCACAGCGGAGATAATTTTGGCTGCACAATGATCGGCAGTTACTCCATTATTCTGGCCTTTATCCATCACGCCATATTCTGTTCCGGTAGCATTGAGCGCATGGACAGAAATGTTCGTTTTTACCATTCCGGGGCACACCATGGTAACCCGGATATTGTCTTTAAAATGCTCCAGTCGCAACGTTTCGAAGAAACCGTGTAAAGCATGTTTTGCAGCAGAATAGATGGAGCGCATCGGAAATCCGAACAATCCGGTGAGGCTGCTGATAACCACTATTCGGCCTCCACCCGTTTTTATCATAAACGGCAGCATCAATCGTGAGAGCTCAACATGCCCCCAGAAATCTACCTCCATAATCCGGCGAGCCACCTCCATTGGCGTATCAATTAACAGCGAACGTTGGCTGATACCTCCATTATTAACCAAAATATCTATTCGAGGGAAAGAAGCCTGAACTTTTGCAACCGCATGGCCAATTTCCTCTTCCCTGGTAAGGTCAAAAGCAATTAGTTGAACTTCCGCTCCCCTATTTTTGCATTCCGTTGAAACAACTTCAAGTTGCTGCACATTTCGTCCGGATAAAATCAAAGTCGTTCCAGGAGATGCCCATCTCAGTGCCAGTGCTTCACCAATACCGGAGGAGGCACCGGTGATCCATATAATGAGGGGATTTGTCATTAATAGTTAACTAGAATTCAATATCGTACAATCCTTCCGAATCAACTTCAAACTGTTTTACACCTATGTCTGTCATCGGGTGCTTAATTAGTTGATGTAATAACTCCGGACCAATCGTTACTGAATGAGCGCCGGCCATGCTGACACAGTAAATCTGGTCGACCGTTTTAAAGCTGGCGGCTAACACTTTGCCTTTCAGCCCGTATTCTTTGATATTTCGAACGATGTCGCTAACAACTTCGATTCCATGGGATGAAATATTATCCAAACGGCTCACATAGGGAGCCACAAAATCGGCGCCTGCTTTCATGGCTACTAAAGCCTGTTGTTGGGTAAAAATAGCAGTGGCAGTAACGTTGACGCCCGAATCTTTCAAAATACGCATCGCTCTGAAACCGTTGGCTGTAACCGGGATTTTGGCATAAAAATTATCTCCAAAATCGAAATAACTTCGGTACTTTTTGGCTTCCCGCACCATATCCTCCGATTCGTCGGAGATCATCTGTACGTGTACCATTCCGGAACCCACCAGCTCCTGAATGCCGGCAATGGCGACAGAAAGTTTGTTGCCTGCGTGGCTTAAGATGGTTGGATTAGTTGTAACACCTTCGAGAGGAAAAAAATTGTACAGCGCTCTAAGTTCGTTCAGATCGGCTGTGTCTGCCATGTAAATCATACTAAATAGAATTTTTCACAAAAGTACCTAAACAACCTGAATTTAGTTCCCATTGTTTTCAGCACTGAGTGCATAATACAAATATTAGGCTACAAGTGTACTAAATAACGAAAAGTAAAGTTTTAAATCTTCTACCAAGATGCTTTATTATAGACCCTTTGCAGCATCAACAAATGCAACAATATTATTCCACGGTATAGCAGAATCCAATATATGGGCTGGAGCTACCAAAAAACCGCCATCTTTCCCCAATAGTCCATTTACTTCATGGACTTTCAAAACTACTTCTTCCAGAGTTCCGAAAGGCATTACTGATTGTACGCCAATACCTCCCCAGAATGAAAGTTTATTTTTACATTTGTTAAAAATCCCGCTAAGGTCATTACATTCAGGCTGAATCGGATTTAAAACTTCAACACCAGCTTCTATAAAGTCATCGATGACCTCTTCGACCTTCCCGCAGCAGTGCATAAAGATAATTACATCAGGATTTTCTTCTTTAGCTGCTTGTATGATTCGCTGAACCCTTTGTTTGAAAAAAGTAGAATAGGTCTCCTTCGACATCATCAAACCTTGCTGGCTCACAATATCATCGCCTAACCGAATGACATCGACCCCGGCTTTAGCAAATAATCTTGCTTGTTTGATCCTGATTTGGGTAATTTTTTCACAAATGGAATGCGCAATATCTTCATTTAGTATCAAGTCCAATAAAAATGGCTGCATATTGCGCATCAACCAAGCTGTTTCGAAAATGGTTTGGTACATTTCCCCGCATACGGCATAACCCCTATCTTGAAACACTTTGGTTTTTTTCGCCATTTCAATGTATCGATATCCTTCCCCAAGATCAGGCCAAGGGTAATTTTCGATATCTTCAACTGTGGAGATCTTTTCCAAAGGGTGGTACTTAAAATCCGGAATTTCGTACAAGGTAGGCACTGAACCTATTCCCCATTCATCAAAGCTTACGTTCTTGGGCAGGAGTTCATCTTTAAAAAATTGGGTGAAATCACTATTTCGTTTTGTAGGAGATGGTAATACGAACCTGGTGTCAAAGTCAAAATACTCCTCTGGGGATAGATCCGATCCAGTATTCTCACGGAACGTCTTCATCAACAAGGGGGTAAATGCTCCCCAGCTGATTTCAAAGGGTGTTTTATCAGGTTTGCCCGTCCTCTTTAAGGCTGTCAATACTCTTTCCCTTGGTGTCATATCAGAAATTTTATTGGTTTTTCCAATTCGAAATTTTATTGCCAAATTCAGAAAGGCTCACGGCTAAAAAAGTTTTGACATATTTATCTCCCCCGCATCTTTACCCTCTTCTATTGCCAGAATTGATTCATCAATTTTTTTAATTAAACTCCCGGCTGTCTGATACAATGCTAAAATATTTTCAACGGGAGTCCCTACCTGAATGGCATGAGAAGGTCCCAAAAAAAGTCCGCCTTTAGGGAAAAGCTTTTCCCGGCGCTCCACTTCTTTAACTACTTCAGCCACACTTCCGAATGCAAGCGTACTTTGAACACAAACGCTTCCGCAAAAGGCAATTCCTTCGCCAAAGTCGCTTTTTAATACGGCAATATCCATCTCGGGTGTAGTCGGTTGCACTACATCATATACATCCAGACCCAATTCAATCAACCGTGGCAAGAATGCCCTTACACAACCACACATGTGCATGATGGTTCTGGCACCATACCGATGAACCATTTCAAAATACTTCTTAAGCTTCGGGGCAAAATGTTTGTCAAAAGTATCAAAATCAATCACCTGCGAATTTTGGGTTCCCAGATCTTCGCCGATATGCGTAAAATCAACCAGTCCTTCGGCAGCCTGTAGTACCTGCTCGTGCATATCGTAATAAAACCTGAAGCGAGCATCCATTATTTCCAAATAAACCGCATCATCAGTTATCAAGTCAATCAGCACCTGTTCTGTCCCCCTGGCTCGGGCAATACTGTTAATAAAATCCATATCGCCTGCAGTACCAAAACAAATCGCATAACCCTGAACAACAATTTTTTCACACTGTTGTTTAATTGTTGAATAATCGAACCAGCCTGCATTAGGAAAATGCGACCGATCCAAGTTATCGACCGACTGTATATTTGCAAAAGGCAGATAACTCGCTTCCAAATACCTCCCCCCTTCAAATTCGACATATTTATATCGTTCGCCCCAGTAACCCTCGATACTGCCATCAGGAAATTTACATAGCTCCGGACCTATATAGATCGGTTCGACATACCTGAAATCATCGCCTACCACCCTTAGTAACTGCTCCATATTTTTCAATCCGAAATGATCCATAATCATCTGGTTGATTTCTGGCGTCCCCTCGTGTTTGACCGGTATCCGGTCGTAACCAGTTCTGTTAAATGCCCCTATAACTCTTTCTCTGGAATTCATAGTTCAACCTATTAAAATTGTTGTCCCTCAAACCTTTGTAATAAAAGTGGAAGAGAAATAACCATTAGAAGTTGTTCGTCGTAACATTAACCGCCCATTTTTTATTCGGATGGCTGCTCATTTCAAAAATCAGATTTCCACCGTTTGTAATTTCGCTATGTAACAGAAAACTACTATTTAATGGTTTCCCGTTTAGCGTAACCGATTTGATATAAATATTTTTTTCTGACAGGTTGTTGGCTTTTATCGATAAATATTTACCTCCTGAAAGTTCAATTTTCGCCTGACTAGCTGAAGGTGAACCTATTGCGTATTCTCCGGAACCTGGACAAACAGGATAAAATCCCAGAAATGAAAAGACATACCATGCCGACATTTGGCCACAATCGTCGTTTCCACATAGTCCATCTGGTTTGTTAAGGTACATGGTATTAACGATTTGATGAATCCGTTCTTGCGTTTTCCACGGTTTGCCGGCCCAATTGTACATGTAAGCCACATGGTGACTTGGTTCATTACCATGAACATAACAACCAACCAATCCTTCGCGTGTAATATCTTCTGTCTCAGCAAAATACTTATCCGGCATATACATGGTAAAAAG
>JBBQJE010000157.1:0-8119 GCA_038325635.1 Bacteroidales bacterium
CGCTATGACTTTGCCGAGAGATATGTCAACAAAAGCATCATCTTCAACAAGTAGTATCGACAACAATGAACTAGAACAGGGTATGGTTTTCATTTCAGACCTCTATCCTGAATTCTGCACCTTGGTCGGTGTTACTAACCGTGAGTTGCCCACCCATGTTGGTTCCGATGATAGTTTTCAACATATATAGACCAATACCAGTTCCCTGTAACCCTTTGGTGCTGAAATAAGGTTCGAATATTTTATCAAGGATGTTTATGGGAATGCCACCGGCGTTATCAGCGATTGCAACTACGGCTTTGCAGTTTTCTGCTGATGCTGATGATAAGATTGATACCTGCCCACCTGAAACTTTACGTTCAAGAAGCGCATCACGAGCATTCTGTAAAATATTCAGGATTACCTGGGAAAACTCGTTGGGATAACCAAACATGCATATTTCGTCTACTGGCTGAAAAACAATTTTTATATGATTGTTTTTAAAATACTCCTTAACAAGATTTATAGATCGCCGGATGGATTGAGCCAGAATCGAAAGATATTTACTGGATATGCCCAAAATGCCAAGACCGTGGCCGAATCAGCAACAGGCGTGGCACTATGTGGGATTTAAGCGATGCAGAACAGCTCTCACACTGATTACTCACATCTCCGAGGATTATGCAGTTGACCCACAGAACATTGACCATCGCCGGTTGGCTCACCATGACAAGTGCCTTTGCCTCAATTCCAATGGCGTAAGCAGTTGGAAGTGGTCGGGGTAGAGAAGGAACATCTCCAATAAAAAAGGGCTACCCCCCCTGATGAAGAGTAGCCCTATCGCTGAAAATCAGTCCTACTATTGTTCAGCCATGGAAACCCACACCCCAAAACAACCCACCTTCTCCAAATGACGTAACATAATGGAGCTTCTCGTTCTCGTAAGTATCGAAACAGCTCTCAATGTCGGACTCTCCTCTTACATTACTGACATATGAATTCACTTCGGTGAAACCCCTCTCAGTCGCATTTAAGACTTTACTCGCTTCTTCGTCAAAAATACCCGAAATCTTATTTAAGCTGTAATTGTCATACCAAGAGTCGTACTTAATAAGCATGTTGATTACGATGTTGGTAGTAAAACAACTTGCCTCTTGCTTGCGGACCTTGACGAAAGCAAATCCGTCAAGAGTAAACATACCATCATCTCGATATTCCACACCAAAAATCCTACGGCTTACATTTTCTAACAAATCATCCGCGTACTCAAAGCATTCATTAGCGTTAGACGTATTGACAAATTCTAAAAACATTAAGAACATATACGGCTGGCATGTTACTACAAACTCTTTGAAATTTTCAAAATGAGTTTTGCTTGGATCTGCAGGCATCTCAAAACCACAATTAAAGCATCCTACGTGCGTACGCGAGAGAACATTGCCAGCAGCTTTTTTGCTATTTTTTCCATCGTAATTGAAGTCGCTTGCAGTTATCTCATTGATACGATTCCCCTCTATTTTTAATGCGTGTAAAGGAATAATGTTTTTCATTTGTATTTCCTTTCTCATTTAGAGATAGTTGTTGGCAGTTGAAATCTCAGTCTGCTGGGTTGACAGAAAAGGATAGCCAGTAACGACTACCAACCTAGTTAAAAATGACCTGATGAAGATTACGGGGGATCGCACAATTGATTACTCAACATAGCCCTGAGCTTTTCTCTGGACATAAAATTACTCCTTCCTGTTTTGATACAGATGCATTTACAGAAGTGAGTTTTGAGCCCTCAACGTGCCAATCCTTGTCAAGGATTGATATGTTTGAACAATCTAGGTGTTTTTATGCTTTCGCATATTTTGATTATTTATCCGAAAAATGATGTGAAAACTGAAACGGGTTCTGCAACATTCTGGTTAACAATAACAAGTTCCATATTACTTTGTATCCCCAGACAGTCGCTTTTTCATCACATGTCTGAGATGCTCTTCTGCTGCAGCTTTCCCTTGGAACTGAACCGTTTTGGTTGTCTGCCACCAGTTAATAACTCCACCTCTTTCTGAACGGAATGTGTACATTCCTACTCCGTTATTGAACCATCGTCCTGGTATTCCTGTTGAATTTACAGCATCATACAGTTCACTAATTGTTCCGTTGAATTTCTGAGACATAACTAAATCCTCCTACAAATTGGGGTAAACTGCTTTTGTAGGTAATTTTTACAGAAGTCGATTCATGCCCTCAACGTGCCAATCCTTAGCGAGAAATAGTAGTTTTGAGTAGTCTAGAGTGATAACGCGGCGGGTAAATAGTAAATACAATCTTGATGGGTTTTGACGTAAATCTGATGTAACGGCGCAATTGGATGGGGCCTTATTTCCTGCGATATAATTTCCATCCAGCGATCAATATATAAAAAATGGCTACCCCACAGTTAGCATTGGGTAGCCAGATATGTTTGGGCCTGTAACAGTCTGAAAAATAATTATAACCAATCAAAGCCTAGTTCGATAGTTAACAGCATGGTTTATTCATCTGCCTGATAGCTTGTTGCCCCTTTTTCAAGAAAATGCTCTGTTACTGTACTTTACACAGCATGGAGAAAATCATACCTTAAAGTTGGTTTCAACTGGCCGATATCCGGCTCTAACTGCCACTAAATCACCATCGAAACGACCTTGGTTTAGTATGTGTTGCTACGACTGCCCCATGACCTAGACTAAAAGAAAGGGCTGACTATTATGGCCAGCCTAGTGCTATATTTACATCTGCTTGTCAGACATCCCTCTCTTATTGAAGAATTTGACACGATCAAGATTCCCGTCCCAGACCTGTTTGAAACAGTACTCAATTGCTCCATCATCTCTGTATTCCTGAAAATCTATGCATTTTTCATAAAATACCTGACGTTTTCCATCATCAACAACTTTGTCTGCAGTATTGTAAAACATATTCAGAATTTGGTTATAACTGTATTTATTGTATCTAGCATTATGCTTAGCAAGAATGTGCAGATGCAAATCATTTCTGCTATTGCCTAACTTGTGATCTTCGAGAATTGCAACGCCTTCCATCCAGTCAGATCCCCGGGCATATCCTCTGCCAAATATTTTGTTATTGAGTCTGTGAACCAGGTTGTCTGCATAACGAAGAATCTCACCTATACCCATTTGTCTTGGATACGTTAATGTGAAGAAATATGCGAATGGACCATTGTTCTTTACAAACTGCATCATTTGTTCGGTCTTAACCTTTTTGGCGTTAGCTGGTATCTTGCACTCCCTGTAATCAAAACCGAATGGCTCGCAACGTTGGAACCCTTGTTTATCTTTCCTCGAAGTACTCTTTTCGTCGGCGCAACTACCATGTTGAATTATAGTATTATTTTTCATTTTATGACCCTTTCGTTGAACGTTATGAACTACCCAATTGTTCGTTTAATACGTGCGAGGTATGTAGATAGCTGACATACTATGTATGAATATTCTAATGTATGGTGTTTATCTCTATCATCAAGAAGGCGGGAATCACCCTCTCGATTCGATTGGATATACTGAGATAACCGCTAAAGCGAGAAATCCATTGAGCACATATATCCGCATATTTTGAAGTACTCACACTTCATAACCAAATTACGAAATCACAAATTGCATCATCATCTGCGAAAAAGATTCCGGGGGAGCAGTCAATTGCTTCATTACTGAATCCCTGATTTTGATCTGGAAATTTAATCACTCCTTTATGTTTTGATATGTATAAACATATTTTACATTTGTGTGAGTTGAGCCATCTACAGGCCAAGCCTTGCCAAGGATTGGCCCTTTTGAGCAACTAAGCATGATCATGCATTTGGGTATTTGTTGTTGTTTTTGTCCGGAAATTTTGATGAGAATTTTGATTTATTGGCGGGGAAATATTTCGAGATAACAATCTGTCCTGAAGATTCAGTGAATGATATGGGATTTAGGAAAGCCTCTACGATATGCAAGCCATAATCTGAATAGTAATGAGCTTCATGCAGTAGGAATATTTAATTCGTTAATTCGTAAAGGCCCTCGTTGCTTCTATATACAGACACAACACATCGATGACATGAGAAAACAGATTTACCCTTAATTCGTAAATTCGTAGGCAATTATTTGATTCTTGCTTTCATCGCTATTTTTAAAGCGTAAGCCTGAATCTTATTTGATTTTGAAGAGATTTACTTCAGAGGGATACATCGATACGAATTAACGAATTAACGAATTATCGGTACGGAAAATTGACGTGTACCTGATGTCCGATGAATGTGATTTTCAAATTGTAGGTTTCAATCTTCTCTTACTTTTTCTAACCTGTGCACTGTTTTTGGCACGAAATTTCTTTTTTTCAATAATCGGCTTTTTTCCAACATTTTTATTTACCATACCAATATTAGGCTCAGAAAAGTTCTTGGTCATACTGGCACGTCTCTCTTCTTTCTCCTTAATCAAAATATCCATTGAAATTGACGATGAAGGCTCCTCGATAGGATTGTGCTTAGGCAATTCCGATGGGATGTAGAATAATTCAATACGCGGTTTCTTTCGTGAATTTCCAAAAAAACCATTCAGAAGTTCGCTATGTAGCATTTGATGATTGTAAAGGACAAGAAATACGTTGCGTTTACAGTCTTTAATCAGTCGTTCAAAGAACATATAGTAGTCACGTGGAGTTATTGAGCCCCGACACAGCATAAACCGGGACTTGTTACGATTGGTTATGGTTGAGAGCATTTTGATATTGCTCTTAATCTCAGCACAATCAAACCAGTGAATTTCAGCCTTATCCTTTTTTATCCTGCCTACAATATCCTTGTATTCTGTCAATTCCCAATGCCGAACCAATTCCTTGTTCTGCGTAGACTCTCGGTCAGTCGGCTTTTGAGGTAAGAAGCCCCATCTTTTTCTATACTCATAAATAGTGCGTATTGGCACGTCCATCTGGAGTTCCTGCTCAACTAACAGACGTATTGTATTACTGGTCCATAACCAAGAGGCGCTTTTCAGTCCCAGTTGAGCCGGTGAATGGTCGATCAGTAAATCCATGATCGTTTTATCTTGCTCTGAAGTCAGCTTTCGCTTGTCCCCTGCTTTTCTGCCGCACTTTTCATGTTCAGGTGCACCAAGATCAAGTTTACCCATTTTATATCCCCAATACGTACAGATGTAAGAGTGGCAATAGCCCGTTGCCTCAACAATTCAAATGCTTGTTCCACCCTACAGGCGCAGATGCACCAGGTTTCTGCTCAGTTAATGCTGCTCTTCTGTCAGAGTTCTCCGAAGGATCAAATATTCATGTCATGAAAATATCAAATTCGCTAAACGAAATCCACTCTTAACAGTTTTATAATCCAATTTTTGAAATAAACCAAAGATAAAAATAAAATATTTTTTACTCGCCTGCTTAAACGGTAATTACCCGGAACTGGCTCAAAAACAGCGGAAAATGAGAACTGTAAATCAATCCCCAGGTAGCATTATCTCAACTGGAGGTTAGTAACATGTGTGTGAAAAAGGAGTCTAAAACAGGAATTTACGAGGTACCTAATCTGCATGGGCAGGTGGAAGCGGCGACATCAACGGACTCTACAATAGTCGATTGCTGTTGTGACGAGTCCGGTTCTCAAAGTGCCCAATTTAGGTTTATCGGTGATTACTCGAATATCTTGAGTGCTATCGAACAGCTTATTGGGGAAGGCATTCGTAACTTTTTTAATGATCCTCAAAACCATCACATGTTTGCGGCCTGCCTTGTTCTTAATGATCAAAAGAAACCTGCAAATTCTAACATGTCCAGAAATATCTCTAACAACGAGATACTTCGCCCACGCGATCTCCCACAGGTCACAGGATTGGGTAAAACAAGTATATGGCGTCTCGAAAAAGCGGGGCTTTTTGTTAGAAAACTCAAATTATCGAGTGGTTGCGTTGGATATCTGCGAATCGACGTCGAATCCTGGCTAGCAAGTAAACAAGAATCTAAAGGAGGAAAATAGAAATGGCTGAAAATAAAACTAACATACTTTTGAAAGAATCAATCATCAAGGTACGAGGTGCTGAATACCAGAACGTCTCTTTTAATGAAGAAACAGAATTGCCGAGTCTGCATGAAGATACAATGCCCGGTATTTTCGGAGAGATTGTATTGTCCGAATGCAAAGATAATGAAGTAGACCCGATGTATGTTTTGCTGGATGTATTGTCGCGTTTTGGAACACACGTCAGTAATCCTTACATTGAGTTTCGTGGATTGAATCAGCACTGCCACATGAATTTTGCCACCGTTGGCAATTCCTCAAGAGCCTTGGTAGGCACTTCATCGAATACTGTTGGCAGGATTTTTGATGAAATTCTGGACAAACCACATTATTTGGAAGGACATCTATCAACTGGAGAAAATCTTCTTGACTCTGTCAGAGATCAAACTCCTTCATCTGCAAATAATCGCGGGAACCAAGTCGCCTTATCACCAAACACCTCTAACCGTCTGCTTTTCCGTGAAAATGAAATTCGCTTCGCATTCGCCAACGCAAAGAGTCCTGGAAATTCACTTTTGGAAACAGTGAGTGGGTTATTTAAAAATGGCAGTGCAGAACTAACTGTTAAATCTGGCAAAATATCCGCAACTGGAGCACACGTGTCTATCTTTGCGAGTACAAGTTGCACGGATATTTCTGTGCTGACAAATGATGCAAAACAATCCGGCGAGTTAGCAAGCCACTTCTTGTGGTTTTTGGTTGACCGCTTTAAGCCGGTTCCACGCCCGAAGGGCATGACTCACGAAGAGGTGCAGTCTTTCCGGAAAAGAATTGAAAGAATCATTCAAGCGGCAAACAGGCTGGAACGTATAGAAATGAGCAATACAGCCTGGGAGTTGTGGTATAAAATATATCCAGCCCTGACTAAGGCTGAATATGGTGTCGCAGGTTCCGTTGTTTCCCGCTCCGAGATCCATACCATCAGGTTGGCTTTGTTGTATGCCCTTGCTGCAGAGAGAAAAAGGATTTTATCCAAAGATTTAAATGCAGCGTTTGCACTTGTTCAGTATGCTCGAGAGTCAGGGTCCATTATTTTCAAGGGCAGTCTTGGTCACAATGACAAGGAAAAGATTCTTTGCGCCTTGCATACTGCCGACAATCAGGAAATGTCGTTATCTGAGATAATTAAAAAAGTTTTCAAAAATAAAAAAGGAAAATGTGTCCGAGCTTTACTGAGCGAGTTGGAAAAAAAGAATCTTGTTCAACTGAAGAAGGTACCAACAGCTGGTGCCACCAAAATTATTGTTAAACTTGTTTCTGCAAAATAAGATCAGGCAGGTTGAGCAGTTTAGGTAGAGCGATTACAATTATTTTTGATTATCCTTTATTGAGTAACGCGTGCCTACAAGGTGCGCGTTTTTTTGTACATTTTGTTGAGTATATCCAACTCCCTCTACGCACAATTTGCCTGTCTCCCGCTTCGGTTGTCAGGCATCTCTCTTTCTGAAAGAGGTGTAGGGCTTCCCTGGTTGCCGCATAATCAAAATGTCAGACATGCCATGGTCTCAGACCCCGAGGAAGCAAAAGCACCCTTGCCATTATTGGATACAACCCATAATGACTTCCTCCTACACAATAGCGTCGCCCTTCCCAATAATCAATTTCGAGGCTCATACCCTTTAACCTTGAGGCTTACTGCCTATCAACTCGCTGTCATACACTTGAAGTGCTGTGTTGCCACACAGCCTCCAAGGATTCGCTACCCAATTGGTTGGCCAACCTTTTCGGGGCGGGAATCACACCCGCTTGATTATGCGGCCTTACCCGGCCGCATTGTGTAGCTTGCCAAATAATTCTTTATCCATGATGATCTAATTCAGTCATTATTTTCCCGTTATGATTCTTGTTAGCTTTTGTTCCCACGCTTCAAGTGCCTGCTGTTTTTCAGCATCGTACTTATTTTGATTGTAAGTTTTGATAATGCCCTGTTTTGTGTGATTCAGCACGGCATCAATGACCTCGTCCTTGAAACCGATCTGAGAAATGAATGTTGCGGCGGTGCGGCGGCCATCATGTGGAACGAAATGTTCTACGCCCAGGCGGTTTTCTGTGACCGGCTTTCCATCCGCTCCAAATATCGGTTTG
>JBBQJE010000158.1:0-8112 GCA_038325635.1 Bacteroidales bacterium
CCGACACCAGCAATTGGGAAAAACTTTATCAGGGGATGGAGACGGCGCAACCCAGAGAATGGAGAACTGAGAACGGAGATGGGAGACGTGAAGATTGGTGGACGGGAGGACGGGAAGACGAGGGAGGAACCGTAGGGGCGACGCTTGGTGGTCGACCATCAACTGATGAATTCGCTAGTACCCAGTCGGCATTCGCCATGGATGAGGAGCAAAATTTTCCGACAGCCGGTTTCCTCCAACTAAAAAACAGGTATTTACTTACTCCGGTTAAATCAGGACTAATGGTTATCGACCAGCGCGGTGCGCATGCAAGAATACTGTTTGAAAGCTTTATGCAGAATTTTACCACTCATTTATCTGCAAGTCAATGTCAGCTGTTTCCGCCGGTTTTAGAACTAAATGCTGCAGATGCCGAGATTTTGAACGCAATTCGGGAGGAATTACACCAACTGGGATTTACCATAAGACAAGAGGCTGATTACCATTTTTACATAGACGGAACTCCCGGGGTATTAAGTCATCTGGATGCCAAGGATTTGGTTGAAAGAGTCATTGCCTCTTTTCAGGATCGACCGGTTGATTTAATGGAAGAGATTAAAGCTCAGTTAGCGTTGATTTTAGCGATGTCTTCTGCGGTAGCTTATGGAGTACCCCTTAAACAGGAAGAGATGAGTGCTCTTTTTAATCAGCTATTTGCATGTCAATCTCCGGGCTACTCGCCAGCAGGAAAGAAGATAATCTCAATCATTGATATGAGCGATATCGAAAAACTCCTGAGATAGTAGCGTTTCTCATCCGATTCCTTATTTTTGCAAAACAGATCTGAAATAACATACCATGCAATATCGTCCTTCCTCCCCTTATTCAATACCACCGGTTGTCAAGAATTTGATAATGATCAATGTGGTCATGTTAGTAGCAACCTGGGCATTGAAATCCACCGGGATCGATCTTACCGAAAAATTAGCTCTATACTATCCGGGGTCACCTAATTTCAGACCCTATCAGTTATTGACCCACATGTTTATGCATGCAGGTATCGGACATCTTTTCTTTAATATGTTCGCCTTGTACATGTTTGGAAAGGTGCTTGAAATGGTTTGGGGACCGAAAAGATTCCTGATCTATTTTTTGGTTACCGGACTAGGAGCCGCTACATTGCATCTATTCGTCAACTATCTTGAATTATCGCATGTTGCTAAAACAGTGGCAGCATTTGCGAACACTCCTTCACCTGAACTTCTGACCACATTTGTCAAGGCTAATCTGGGAGGTAATGCCGCTCCCTGGGTTCATGATTTTATAAATAAATGGTCAGAAACACCTAGCAATCCGGCCTATGTTCAGCAAGGTGTTGAATTAGTTCAACGCGTATTTGAGCAGCGAATGAACATTCCTACTGTAGGTGCATCGGGAGCAGTTTTTGGCATATTGCTGGCCTTTGGAATGCTCTTCCCAAATACCGAACTGATGTTACTCTTTCCCCCTATTCCAATCAAAGCCAAATATTTTGTCATTGGGTACGGAGCTATCGAACTCTTCTTCGGCATCACAAATACGCAACAAGGAGTGGCACATTTCGCCCATCTCGGTGGAATGCTCTTTGGATATTTGCTGATCAGATACTGGAATGTCAGCTCAAAGAATTTTTATTGATTTTCAATTGAGGCGCAGAGAAGCTGGAAGAAGTGGGTTGAAATAGATAGAAGTAAATTTTTTCGGAAATAGGTTAATAGATTGAAACAAAATCGTTATGGGAATTACCGATGAGATTAAACTTTCTTACAAGCATGGTTCGTACCTGACGAAGTTGATCTACATCAATCTTGCGATTTGGATTTTGGTAAGATTGGTTGCAGTAATTTTAATCCTTGGCGGCAACGAAAATCTCACTTTCATCGAATGGTTGTCTTTGCCTGCCTCATTTGGCCAGTTTGTTTCCCGCCCTTGGACACTAATCACCTATATGTTTTTGCATTACGAACTAATGCACTTGGGTTTAAATTTGTTGTGGCTATACTCGTTTGGACGAATTTTTCTGGAATACCACCAACCACGTAAGTTATTGAGTATGTATATTTTTGGAGGATTATGTGGCGGGGTCTTCTTTATGATTGCCTATAACTTCTTCCCCTACTTCCAACATTCCATCGAGTTTTCTCAACTCCTAGGAGCCTCAGCTGCAGTGATTGCCATCGTAATTGCAACAGCAGTATATGTCCCGAATCACATCATCAATCTAGTATTGATTGGTCCGGTAAAAATTAAATGGATTGCTCTTTTTTCTGTCATTCTGTATGTTGTCAACCTAACGGGAGATAATGCTGGGGGTAATTTCGCCCACCTTGGTGGTGCATTCTGGGGGTTTTTCTATATGACTTTGCTAAAATCAGGATACGACCTCTCTGCCCGCTCCGAACAGTTTTTCGATCGAATGTTTAGTTGGCCTAAACCGAGGAGAAAACTTAAAATTGAATACAACTCAGGCAATTCACGCGACTACAGTTACAATAAAAGCAAAAAAGCACGGCAGGAAGAAGTCAATCGCATTCTTGATAAGATCAGCACTTCGGGATATGATTCTCTTTCTGCAGATGAAAAAGAGATGCTTTTCAAAATGAGCAGTAAAAAATGAAAAAAAGCACTCTTCGTAATTTCTTCTCAAGATTCGGATTCGCCCTCAACATGTTTTTTGGTGGATTACTTTTAATGGTGTACCTATCCGTTTTCATCCCACCGGATAGCTTTTGGCCAGCTGCTTTTTTAGGATTGATTTACCCATATCTGCTTCTGATAAATTTGCTTTTTGTTGGTTATTATGCCCTTCGGAAATCTGAAAAGATTTTGCTTTCTCTAGCAATTATTATTCTCGGATACCATCATCTTTTTAATTATGTCCAGCCCATCCCAAATTATCATTCAAGTTCAGCGGGTGTAAAGATTCTCAGTTACAATGTACATTACTTCTCAAATGACCTTGTGAACAAACAGACAAATCATCCAAGGATAATTGAGTATCTTCAAAAAATGGATGCAGATATAATTTGCTTACAGGAAACACGATTATTTAAGACCGGGAAACTGAGCCCGGATGGAATAAGAGACGCCTTGCCTGAAATTAAGTATTACCAACTTGCTCATTCTAATTCCTATGCCGGACCTTTAACCTTATCAAAATATCCGATAATCCGGCTAGGTGAAATACGATTTGAACACAGCGCCAATATGGTTCTGTTTTCGGACATCGCAATTTCGCCAAATGATACTATCCGTGTCTATAATTGCCACTTCCAATCCTACAAAATCACCCCTGAAGACTATTCGCTGACCGACCCTGATAAAACCGGAACAAACGAGCAACAGCTTAGAGAAGCAAAGTTGATCAGTAAAAAAATGATTATCGCATTCTCAATTCGTGCTCGGCAAGCCAGGTCAGTGGCTGCTCATATCAGAAAATGCCCTTACCCTGTAATGGTATGCGGTGATTTTAATGACACACCTTTGTCATATACCTATCACATTATCGCAAAAGATTTGAAGGACTCATTTACAGAAGCAGGTTTTGGATTCTCTAATACCTATAATGGCATTTTACCTTCGTTTCGAATTGATTATATTCTTTATGATAAACGCTATACGGCTCTCTCCTACCATTGCGACCGGATCGATTTTTCCGACCATTTTCCAGTCGTAGCAATTATTAAAGTTACCAAGAAATTTAATTCTAACTAAGCTTTAAACCTAAAAAATATCCGCTTTCTCGTCAAAAACAACCATACACTAGTTAAAATAACCATTTTGCGCATTCCGTCATCCTATTTTGCTTTAAAAAGATATATTTGACTATATGAAAAAATACCGTGCCATAATCATTGATGATGAAATTAATGTTCGTGAAGTTTTAGAATTGTTGTTGGCCCGATATTGCAAAAATGTTGAAGTTGTTGCACTCGCATCCTCCGCATCGGAAGGGCGAGAACTTTTAAAACTTCATTCGGCTGATTTCATATTTCTGGATATATCGATGCCAAAAGAAGATGGGTTTACCTTTCTCAACTCCATACACAAAGAAAATTATTGCATCATCTTTGTTACTGCCCATGAAGACTATTCCTTACGTGCATTAAAAGCAAGTGCTATAGATTATTTGTTAAAGCCCATTACACCACAAGACCTAATTGATGCAGTATCAAAAGCAGTGCAACATCGCGAGCTGCTTCAAAGTCGAGAACAAGAGAAAAGTATATACCAGGAATCACTCAAGAATTTAAATGAGAATATCAATGAAGAATCCAAACATATAACAAAAATAACTGTAGCTGAACAATTTGGCTTTCAACTCGTGAACACCTCCGATATTATGTATTTAGAGGCCGATAGTAATTACACGATTCTACATCTTTCCGGATTAAAAAAAATAGTTGCTTCAAGGACCATGGGCGATTTTGAAAAGATTCTTGATCAGCCGGCATTCTTTAGAATCCATAAATCAATCATTATCAATATAAATTTTCTGAAAGCATACTCCAGTTATCAGGGGAATTTTGTTGAATTGAACGATGGAACGTCGTTAAGCATCTCCAGAAGAAGGCTAAATGATTTTCGGGAAGCCATTAACCATTTCACTAAATCACTTGACTGAATTGAAGATAGAAAAATGGCTGTTTTTGCTAGCCTTTCTTTTTACCTGGACAAATATCCTGGCACAGGATCCATTGATTCAGCGCTTTACCACAGCAGATGGTCTTCCGTCAAATGGCGTATATACTGTTTTTCAGGGCAGTAATAAGTTCCTTTGGTTCGCCACTGATGCAGGAGTATCCAAATACGATGGTACTAAGTTTATCAATTACAGGAAACAAGACGGACTTAGCAGTAACGACGTATTTAATATTAACGAGGATTCATTTGGAAGAGTATGGTTCTTTCATGTGAATGCCTCTTTGAATTATTATTTCCAAAATACGATTCACAATGAAAAAAATACGCCAATTCTTGGTTCATTAAAAAGCGATTATTACTTTCGAAAATTCTACGAAGATGAAGATCGAAATGTCTATTTCTATTTTAATCCACAACTTCTAATTTATAGACTTGATTCCCAGAACCATATAACAAAATACAAAATACGGAGTATTCATGCCAAACACGAAGCCTTGCCACGTGTTGTGGAAGGTATGTCTATTCATTATATGCGAAGGGATGCAAGTGGCGAATTCTATTTCTGGACATCTACCGGTAATTATACAACAAAAGACTTGAATGAACAACCCGTTCTTCTCTCAAATAAGTACAAATTCAGAGATATTATTTCTTCTTCGAATAACCGGAAATATATTATCACCCGGAGGCTGAATAGCATCCAATATGAAGTAAAAAGATTTAATAATGAAAGTAATTTTGACAAAATTGAATCACTCTACAACACTGATTCAGAAAATATTTCTTCCATACTCGAAGACAACAACGGACTTCTTTGGATATCAACTTACGACAAAGGGGTGTTTTGTATAAAAGATAAAAAGATCATTTATCATTTTGATATAAAGTATGCCAAATCAGTAATCCAAGATCACGAGGATAATATCTGGATTTGCTCGTTAAGGGAGGGTGTCTATAAAATTAATCCTTTTTTTACTAAATATCAACATCTAAAAAGTTCTGCCTTCCAATATTCAGGAGTTTTTGCACTTGGGAAAAACGACAGCACCGGCGTGTGGTGCTCAATTGGGAAAATGATCTATTTATTAAGAGGCAACAACTTATTAAAACTAGACTTTCATAGTTCTGAAAATTCTTTTAACCAGGTTGTTCAGTTAAACTCCACCACCTTATTTGTTGGAGAAATAAATAGACGACCCTATATTCTGGAGGGGATTCACATTAATATGAAAGATAAAAAGGTACAGTTTGACAAAGAGAGTCAATCTCCAGTTTCTTTTAATAAGTTAATAGTAAATGAACAAACGAACGAAATGTGCTCCTTCACACAGTACAATTTAATACTACTTGATCCTAAACAGTTTTTCAAAAAATTGTCTTTACCAAGAATTGGAGAACAAATATTTAGCACCTTTTATAATTTAAATAATGAATTAATTGTCAATGCCAGAAAAAATTATATCTATGCTGACTTTACGAAAAAAGAATGCAATGAAATCACCTATTTTAGGAGAAAAGTAATAAAAGATCACCTTAATCTGAGTAATAAAGCCGAATTATTCAACATCGAAGGGGATAGCCTTTTTTTACTTAAAGACAAAAAACTAATGAACTTGTCTGCAGCATTCGAACAACCGATCGACCTCCAGATTAATCATTTGATTTACCACGATTCTACCTTATTTATTGCCACCTCCAGAAATGTTTTTGTATGTGAAAATCCATTGCACGCTATCAAAACGAAAACGGCAAAATTTTACATGATAAATATTGACTTCAAATCCATCAATGACATTTTATTAAATGGGAACAATCTTTATATCGCCAGTGACGAAGGACTTACTTCCATACCATTTGCCTCTCTGCTCGAAACCAAAAATTACTCACCAATTCCCTACTTCCAATCTATTCAAGTCAATGATCAGGAGAATCTGGTAAACCAAAATGGAATTTCGATCGTTAGTGATCAAAGAATAAACATTGCCTTTAGCTGTATCAACTATTCCACAAGTCCAATTACCTTTTCTTATAAATTAGAAGGGATCGATATGGATTGGACTATAGTTAAAGGAAATAATGTCGTTCTACAAAATTTATCCAAAGGAAAATACATTTTCAAGCTTCGGGCTCGAAAACCGGCCTCCAATTGGAGCGAACCTGCTGAATTTGGGATTGAAGCACGGGCAACGATCTGGGAACACCCAATGCTCTATTTTTTCGTTGCTCTCCTGATTGCCGGACTAATTTTTCTTGCAATTATTAGACGGAAAAATGTCGAATTAGATCGTCGAAAGATGGAAAATCAACTATTGCTGATGGAACAAAAATCCCTTCAGGCCTTGATGAATCCCCATTTTATTTTTAACACACTTGGTTCTATCCAAAACTATCTTCTTCATAATAAGCCCTATGAGGCAGGTATTTATCTTTCACAGTTTGCTCGCTTAATTAGGCAAAATCTTAACTCAATGGATGCTTCGATGATAAACCTGGAAGAGGAGGTAGATCGTTTGAAGAATTACCTGGATCTTGAAAAATTACGGATGGGCGACAAATTTGAATATCTGATTGAAATCGATGATGAGGTAGAATCAGAAGACATTTTAGTCCCATCCATGATTATTCAGCCATTCGTCGAAAATGCTATATGGCATGGAATTGCAAACCTTGATCAGAAAGGTTTTATCGGAATTTTCATCAGTTTAAAAAATGAAAAATCGATCCAAATAATTATAGAAGATTCTGGAATTGGCATTCTAAATTCCGCAAAATTTAATACCAGGAGCGAGCAACACTTAAACCTTGGGATGAACATTACCAAGAAAAGACTGACCCTTCTGAGTCAGAAATATGGTGTCGAGACAAATATTTCATATTCAGAAAGATCCCCGGGAGCAATAAATCCAGGAACAAAAGTGTCCCTCCTTTCACCCTTCCTATATGGAAAATCAAATGAGCCTTCCTAAATCTCTCCGTTCACTCATCTCAGCAACCATTCATTCGCTCATCACTACCTTTTAATCAAATTCAAATTTTACTAAATCTTGTTTAATTAACATTGCAATAGAACAACTAGGATGTTGTGAATCGCAGTAGTTATCTTTTCTGCTTTACCTTACCCTTTAGTGCTTAACAAGTGATCATAAGACCAACCTTCAAAGAACTTAGACAGAGCCAGAGTCCAGACATGGCTCTCTAAGTATCTTTGGTTTTTTCTTGTGTGTTAAGTACTGCCTTTGAACATTACTTTTAATGGCACTAAAATAAATTCATTTAGTATTATCTATCCTAAATGAGTACTATCCCGAAAAGGAAAAAAATAGCCCTGATCGTATAATCAAGGCTATTTATTTTCCTACGGAAGTAGCATTATCCTCTAAAGAAGCGCATCAATTTTTGCGGCAAGGATCGTTTTTGGAACGGCACCAACTTGCTTGTCAGCGATATCCC
>JBBQJE010000159.1:0-8107 GCA_038325635.1 Bacteroidales bacterium
GGGGATAATACCTTGCTTGTTTTGAAGCAGAGTAAGGGAGGATTCGATGATCCTACGTTTAATTAGTTCGGCTTCCGGAGAATTCAAATCACGGATTAGATTTTTTATTGAAATTTTCCTTGTATGATCCAACCCACACCATAACTTGGTTGCCAAAACCTTTCTGCATTTTTGTTCAATATCTTCTTCAGATAATTCTTTTGATTTTAATGCTTCAGCAATGGCTTTGATGGAAAGTGCCGGATCAACGGGATACTCTACTACATCGTTGCCCGCTTTTAAGGCAAGCACCTCAAGCCTGCCTGGATTTTCATATCCTTTGACTCCCTTCATATTCATGGCATCCGTGATAACCAATCCTTTGAACTGCCAATCCTTGTGCAATATCTGATCGATAATTTTTGGTGATAGACTGGATGGGATTTCCTTGGATGAATCAATTGCCGGGACATGCAAGTGAGCCGTCATGATGCATCCAATTCCTGCTTTTGCGAGCCTGCGAAATGGGAATAATTCGAGTGAGTCGAGACGTTGTCTGGAGTAGGGCAGCAAAGGAAGCATCAGGTGGGAGTCCGTTTGTGTTTCACCGTGGCCTGGATAGTGTTTCGCCGTAGCCATGATGCCATTTTCCTGCAGACCATGCATATATGCCAGACTAAAATTGGTCACCTGATCACGTGATTCGCCGAACGACCTCATCCCAATAATCGGGTTCATTGGCTCAGTATTAATATCGCAATCTGGCCCGAGCGAGATATTTATCCCCACTCTTTTCATCTGCTTCGCCATTTGCATAGAGGCTTCCCTCACCAATGAAGTATCGCCGGTTGCACCCATAGCCATGTTGTAAGGGAAGGACATAATGTCTGGCAGCCGCATACCGATGCCCCACTCAGCATCCATAACAACCAGCAATGGAGTTGAGGTGATAGATTGATAGAAGTTGGTTAGGCTGGCCTGGACAACCGCATCTCCTTCAAAAAAAATGATACCACCAATTCCATATTTCTTTATCAGTTCGGCATCTTTCAACTGCTTGGTCAGATTATTCTTTGCAGTGACATCTATCCACACCAGCTGTGCAATCCGTTGTTCGGGAGAGAGGGAATTGTAAACCGAATCTACCCACGGATGATGTAGTAGTTTTTCTAAATCAACCTGAGCTTGGGAGATCTGTGCTAAAACCAAACAAAGTATTAATAAGAGTTGTTTTTTCATTGTCGAATCCTCAAATTTTCAAATTTTCTTTCTGATCCTTCTTCCCAAATTCCGGTTTTACATTCAGAAAAAAAACTGGAATCATACCTGGGATCATGCAAAGCATCACCCAAACAAAGAAATGTTGGTATCCAATTATTTCCTGAAGCCAGCCTGAAAACATACCCGGAAGCATCATGCCTAAAGCCATAAATCCTGTAGCAATGGCAAAATGGGCTGTTTTGTTTTCTCCTTCAGCTATGTAAATCATATAGAGCATGTATGCGGTGAAACCAAAACCATAGCTAAATTGCTCTATGGCAGCGCATAAACTAATTACATAATAATTGGAGGGTTGTGCGTAGGCCATGTAAACATAAGCCAAATGAGGAATATTGATAGCCAGCACCATCCACCATAACCAGTACTTAAAACCCTTTCGGGAAGCAGCAAGTCCTCCGAGGATACCACCGGCTGTTAACGCCAGAATACCAAAAGTGCCATAAATCAGCCCGACTTCGCCAGTCGTAAGTCCTAATCCGCCTAAGTTTCTCGAATCGAGCATAAAGGGTGAAGCCATTTTAATAAGTTGTGCCTCTCCCAAGCGGTAAAACATCAAAAATGAGAGAATCACCCAAATTTCTTTTCGTTTAAAAAAGGAGGTGAATGTTTTAAAAAATGCCGCAAACAGGTTCTCTCCGCCTTTAACAACTCGTTGATCAGATGGTGGATAAGGAAGGATAAATCGATGGTAAAATGAAAATATCACAAACATGATGGCCAGAATTATAAAGGTAATACTCCAGGCAAGGTGGATATTTCCAGAAGTTCCTTTGAATTGGGCATTGGTTGTTGTATTAAGTTTTGGGTCTGCCTGAAATAATAAATAGGCTGGTTGTTCCCAGTTTTCAAGATTAAAAGCCAATCGATCACCTTCAACAAGTTTTAGGTTATTGTCACCATCTTTTAGCTTGAAATTCAGAATCATCTCTTTTTCTGCTTCCGGTTTACCGTTAAGCTTAATTCCTACCACAGTAACATTGCCGGTGAGTTGTTCCCCTGTTTTGATGACCTCCGCTTTTTGAAAATGCTTTTGCAGAAAGCTTTTTAATGGAGATGAGATGTAGGTTGCCCACAAGGAAGCAGATTCGTCTTTATTGGAAGGTGATATCTGCCGTCCTTTTCCAACAAAGCCTAATGAGAGATTGTGACTGACTACTACTTTGCGAATAGAATCCAATTGCTGGGAGGGAATATTCTCTGTCGAAAGTGTCACTTCGCTCGGGAAAGTCGAGAAGTAGGCATTCCCGGATCTCGATGTCACATCCTTTGAAAGTTCGGGAAGCGTAATCGTTTTGGAGTAACCCGGACTTGCTTTTACATTAACTTCGATTGGGGGCAAACCTGTAGTAGTTTCGAAATAGCCAGCAAGAATGATTAGCAGACCTTGTCCGGTGATCATGGCAATCCGGTAAAATGTGCTTCGAATACCAACAAAGTAGGCTTGTTGATGCTCGTTAAGTCCGAGCATGTAAAATCCATCGGCCGAGATATCGTGCGTGGCTGAGCTAAAAGCCAGCAGCCAAAGAAAGATCAGCGTGATTTTAAAGAAGCCCGGCATTGGGATTGCCAGCGCCACTCCTCCAAGTCCTGCCCCAATAAACAATTGCATGATGATGATCCACCATCGCTTGGTTTTGAATAGGTCAACTACTGGACTCCACAGTGGTTTGATAACCCAAGGCAGATACAACCAGCTGGTATATAATGCGATATCAGTATTGGAAATCCCTAATCTTTTGAACATTATTACAGCAACCGTCATGGCTACTACATACGGGATTCCCTCTGCAAAATAGAGTGTTGGGATCCAGGCCCAAGGGTTACGAGTAGTTTTATTCATATCTCATATCTTTTTATTAGTTCTGCGCCAACAAAATAGTGCTTCAGGATTTCTTCATAAGAGTATCCTTTCTCGCCCATCATGGCTGCGCCAATTTGGCAGAGTCCAACACCGTGGCCCCAACCGGCTCCGGTCAGCACAAATTTGCCTGGTATGTCATCAACAATATCATACCTGTCTACCACAAATGCAGAACTATAAAGATGAGTTTTGGAAAGAATCTTTCTAATTTCTAATTCCTTGCCAACCACCCAGCATTTATTGGTTCCGATTATTTCCATTTTGACGATTCTTCCGGAATACCCTCGTTCAATAGGGATAATATCCAAAATGTTACCAAAATCAAATCCTGTTTTTTGGGCGATAAGGGTGCTTATCTCTTCCTGAGTGTAGGTAACTTTCCACCGATAGAAATCCAAAGTTTCCTGATCGTAATCGTTCAGAACTTGTGAGAGGACGTTGTGATCCATGGTGTTACAAAATGCAGCCGGTGAGGTTCTAATCCATTTTTCTGCTTCGGACTCTTTGGTTAATTGAGCATCTAATTTGATGCCTTCATCGTGATAATCATAAAGGGAAGTTAAATATGAATGAACCACAGGTTCCCAAACTTTTTCAAATTTTTCAGTCATGCCACCACAACTTTTTGAAAATCGTGCATCACACACTTGATCATTAAACATTAAAACAATGCCGGAGGTTTCATTTACTGCTTTTTCGACCAACTTACTGGTTTGACGTGTAATACCCTGATAGCGCTGACAATGATCGTCTGCGCAGACATCAAAGAGGGTATGATCTTCACGGTCGTACCAGCGAATATATTCATCCTCTGTTTGATAAATGGTTTGATACTTTTCACCTGCTTGTCTCAACTCTTTCCCTTTAATCACTTGGGCTATCAACCAGGAACGGGAAATAATGGCATGTGCTTTCAATAATTCCAAACTACTTGTTGCGCTCATCTCTGAGGAGATCACACTTATCAGGTAATCCTCCAATGGTAAAATATTGATTGCGAGTAGTTTGCTGTCTTCGCAAAAAAATTGCAATGCACCTTTAAAAAGCTGATTTTCTTTGCGTTCCCAATGAAATTGGACGCCGATTGTTACATCGAATAACTCAAAAGAGGCCATTTTATCGTCTGCCGGTTCGAAGCAAAGATCACACCCGTTGAATTTGATTCCATCGAGTAGTATTTCTCCATTTTCGAGGCGAATAATATGATTTCCAAGATAGGAGATGCCATTCGTATTTAGCTTGTATTCCTCTTGAAATGAGAAATGTATCTCCGCTTCTGACATTATTCCGATTTTCAATTTAGGCTGTTCCATAACTTCTAGGTATTCAATTTTTAATCAGTGTTTTGTAATTTTTAATTGCCTGCTCCAACTCTTGAAACGCCTCCTCATCCAGAGATACCTGCGAGAGAATGTCCTCGATATCTGCCGCCGTAATTTTTTTGAAATCTTCAGGTCGGGGAGTGATAAATACTCCGCCAAAATCGACGGAAGCCGGACTAATAAGAAGCTGATTCATCCCATTCTCAAAAAATTGTTTTGGACGATGTAGCTTTCGTGGAAACAGATGAATAATCCATTTTTCTTCTTTGAAATAGCAGAGAAGATTTATCATGGGCTCCACTTTCTCAGGTTGGATTTCCCGGAAACTGGCATAAACATGTTCAATTGAACGAACTCCCTCTATAAGGTTGTCTGTTTCAAAGGAGATCATTTTTCGGAGATAATTGTCAAATGCCCAAATTTTTAGATGATCAGAATGGAAGAATAGGGATCCTTCGGTAGTTTTAAGCATTTCAAATTCAGCCTCTACCGGCATAAATCCATTTTCGCCTGCCTGAAAATGCAGGTGATCAGGAGCGGAAGCACCACTCTCCGGCCC
Organism: Bacteroidales bacterium; assembly: GCA_038325635.1. Classification (GTDB taxonomy): domain Bacteria; phylum Bacteroidota; class Bacteroidia; order Bacteroidales; family Prolixibacteraceae; genus CAINVV01. The sequence continues at coordinate 5,003 of JBBQJE010000159.1, forward strand.
ATTGTAAAAAAGGGTATAACCATGAATTTCTCTGGCAATATTAAACATCGCTTCGAGGTTAGGCAGTAGCCTTTGATCGATATGGTTAACGGAAGGGATGGTAAAATGGGTATTGAAAATTGGAAACGGATTGACGAGTAGGAGAAAATCATTGCCTAAATCAAGACGTATCTGCTCTGCTGGCCGATTTTCCTGACAGAGAAAACATTTCCTGGCAGCAATGGAACTAGTATCCACTTTTGCTGATGAAGAACGAATTCTTTCAGGATTAAACTGTACTTTGACCGTACAATTGTCAAAATGAAATTCTTTCTCCACAACTTTCTCCAAGCCAAGATAATTGTCTGCAGACATTTTCCATGTTTGGTTTTGTTTTAGCAGAAATTCTCTGAAAGGATCGTTTCTCTCACCCATATTGTTTTCTATATGACCTATTATCAATTTATTTGTTCTTTCCGTCCGATAAAATATTTGTTCTCTTTGCGAAGTTTTAACGTTGAACCCTTTCCGGGGTTCCGTTCAACCAAATGCATTCCTACCCATTGGTACCACTGGTGGCTATTCAAATTCAATCCCTTCAGGATTTAACCCCAGAATCATTTTTGCTTCATCAACGTCGGGTTGCGGAATTTGCACATTGCCGAATTGCCGAATTGTCGAATTGTCACATCATCGAATTCATTTTCTTCCTTGCCAAAAATTCAATTGTTCTGATCCTGTCTTTATAAAGATTGTGTCCATTCATTACTTCCACACTTAAAGAGGCGTCTGAGTTGTCATCCCACCTACGACATAAATAGATAGGGTTGTAGATTCTTCCAATCTGATAATACCGTGAGATAGCTAATCCAAGCGCATAATCTTCGCCATAATTTACATTTGGCACTTTAATGCAGCGAAGTACCGGCGTATAAAATGCCCTTGGAGCTCCTAATCCATTAATTCTTAGTGCATTATTTCTTCCATTTTCAGGAGTCCATTCTTTGTGATCGATGATGCCCGGAGGGATTTCCTCCAAAGCGAAATTGACCATCCGATAAGAGCCTACCACCATGGCGCATTTTTCTTTGTAAAAAGTATCAACGACCTGCTGGAGAGTTGTGTCGTCAAGATAAATATCATCACTATCCAACTGTACGGCAAACTTTCCGCAGGAAGAATGAGCGGCAGCGGCATTCCAGCACCCACCAATGCCCAGATCTTTGCGGTCCGGTATTAGATGAATCAGGCGAGCGTCCTTTTCTGCATATTTCTCGATAACCTCAGTGGTTCCATCGGTAGAGTAATTGTCTGCAATGATTAAGTTGAAGGAAAATGTTGTCTTTTGCGACAGTACGGATTTAATCGCATCCTCAATGGTTCGAACTCTGTTCCTGACTGGAATGATCACAGATGCCTCAACTGGGAATACTTCTTTGGTGAAATCCACATCTTTAAAATTCGGTTCAAGATATGCACCAGCCTTTTTCAGAAAATCAGTGCATACCTTCTCCATCTCTATCTGAACACCCCTGTTTTTCGGATCAACGTAATCGAAAATTTTCTCGCCGGATAGTCTGAGGTCGGATTCTTCTTCGATATAAAGATATTCAGGGATGCGAAAAATGGGTGCAATAAGCGAAATATTCAGTCGGAGAGCATACAATCCTGCATGGATCAATGCTACATCAACATTTTCTGCTGCCATTTTCAGTGCCTCCTTCCTGAAAAATAACAAGGAACCAAAATTGAAGTCATCGCGCAGACTACCTTCCTGGTAATCAATAACCGGATGATTTTCCAGTGTTCCCGCCTTTACGGCAAGATAATTGGAATAGACCATTCCGCTGCCGGTATCTTCGGTCACCCTGATAAATCGTTCGAGGGCATATTGGCTCAATTTTAATGGACTGAGCCGAGTATAAATCAGCGTATAGTCAGTCTGGCCTTGATCTGCAATGATTTGAATGGCGGATCCTGCAGAAAAATTTCCGCAATTGACCCATTCGGCACCTTCAACAGTAAATAGGGCTTTTTCAGAACCGACAATAAATATTTTAGCAACCAGGTCTGAGCTTTTTAGCTCCTGAACTGTTGCCTTCGTTTCTTTCTCACTCCCAAACGGGATAAAACAGGTAATCTTCATCTTTTATTTTTTGTTCTAAATGTAAATTTTCTTCATTTAACCCGTGGTTATGTTCCATACGTCACATAACCCCTACTATAACCGCTACGCGGTTATAGTCATTATTGTTTCAGGTTCATCATCCGAAGCAATTGGTGAAATAAATCATTTCTGGCACTGTCGGTTGCGATAGTTTCAATAGGAATACCCATGACCACTGTCTGATAGTTGCCTTTGTACCAGATGCCAGCACTTTTATTGTCTCCAAAATAGCGGAAAAGTACGGCAGCTTCTTTACCAACCGGCTCAATTGCATCCGGCGATTCAACTTTGTAAATAGAAGGATTCCAGCTGTTTATATAAGCATATTGTTCGGAATTGCTCTTTTTTAGACTGTTTACGGTGTAGATCAATCCTGATTTACTTGCATGATTTGTTCTTGGAAAGAAATGCAATACATTGGAAGCAAATTTTTTGGCCAAGGAATCCCCGCACAAGGCTAAATCTATCCCGATATAGGCACCTGAAACGACAATTATGGCTCCATCAGTTGCTATTTTTGTAATAGCATCTCTCATTTTAGGTGTAAATACGGTAAAATCCTTGCCAGGAAATCCAATTAGCCGCTTGGTGGTTTTTTCTTCACCAAAAATAAAATCAAAAATTGAGTAAGCTGATGGATCAATATTTTGATTTTCAAATGCTTCGTCACTCATGGAGATAAATCCAAGTCCATTTGCTTTGATGGCTTTTCCATGAACGTATGGATAATCGAAGCTGTTTCCGGGTACGATACGCGTTTCATGATCGGCATGACTCGATCCAAATCCGCAGGCATCATCATCCAGTTCAGGTGACTTCCGATCAAAATCATACTGTTCACCAATATAGGACATGTCCTCCAAATAGGGCACTCCTTCATCTTCAGACATCAGAAAACCAGCTTCTTTGCCGTTGTCGAATGCAGCCGGTGCACAAATTCGGTCGAAACCATTGAAGAT
>JBBQJE010000160.1:0-8098 GCA_038325635.1 Bacteroidales bacterium
TTTTAAAATCAAATGGGTTAACTCCTTCAAATAAGATAATAAAATCTTTCGTCCTAAATTACTTTTATCTGCTGCAAACTAATTGGGAAATATTAACTACCCTTGAGAATTGTGTCGTGGGAGATTATACCAAATCTCAAGAACGAGAATTAGCTGATACTATTGATAGTATATTTAAAGGTTTTGGTTCTATACAAGCAAGAAGTCTTCTCCAAACATTGGGATTGACAAAATATGAAATACCAGTTAACTCTATAATTATAGAATGGTTAAAGAATTTTGGTTTCCCAATTTTGTTTTCTCCAATAGCACTTCAAGATAAATCATTTTATCACTTTGTATCTGACGGAATCCAATTATTGTGCGAAAAGGCAAATATTTTTCCTTGTGTTCTAGATGCGGCCATTTTTTCATTTAGCGATAATGATAATTGGCAAATAATAACGAATCCATAAACTTTTGTATTGTTCAGGATCCAAAGAAGTGGCTGGATAGAAAATAGTATTTTAAATATCCATACGGGTAACCGTATCAACACCTTTAATCTTTTGAAGCTTGGCAATAAGGATGTTGAGATTCTCTGTGTTGTGGATATAAACGTAAAGGTGACCTTCAAAGATACCGTCGTGCGCATCCAGATTGATTGAACGCATGTTTATCCCGTATTCATTCGAGATGATGTTGGTGATCTGGTTAGCCATCCCCTGTCGGTCAAATCCCCTGACATACAAATGTGTCAGGTAAGAGAGAACTTTGAATTTATTCCAGGAGGCCTGGATGATATCTTCTCCTCGACTTGACATTAGCTTTATAGCTTCGGGACAAGTCTTGCGGTGAATCATGATTTGTTGGTCTTCCATGACAAAACCCACCACGTTATCACCGGGGATTGGATTGCAGCATGGTGCCAATTTATAACTCGATTGTTTCGAATCTTCAGTCAATAAAAATGGCTGCTTTTTGTCAATTTTTTTATCCTCTTTTTTGTCGGAAGAAAAAGTAAGGTTCCAAAATTTTACAAATCTATTTTCTGCCTTGGTTTGAAGTACAGCTTCCAGGTTATCTAACGAAACCAGCCCCATCCCAATCTCCGCATACAACTGTTCCTTCGTGTGGAATCCAAAATGGTTCAGCAGTTTTTTGAAGGTGTTGGAGGAAGGTTTGACACTTAGTTTTTCAAATTGTTCCGTCAGTTTTTTAATTCCTGCTTCAATATGTTTCTTCTGTTCCTGTTTGAAAGAGTCTTTAATCTTCGTCTTCGCTCTGGCAGTAACGGCAAAATTCATCCATTCTGCCTTCGGAAATTGCTTCTCTGAGGTGAGGATTTCTACCTGATCACCGCTTTTCAACACATAACTCATTGGTACCAAGGCGTGATTTACTTTGGCCCCGATGCAGCGATTCCCCAAAGCCGTGTGTATATCATAAGCACAATCCAGAACGGTGGCATCTTTGGGCAACATTTTCATCTCGCCTTTTGGAGTAAAAACAACGATTTCACGGCTAAATAGATTGAGCTTAAACTCATCCAGGAAATCCAAGGCATCCGATTCCGGATTGGCAAGCAATTCCCTGATCTTGTGCAACCATTTATCCAGCTCGCTTTCGGAAGCGCTGTCTCCTTTGTATTTATAATGGGCAGCAAATCCACGTTCGTCGATCTCATCCATTCGTTCACTCCGGATTTGGACTTCGACCCATTGTCCTAAGGGTCCCATCACCGTAACATGGAGCGCCTCATAACCATTGGCTTTCGGAATGGTAATCCAGTCTCGAATCCGATCCGGTTTAGGCGTATAGATATCCGTAATCAATGACAGAATTTCAAAACATTGCCGTTTTTCCGATACATTTTCTTTTGGTTTAAAAACGATACGAACGGCCAGTAGATCGTAAACCTCCTCAAAAGTGATGTTTTTGGCCTGCATCTTCTGGTAAATGGAGTAGATCGATTTCGTCCTTCCACTTACCGTGAAATCGAAGTGCTCCTCATATAATTTTGCCTGGATGGGCTTGGCAAAATCGTAAACTAAATAGTTAATTCGCTCTTCTTCACTATGCAAGCTGAGTTCAATCTGGCGATAAGTCTCAGGATCTTTGAAGCGAAGGCTCAAATCTTCCAATTCACATTTGATCGCATAAAGACCCAAACGATGCGCTAAAGGGGCAAAAATATAAAGTGTTTCCGACGATATTTTCAGTTGTTTGTTGAGGGGCATTGAATCCAACGTCCTCATGTTGTGCAAACGATCGGCAAGTTTTATCAGGATCACTCTCACATCGTCCGACAACGTCATCAACATCTTCCTGAAATTGGTTGCCTGCTTTGAATCGAAAGTACCGGAGAGTTTGGTCAATCCATCCACTAACATGGCAATCTTGGCACCAAACATTTTTTCAATATCCTGAACTGTATAGTCGGTATCCTCAACTACGTCATGTAATATGGCCGCTATCGCGGATTTGGTTCCAAGTCCTATCTCGCTGACAACAATTTTTGCGACAGATAGAGGATGTAAAATATATGGTTCACCCGACCTGCGCCTTACCCCCATGTGAGCCGCTGATGCAAATTGATAGGCTTTATGTATCAATTTCAGGTTCTCGGGGGAAAGCGTACGGGTGAAAGATTTTAGGACTTCATCAAACAAGTCATCTATCTCCCTCTTCTCTATTTCAGTCTGCAAATCCATGTTGGTCTTAAAATGTTCAAATCTCCGGTTTTTATAAATTGAAATCCAGGAATACTCACCCTCACTTAAACTTTTCTAAATTAAACTATTCTTGATAATCTCTTCATCCAGCTTATCAAAGGTTTCAACCATCGTTTTCCACGAAAATTGACCCTTCCTTTCCTTTATATTTAGTACGAATTCTGTAGCCCGTTTGTTTTCAAAAAAATCAAAAATCGCATCAGAAATGGCCGTTGGTTCCGGTGAAACAGTATATCCGACTTTCCCGGTAGGGACTATTTCTCCCAATCCGCCAACATCCGTTACTAAAATTGGTTTTTCAAAATGATAGGCAATCTGAGTAACGCCGCTTTGAGTAGCACTTTTATAGGGCTGAACAATAAGATCTGCCGCCCCAAAATAGTAGGGTACTAAACTGTCTGCGATAAATTGGGTATGAAGTATCACATGATCTTCCAAATGATTTTCATGGATGATTTGCTCGTATTTCTGAGGTGAGGTATAATATTCGCCTGCAACAAGAAGTTTTATTTTGAATTTTCTTAATCTCGGATCCGCGAAAGCTGACAACAGCCAGTCGAGACCCTTGTATTCGCGGATAAACCCAAAAAACAGCAAATAATGAAATTCAGGATCCAAATCCAATTTTTTTAACGCTTCCTCCCGGGAAACCGCCTCTCCAAAGTTGTCGTAAATTGGATGTGGAGTATAGAAGGATGGAGCGGAAGGTCTGAGTCGCTGCAAATCGTCCAAAACTTTGCGTGATAAAGTGACAAAACCATCCATACTCTTGACAAAATAGTTGATTAGAAACATATCGCCAATCCTTCTTTCGTGCGGGATGATGTTGTCTGCCAGGGCAATAACTCGGATATGGTGATTCCTCCGGACAATTCTCGCAATGGTTCCTAAGGCAGGCGCCATGAATGGAATCCAAAAGCGCACCACCAGCATATCCGGAGCTAATCTCCGAAGTTCGCGTCCAACGGTAATCCAATTAAAGGGATTGATTGAATTTACCTTAATCCTAATGTCCAAATCTTCCGGTGAGGGCTGATCTGAATATTGAGTCTTTCCCGGAAACAAAAATCCCGGATATTGAAGTGAGAAAGTGTAGATAATCACTTCATATCCCTCGCAAATAAAAGCTCTTGCCAACCTTTCATTAAAGGTCGCAATTCCTCCGGGCCGAAATGGCCAGGTTGTACCAAGGAGGACTATGCGCTTTTTAATTTTGACCATTATGAATACAAATGTACCAATTTTCCCAATGATTTGAAGGGGAAACCCTTGTGATAACACAATCAACATTATATCGGTAGGGACAAGGATTGCCCCTACCGATATATTCAAATGTTGATCAATTAAGGAATAATTATTCCCCGCGAACCATTATCTTTGAGCAAAATATGAAAATTATGGAAGAACGCCCTTTGATATTGATTTCAAATGATGATGGGGTTTTTGCCAAAGGGCTGATTGAATTGATCGAGGTGCTACGGCTTTTCGGCAACATCGTTGTCGTTGCACCGGATAGTCCGCACTCCGGAATGTCGCATGCAATAACAGTTGAACGTCCCCTTCGGATTACTAAAATGCAGGAAGAAGAGGGGTTGGTCATCTATTCCTGCTCTGGAACGCCTGTAGATTGTGTGAAATTGGCTTGCAGTAAAATACTTACAAAGTTGCCTGATTTCATTATTTCCGGTATCAATCACGGTGCCAATACCTCCATTTCGATCCTTTATTCAGGAACGATGGGCGCCGCTATCGAAGGTTCTATTCATGGCGTACCCTCTATCGGTTTTTCGCTGGACGATTATTCAAATGAAGCGGATTTTACCAAAGCAAAAAAAGTGGTGGCTCGTATCTTTCAAAAGGTAGCCGAATACGGTTTGCCGGAGGGAATCTGCCTGAATGTCAATATTCCGAAGGGAGAGGTGAAGGGAATCAATTTTTGCCGTCAAACACGTGGAAAATGGGTGGAGGAATTCGAAAAAAGGACTGATCCTCATGGCCGCGATTATTTCTGGATGACCGGTTATTTCAACGATGCAGAAAACGAAGCCCGCGATACGGATACCTTTGCGTTGCTAAATGGTTTCGTATCTGTGGTGCCCGTGACGACTGATCTGACAGCCTATTCCTCCTTTCAGTTTATTCAAAAATGGAAATTCTAACTAGATGAAAGCATCTTACATCGAACCATCTAATATGAACCGATTTTGGCTTGGCTTTTTTTTAGGGCTTAGCTTTCCGTTAATATTTTTTCTGCTGTATTATCTTTTCAGGTTTAAGGATTTAACTTTTGGTCAGTATTTTAACTTTTTGGCACAAACAGGCAAAATTGTTCATGTATTGAGCCTCTCTGTATTCCCAAATTTAATTCCTTTTATGCTTTTTGTGCGGTCAGACCGGTACAAAGCGGGGAGGGGTGTCATGGCAATTACCATTGTCTATGGACTATCAATATTTGCCTTAAAACTTATGATATAATGATTTTTCATTTTTCATTTTTCATCCGTCACTTAAATGAGATATTTTATCCTCGCAGGTGAAGCTTCTGGCGATCTTCATGCTTCATTTCTGATGGCAGGAATTAAAAAGCAAGACCAGGATGCCATATTCAGTTTTTTCGGTGGCGATCTGATGGCCGCTCAAGGTGGTACTCTTTTAAAACACTACCGTGAAATGGCTTTCATGGGCTTTCTGACCGTTTTGCTCAACCTAAGGCAGATTAAGAAAAATTTTAAACTTGCGGAGAAAGCACTAATTGAATTTGAACCTGATGTATTGATATTGGTCGATTATCCCGGTTTCAATTTCAGGATGGCGAGATTTGCGAAAGAACACAAAATCAAAACGTTCTATTATATTTCTCCTAAAATATGGGCCTGGAGATCTGATAGGGTAAAATGGGTGAAAAACTACGTGGACGAAATGTTCACGATATTCCCGTTTGAGAAGGAATTCTACGACAAATTCAATTATAAAATCAGGTATGTGGGTAATCCGACAGTCGACGAATTGGCCGTTCGTTCCAATAGAGATCAAACATTCCAGGAATTTATTTACGAAAATAATTTAGCCGATAAGCCAATTATTGCACTTCTTGCGGGTAGCCGAAAGCAGGAGATTCAGCTTATTTTGCCCGTCTTGGTCCAGGTGGCAGACCAGTTTCCTGACTATCAGTTTGTCATTGCAGGTGCCCCCGCATTGTCCCTGGAATTGTACCAGAAATACATGTCGGATAAGCAGATTCCGGTGATATTCGGAAAAACTTACGAACTGTTGCAGCAATCTAAGGCGGCTATAGTAGCTTCGGGAACCGCAACTCTGGAAACGGCTGTGATAAATATTCCGCAGGTGGTTTGTTACATTATTGAGATGGGTAGGTTTACCTCTTTTTTGAGAAAGATATTTCTCAAGTTGCGCTGTTTTTCTTTATTATATCTGATCATGGTTTAGGAGATTGTGATGGAGTTTTTTCAAGAAAAATGCAAGCCTGCATCGGTAGGTGCAGAGTTGAAAAAGATTCTGGATGAACCGGCGTATCGCGAACTTATGCTTCAAAACTATCAAATCATGCTTGCAAAATTAGGTCCTCCGGGATGTGCCGACCGTGCAGCCCAGGAAATGGTAAATTTGTTAAAATTAAAATAGGTGGCCTAATTGTTCTATGCCCTGCCCTTGGTTGTTGAAAAATTCATTTTGTGGATTTAAAATTATGATAAGTCTGATTAAAAAGGAACTTCTGCAATTTTTTGGATCATTAATAGCCTATATGATCCTGATTGTCTTTGCGTTAATCTCTGGACTTTTTCTCTGGTTTTTTGACGGAAACATGAATATCCTGTCAGGCGGCTATGCTTCAATGTCTGCTTTTTTTGATTTGGTGCCATGGCTGTATCTCTTTCTGATCCCAGCCATTTCGATGCGCCTATTTTCTGAAGAGGTACGCAGCGGAACGATGGAATTACTTTTAACCCGCCCTATCTCAATTTCTCAACTTATTGCAGCAAAGTTGCTTGCAGCATTTTTTGTGGTTTTTTGTACGCTTTTCTTATCATTAATTTATTTTTTCACGGTCTACTATTTGGGAAATCCGGTGGGCGTGATGGATGTCGCTGCAACGTTAGGCAGTTATATTGGTCTACTTTTCCTGGCCTTGATCTTTCTTTCAATCGGCCTCTTTGCATCCGCACTCTCCGAAAACCAAATTGTTGCCTTCGTCGCGGCAGTTCTTCTTTCATTTTTTTTGTTCTCGGGATTCGACCTGCTAGCAGACTTGATTCAATCAACTTCCTGGTCTGCATTTTTTATATCCTTGGGCATTTCATCTCATTATGAGTCAATTAGTCGTGGATTACTCGATAGTCGCGATCTGTTTTATTTTCTGACTGTCACGGTCGTCTTTCTAACCCTTACCAGGATTGCACTGCAATGGGAAAGAACGGTGTTTTCTGCGCATTTAAAACGCAAAGCACCCTATTTACTTGTATTAGTTGGGCTCATTTTTTTATCGCAAACTCGTCTATTTAGATTGGATTTCACTTCCGAGAAGCGGTACACACTGTCCTCTTCATCCATCAAGGTACTGGAAAAAATTGACAATAGTCTGATGGCAGAAATTTATCTGGAAGGGGATATGCCTCCCGGGTTTCGTCCTCTAAAGGCAGCAATTGAAGAAAAACTACTTGATCTTCAGCAATATGGGAATCATTCGATCTATATTCGGAAAGTAGATCCCTATAAAGAAGTTTCAGCGAAAGATAGGAATGCCTATTTTGATGAATTAATGCAGCAGGGAATAATACCCACAAACCTGCGAATCAAAACAGAACAGGGAATTACTACCAAGTTGGTTTTTCCATCCGTTGTTCTAAGATACCAAGACAAAGCCCTGGTTTTAAACTTGTTGAAAAATGATCCGGCTATTCCTGCAGAGGAAAATCTAAACCGCTCCATCGAGATGCTGGAATTCGAATTTATGAATGCCATCCGAACGTTGATTAGGGAAAAATCTATACAAGTGGCATTTTTGGAAGGGCATCAGGAGGCAGATTCTCTGCATGTAAATGATATTACTGCAGCTCTATCCACGAGTTATTTGGTTTCCCGGATTAATTGTGATCAATTATTATCGGTTGCAGACAGTATTAAAGTGCTGATTGTGGCCAACCCACAGAATAAATTTCAGGAGCACGACAAATTGATTCTGGATCAATATCTCATGCAAGGAGGGAAAATAGTTTGGCTGATCGATCCGATAAAAGTCAGCATGGACAGTCTTTCTGAAGGGATGTCCACTCTTGCATTGCCGGTGGACATAAACCTGAGCGACCTGCTTTACCATTACGGCGTTAGACTGAACAATGATTTAATCCAGGATGCCGAATGCATGC